>NZ_WOVC01000098.1:0-1657 GCF_011378635.1 Methylosinus sp. RM1
CAAAATCCCGATGATCTGCTCTTCCGTGAACCGTTTCTTCTTCATCGTGTCCGTCCTGCAATCGGCCGGACTCTAATCGATGCTGGGGGGATTTTTCAGGGGCACGTCAAGAGGAACCAGCATCGCCAAGTTGTCGTCTCGAACCTCGATCATCATTTTCGCCGACATGCCCAATTTGATCGCTGCTTTTCGGCGTTCATCGTCAGCGGTGAAAGCGACCCGAATTTCGAAATTCGGGGCCCTCCCGTTCGGATCCACTGCGGCCTCGGCGCTAATCCCGCTGATACGCCCATGGATGGGGCTGCCCGGAAACGCTTCTCCGGTAATTTCAACGTCCGCGCCCAGACGAAGCGCGTTTACGTCGAGCTCGTCGACCTTTCCAGTCGCCACCAGGGTCGTCGTGTCCGCTATCGAAAAAAGGGGCTGTCCCTGGCTGACACGAGCCCCGACCTCGATCGGCGTGACATTTCCGTTTTGGGATTGCGACTGCGCCGGCGGCCGGACGAGAATTCCGGCTCCCGGCGCTTTGACAACTTTTGCGGCAATCTGCGCCTGAAGCCTGTCGTATTTTTCGCGGGCGTTTTCCAATTCGAGCGCCGCAACGCGCCGAAATTTCTCGCTTCCGCGACTGAGCGTCGTCTCCAGGTCTTGCTTCAACCCTTCCAATGTCCCCTTCTGTTGATTACGCTGTTGCGCCAAACTTTCGTAATCGTTTCGCGGCACAATCCCTTTGTCAAAAAGCTTTTTGCTATCGGAAACCTGACGCTCTAGGCTCGCCAATTGGTCTTCGCCTATTTCGACGCTCCGCTTGGCGCGCACCACGTCCGGGCTGCTTTGCCAATTTTCCAATGAATTCGCGGCAACGGTGGCTTTGAGAACCGCCGCCTCGGCGTCGCGCAGTCTCGCCTCTGCCTCCGATACATCCAATTCCACCAAGGTGGAGCCGGCCACGACATAATCGCCGACCACCGCGGCTTGCCTTGCGATTACGCCCTCGACCGGAGCGATAATGGCGATCAACTTCCCTGCATGGATCGATCCCGCGACCGCCAACCTCGTGGTCAGGCGAGATTGATGTACGACAAATGTTTCCTCTTGGGAGACAGAGGCCAGAGCCTCTGTTTTTCTATCCAAGAATGTGTGATCGTAGCACAAGGCAATTACCAGCGGCGCTGGCCATGGCAATAGGTAGATGTCGTGTATATTTCTTATTATACAACAGGTTCATAAACTCCTCACGTAACAGATCACCTTTTTTGACATAATCGAGCTACATTCCGAAGAGTGTCTCGCGTCATGTTACGCCTTCGCCATCGATCCCTCCAAATCATTTTGGAGAGCGACGCGCTCGTAAGCGACAACAAGAGCTTTTTGGAGGGCGAGCAAGCGGAAGTCGTGGGCGAGCAAGTCAGTGTCCAGACGATGAAATCGATCTCCTTCATCGAGCTAACGAAAACCATTATATTGTCACGCCGTGTCGCGCGGCATAGCCCTCGAAAACCTTCTGCGACACCGGCCGGGTTCGAGGGGAGGATATTGCCGGCATGGGGTCATCGTGGAATTTTCCCGAAATCCTACGCTAAGGCTTTGAGGCCGGCTTTTCGGCGGCGCGGGCGTGGGAGACGAAGCGCGAGATGGTCGCGCGGTGAATCTTGAA
>NZ_WOVC01000099.1:0-1591 GCF_011378635.1 Methylosinus sp. RM1
CGCGCTCGCCCAGGAGACGGTCTACCGGGCCTTCGCCGAGGCGAATTTTCAGTCGGAGCGCCGCCATGACGGCGTGCGAGTCGAGATCGAGAAGACCATCGCCGACATTCTAAAGGATCACGCCGAAGCGCCCCGCGACTCGGTCGATCACACCGAGTCGAGGCTCGTCGTTGCTCCCCTCGCCTCATCCCCGATTGTCGTCCATCGAGAAGCGGCCGCAGAGACGGCCGAAGGCGCCCGAACCGAACATGCGGCGCTGTTGGCCGCCTCTGCGCCGCCGCCACCTGCCGACCCCGCGCCCGCGCCCGCGCCCGTGCCCACGCCGACTCCCGCCACGGTAGCGAGAACGAAGCCGTTGACGCTCGACGAGCATCCATTCGTCGTGCTCGCCGAGGGGGTCATCCAGAAGAATGCGGACGCCAAGGCCTGGGACACGAAATCCCAGCGTCAGGTGCGTCAGATTTCGCGGCTTTTCGCGAGGCTCCTCCTCGAGCAGGGCGTCGTCGAGTTCGAAGACATCCACCAGAAGCACCTGGGCGATCTCGACGACCTCTTCGGCGCTGTCGCCAAGAGCTACGGCCGCAGCCCGCGAGACAATCACCGGACGCTCGACCAGCTTCGCGCGATCGGCGCGGCCAAGCCGCCGTCGGAGCGCGGTTTGGTCGCTGGAACGGTCAATCGGCATTTTTCATTTCTGGGCCAGGTCCTCGCCCATATTCGAAGCCGCGGTCACAAGCTCGACCGAGACATCGACATGACGCTGATGCGTCGCAAGTCCACGGAACGCGGGCGCACGAAGCGCGGACTCCTGACCGAAGCCGACGCCGCAGCGATCTTCCACCTCGCCTTCTTCACCGGCTGCGCCGGTTGGAAAGACGACGAGATCTTGATCCCAGGCCCGCACGTCTTCCACCGCGCGCTGTATTTCGCGACGCTCATGCTCCACTACACCGGAGCGCGGCGCGAGGAAATCTGCGGCCTCTCCGTCCGCGACGTGGCCTACGTCGACACGGTGATCGACGGCGAGTTACAACGCCTCCACTATATAAAGGTCAGAACGAGCGAAATTCGGCTCGATGCGCAAATCGTTCGGCAATTCATTGAAGCAGAAGGGGATTCATAGCGAGATTCGGAGCGACATCATGGGGCATTCGGGCGCCACCCCGACCGAGGAAATCTACTGCGACGCGATCGCGCTCGCCGACATGCTGCCGACCATCATGAAGATTCCGATCGTGACGGCGCATCTACAGCCGCAGCCGATCCGCCTGTTGCCTTGGGTGGAGGCAAAGCTGCCGCCGCCGTTCTCGCGGAAGCGGAGGGGGACGGAAGGCGCGGGTGTGGGGCGCAGGCGGACGAGAAAAATAAAGGGCGAACCGGACCGCTGTTGACCCGAAGTGGTCATCCGCGGGAAGTCTGCTGCTAAGGAAGAAAATGATACGCGACTTTCGCACATATGTTTCGCACGACCCGATCCATTGTAAGCGCCGTCGCGACCCCATTGATTCTTTGGGTTCGGAAGGATTTTCGGATGTGAGATTCTTCGGAGGGACAGCCATGTCTCTGGAAGGATCCGAAGATGAACGAGAAT
>NZ_WOVC01000010.1:0-136691 GCF_011378635.1 Methylosinus sp. RM1
GGAGAATCGCCGGTGGCCGCCGCAAGCCGCTCGCTCGCTACGGCGCTATGAAAAGCGCGCGTCGCAAGCGGCTTGCTCCCGAGCTGCTACACCACCGGTGGGGGCACGACCTCGACGATATCTAGAAGCCCGACAGCCACCCCTCCACGCTTTGCCAAAAATGCATATTTGTGGCGCGGTTCGAATCCGGGCGGGAGAGCATTCAAGAACTCATGGGCCGCATTACTGCGTTTCGAGACACCATCGACACGCAGAGAGTAGTTGGTGAGATCATCGAATATACCGTCTATTTCGCTCAGATCGCCCGAAGTGACTGGCGAAAGAGATACGGTGATATCGTCTTGCATAACGTCTCCAGCATTTTTGTCGCGAAACTGCCAACTGGTCGACACTTGTTTTCTGTTTTTCGTAATGTCGGAGAATAGAGAGTCTTGCGACGACCGCAATGACCGCTTCTGGCGCATTGGCGAAATTCAAACCGACCCATAACGCGGTTTCCTCTTCGCGGCAAAAACTCTAGAAAGTCCGGCGAAGCCCCTGCGCGTCTCTCCGAGACGTCGCCGAAAGGGGCGCGGGAGACGAGGATCATGCCGCTCTACAAGCTCGACGGCGTCGCGCCGCGCGTGCCGGCTTCCGGCCGTTTTTGGGTCGCGCCGGACGCTCGGATCATCGGCCGCGTGCAGCTCGAGGAAGACGCCAACATATGGTTCGGCTGCGTGCTGCGCGGCGACAATGAATGGATCACCGTCGGCGCCCGCACCAATGTCCAGGACAACTGCATTTTCCATACGGATATGGGCTTTCCGCTGACCATCGGCGCCGATTGCACCATCGGCCATGGCGTCATTCTGCACAGCTGCGTCATCGGCGAGGCGAGCCTCGTCGGCATGGGCGCGACGATCCTCAATGGCGCGAAAATCGGCCACAACTGCCTCGTCGGGGCCAATTCGCTGGTGACGGAAAACAAGGAATTCCCGGACAACAGCCTGATCGTCGGCTCGCCGGCCCGCGTCGTGCGCACGCTCGACGAGGGCGCGCTGGCGCGCAATCTCGAATCGGCGAAGCATTATGTCGAGAACGCCGAGCGCTATGCGAAAGGGCTGGAGGCGATCTGACCGTCCCGGCGCGCCCTTCGCAGGGGCGCGCCGACCGCCGGCTCAGCGCGCGGCGAAGCGGGGCGCGTTCGGATCGTCGATCGCCACCCAGACATTCTGATCGAGCTGCGACTGCCGCTTGACGAAACGATAGGGCGTGTTGGTCCAAGGGCGCACGGCGTCGTTCATATTGTCGAGGACGAACTCGCCGCGATTGGTCTTGACGGTCAGAATCGCGTGACCGTCGCCATTCTTCTCCTTGACCACCGTCATCAGCAGCGCGGCGCGCGGATAGCCGAGCTCGACCAGCAGACGGCGCTTCATCAGCGCATAATCCTCGCAATCGCCCTTGCCGTCGGTGGGATAGTCCCAGCGATCGACGACGCCCCAATGCTCCATGTCGGAGACGGGCTCGATCGCGTGATTGACCTTCGCGTTGATGCGCTGGAGGTCCTTGTAGGCCTTGGCGGTGAGATCGATATCGCGCGGAGCGGAGGCGTCGACGTCGCATTCGCCGCGATAGCGATGACAAAAGTCCAGCCATCCGTATGGGACGCTGGTCTCGGCTCCGAGAGCCGCATGGAGCAGGGGCTCGGAGGCTGCGCGCGCAGGCGCTCCCCAGAAGGAGAATGCGCCGGCCAGCGCCGCGCTCATCGTCAGTCTCGCCACTCTACGCAACATTCTCGTCGTCTCCCCGATGTGAAGACGAGAATAGATTTATTGTTTTGCCCGCTCCGTAAGTAGATAGCTCAGTTTTTCAGCGAACACGTTTAGATTTTATGGGTTTTTTCGTAAGTATAACGAATTGCGCCCGAAATAGGCGAAATTTCGCGGTATTTTCGATATGCTATTGAAAATATGCGATATCGATGGCCGCCCGAGGGGCCGCCGCGGATCGTTCGAGGCGCCACGCCTGCCCTCGCGGGGCCCATTCGTTAACGCCGGAGCCCTATTCGTCGTTAACGGGCTCGCCTCGGCGGCGGCGGGGGAAATCACGGCGGCGGCCATGGTTCGGTCTCAAAGGCGGCGTAAGAACTCAAGCCGGGTTTCCATCGGGGTTCGACGACGATGTTGCTGCGCTTTGCAATTGCCTTGGCGGCGAGCTTTCTCGCCTTCGTCGTCTGCGACGCGCCGATCGCCGAGCCGCTCAACCGTGTGGCGGAAAATCCCTTTGTCGCGCGCCGCAGCCCGCTCGAGAGCCATATGGACGAATGGCGGCTCGCCCTGCGCCTCTCGGGCGAGCAGGACCGGCTGTTCTCCACTTTCGCGGAGCAATTGCATGTCGTGGTTCGGGACCGCGACGCCGCCATCGTCGCCGCCGCGATCGACCGCAATCGGGAGGGCGCGCCGCGCGATCCCGGCGAGCCGCTCCGCGCGCGCGCCGATCGTCTGAGCCGCCATGTGGAGAATTTACGCGCGCTCGCCGACGCCGAAACGAGCTTCTTCGCCTCTCTGTCCGTCGAGCAGCGACGCACAGCGGATCGCGTCATGCCGCGCGATGTGCTCGGCGCTCATGACCTGTTCCGCCGCCGCGGAATTCGCCCGGACCGAAATGGCTAGAATTTCCATGCGCACGCTCGCCGCAGCCCCCTCCCCTCGTCGGACGCAGGGAATGAAATCCGTTTCGGACGCCCGCGCCGCGCGCTGTGGGGGACTTCGGGTTCTTTTGGCCTGCGTTCTCTCTATGATGGCGCTCGCGCCTGCGGCCTCCGCCGCCAACGGCCCCGACAGGCCGCCGACCTTCGAGCCCGCCGCGCCGCCGGCGCTCGCCGGAAAATCGGCGCAGCCGGCGCAAGCGCGCAAGCGCCTGACCAAATTCGAGGCGCGACGCATTCGTCACGCCTGCCAGGGGCGCGCCAATGAGCGCGGCCTCGGCGGCCCCGAGCGCGAAGCTTTTTTGGGTCGCTGCTATTTCGGCCGCGTCTCGACCCGCGTCGAGCGCCAGCAATGCCGCCAGGAGGCGGCGGCGCGCGGCGTCGAGCGAGGGAGCCTGCGCGCCTATATCCGCGACTGCGTGCGGGACCGGCTGCGCGCCAGGGAAGAGAGAAAGAACTGATAGGCGGCCGGCGCGCTCAGCGCCGCACCACCAGCACCGAGCATTTGGCGTGGCGCACGATCGTCTTGGCGTTGGAGCCGAGAAGATAGGTCGACATCGCCGGCCGATGCGAGCCGAGCACGATGAGATCGGCGCCCCACTCTTGCGCTTCCGCGAGCACCTCCGGATAGATGGCGCCGAAACGCACCACTGTCGTCACCTTGTTCTTGGGATAGTCGAGCTTGGCGGCGACATCGGCGATTTCCTGCTCCGCCGCGGTGCGCAATTCCTCGTCGAAATTCGGCGGGATGTAATCGAGAAACGCCACCGGCACGAGAGATTGCACATTGACGAGGCGAAGTTCGGGCTGCGCCTGGCCTTTGGCCAATGCGAGCGCTTCGTCGAGCGCGAGGCGCGTCAGCTCCGGCTCTGTCAAATCGAGGGGAATGAGGATTTTCTCATGCATGGGCGCTCCTCCGCTCGGGCAACCAACCGATCATGGCCCCGAGATCGTGATGTAAGGCTCGCGCTCCGGCGTTTTTAGCGCTCGAGCGCGCGACCGAACGTCGCGCGGCCTCTTACGATGGGACGACGTCGGCCGGCGCGCCGCCAGCCGATTATATGGCGTCCGACTCGCGATTGCGCTGCGGGAAAATATTTAGGAGACGAGTGACGCCGGCGCGATCGCCCTCGGCTTCACTGCGCGGCCTTTTGGCGGAGCGTCTCCTCGACCGCCGCGAGCGCCGCATCGAGCGCCGAAGCGTCGGGACCGCCGGCCTGGGCGAGATCGGGCCGCCCTCCTCCGCCCTTGCCGCCGAGCTTCTCGGAAGCGGCGCGCACCAGATCGATGGCGTTGAAGCGGGCGGTGAGATCGGCGGTGACGCCGACGACAACTCCGGCCTTGCCGTCCGTGGAGGCGTTGGCGATGGCGACGACGCCGGAGCCGATCGTCTTCTTGGCCTCGTCGACGAGGGACTTCAAATCCTTCGCGTCTATGCCGCCGACGGCTTTGGCGAACAGCTTGATTCCAGCGACGTCGCGAACAGGCTCCGCCGCGCCATTGCCGCCGCCGCCCATGGCGAGCTTGCGCTTGGCGTCGGCGAGCTCGCGCTCCAAAGTCTTGCGCTCCTCGATGAGGCTGGCCAGCCGCGCCGGGGCTTCCTCGACGGAGGTGCGGACGAGAGCGGCGATCTCGCGCAGCGCCTTGGCCTCGGAGACGAGCTGCGCGCGGGCGCCTTCCGCCGTCTTCGCCTCGATGCGGCGCACGCCCGAGGCGACCGCGCCCTGCGAGACGACGCTGATGAGGCCGATGTCGCCGGTGCGGCGCACATGCGTGCCGCCGCAGAGTTCGACGGAAAAGGCGCGATCGGCGTCGACGGGCGCATGGCCCATGGCGACGACGCGCACCTCGTCGCCATATTTTTCGCCGAACAAAGCGCGGGCGCCGGAACGAATGGCCTCGTCCTGGCCCATCAGCCGGGTCTCGACCGGGGCGTTGTCCTGCACCACTTCGTTGGCGATCTGCTCGACGGCGGCGATCTCTTCCTCGGTCAATGGCTTGGGATGGGTGAAGTCGAAGCGCAGCCGATCCGGCGCGACGAGCGAGCCCTTTTGCGCGACATGATCGCCGAGCACGCGGCGCAGCGCCTCGTGCAGAATATGCGTCGCCGAATGATTGGCGCGCACGGCGTTGCGGCGAGCGTGCTCGACCTCGAGCTCGAGCGCGAGACCCGGCGTGAGCGCGCCCTCCTCCACCACGCCCTCGTGAACGAAGAGGCCGTGAACCTTCTTTTGCGTGTTGGTGACGCGAAAGCGCACGCCCTTGGCGCGCATCACGCCGATGTCTCCGATCTGGCCGCCGGACTCCGCATAGAAGGGCGTCTGATTGAGCAGCACGGCGCCGCGCGCGCCGGTCTCGAGCCGGAAGGTCTCCGCCCCTTCGTGGAGAAGGGCGACGATCTGGCCCTCGGACTTTTCCCGATCATAGCCGAGAAACTCCGTCGCGCCGAGACGCTCCTCGAGCGCGAACCAGACGGCCTCGGTCGCCGTCTCGCCAGAGCCGGCCCAGGCCTTGCGCGCCTCGGCGCGCTGGCGCTCCATGGCGGTCTCGAAAGCGGCCTTGTCGACGACGATGCCGCGCGGTCGCAGCGCATCCTCGGTGAGATCGAGCGGAAAGCCGTAAGTGTCGTAGAGCTTGAACGCCGTTTCGCCGGAGAAGCTCGCGCCGGCCGTGAGCGAGGCGCTCTCCTCGTCGAGGATCGAGAGGCCGCGCACGAGAGTCTGGCGGAAACGCGTCTCCTCGGTCAGCAGAGTGTCGCGAATGAGGCTTTCGGCGCGGGTCAGCTCGGGATAGGCGAGGCCCATTTCGGAAACCAGCTCGCGGACGAGGCGATGCATCAAAGGCTCGGCGGCGCCGAGAAGCTGCGCATGGCGCATGGCGCGGCGCATGATTCGGCGCAGCACATAGCCGCGGCCCTCATTCGAAGGCGTCACGCCATCGGCGACGAGAAAGGCCGACGCGCGCAGATGATCGGCGATGACGCGGTGGCTCGCCGCCTGTGGTCCGGCGGAATCGACGCTTGTCGCCTCCGCGACGGCGCCGATGAGGCGCCGGAAGAGATCGACCTCGAAGACCGATTGCACGCCCTGCAGCAGCGCGGCGATTCGCTCGAGGCCCATGCCCGTGTCGATGGAGGGACGCGGCAGCGGCGCGCGCTCGCCCGGCGCGGTCTGCTCATATTGCATGAAGACGAGGTTCCAGAACTCCAGGAACCGATCGCCATCCTCGTCCGGGCTGCCGGGCGGGCCGCCGGCGACGCTGTCGCCCTGATCGAAGAAAATCTCGGAGCAAGGGCCGCAGGGGCCGACGTCGCCCATGCTCCAGAAATTATCCGCGGTCGGAATGCGGATGATGCGATCGTCAGAGAAGCCGGCGATCTTTTTCCACAGCGAAAAGGCTTCGTCGTCGTCGTGATAGACGGTGACCAGCAGCTTCTCGCGCGGCAGGGCCAGCTCGCGGGAGACGAAATTCCAGGCGAGCTCTATGGCGCCTTCCTTGAAATAATCGCCGAAAGAGAAATTGCCGAGCATCTCGAAAAAGGTCAGATGCCGCGCCGTATAGCCGACATTGTCGAGATCATTGTGCTTGCCGCCGGCGCGCATACATTTTTGCGCGGTGGTGGCGCGCGCGTAATGGCGCTTCTCGAAGCCGGTGAAGACATTCTTGAACTGCACCATGCCGGCGTTGGTGAACATCAGCGTGGGGTCGTTCTGCGGGACGAGCGGCGAGGATGCGACTTTCTCGTGTCCATTGCGCGAGAAATAGTCGAGGAAGGTCGAACGGATCTGGTTGACGCCACTCATATCGGTTCTTGTCGCCCGCTTGTTCGGCTCGAAAAGCCATCGAACGCGCGCTCGGCCGTAACCGTCGCAGGGAAAAGGAAAAGGCCCGGCGCGAACCGAGCCCTTCTAGAGCATTTGTCCGCGAAGTGGAACAGGCGGCGCGGCTCGCGGAAGGGGATGACGCTTCGGAAGTCTTCGCGCCGCGACCCCACCCCGGACGGCTGCGCCGTCCGACCCTCCCCCTGAAGGGGAGGGTGGGCGTTCGCTGTCTGCGATCAGTCCTCGGCGCCGTCGCCCTCGCCCTCGCCGCCGGCGTCGAGAATGCGCTCGGCGATGAGGCCGGAATTTTCGCGGATCGCCTGCTCGATCCGCTCGGCCGCCTCTTTGTTCTGCTTGAGAAAGGTCTTGGCGTTCTCGCGGCCTTGGCCGAGTCGCTGGCTGTCGTAGGAGAACCAGGCGCCGGATTTCTCGACGACGCCGGCCTTCACGCCGAGGTCGATCAACTCGCCGACCTTGGAGACGCCCTCGCCATACATGATGTCGAACTCGACCTGCTTGAAAGGCGGGGCCACCTTATTCTTGACCACCTTCACGCGGGTCTGGTTGCCAGTGACCTCGTCGCGGTCCTTGATGGAGCCGATGCGGCGAATGTCGAGACGCACGGAAGCGTAGAACTTCAAGGCGTTGCCGCCCGTGGTCGTCTCCGGCGAGCCATACATGACGCCGATCTTCATGCGGATCTGATTGATGAAGATGACGAGCGTGTTGGAGCGCGAGATGGAGGCGGTGAGCTTGCGCAGCGCCTGGCTCATCAGGCGGGCCTGCAGGCCGGGCTGCACCTCGCCCATCTCCCCCTCGATCTCGGCGCGCGGCGTCAGCGCGGCGACCGAATCGATGATGAGCACATCCACCGCGCCGGAGCGCACGAGCGTGTCGGTGATCTCCAGCGCCTGCTCGCCCGTATCGGGCTGGGAGATCAGCAGCTCCTCGAGATTGACGCCGAGCTTGCGGGCGTAGACCGGATCGAGCGCATGTTCGGCGTCGACGAAGGCGCAGACGCCGCCCTTCTTCTGCGCCTCGGCGATCACATGCAGCGCCAGAGTGGTCTTGCCCGAAGATTCCGGCCCATAAATCTCGACGATGCGGCCACGCGGCATTCCGCCGACGCCGAGCGCTATGTCGAGCCCGAGCGAGCCGGTGGAGATCGTCTCGATCTCGACGGCCTTCTGATTCTTGCCGAGCCGCATGATCGAGCCTTTGCCGAAGGCCCGCTCGATCTGCGACAAAGCGGCGTCCAGCGCCTTGGTCTTGTCCACGGATGTTCCTTCCACGAGGCGGAGATTGGCTTGGCTCACGGCGATGATTCCTTCTGGCACGGGGCGGGCGGCAGGCGCAACGCGAGATGCGGCCCTGAAGCGAAAGAGCGGTGAAAGACTTGTGAGGATCGGACCGGTATCGGACGCGAAGATCGGATGGGCAGATTGTATCGCATTTGTTCTCTTCGCCAAGTTCTTTTTTTGTTCCGCTTGCATTTTTCGCCCCGCCTCCCGCGCCGGCGCGGGCCGAGGGAAGGAACCGGCTTGAAGTCCGCGAGTTCCTCGGCGTAAGGGACGCGAGCCGGCGCAAGGCGCCGTTCTTCTATCGACAGCGGAGTTTCGACAGCCAATGAGCGATTTGCGCGCTTCCCGTCCCGACGCCGTTCTCGATCCCGCCGATCCGCGCTGGGGGCGGCTGCATCGGCTGATCGACACGCATTCGCTGCTGCGCGGCGATTTCACGCTCTCCTCGGGCCGCAAGAGCAATTATCTCTTCCAGCTGCGCCAGACGACCATGCTGCCGGAGGGCGCGTATCTCATCGCCGATATCGTCGTCGACTATATGAGGGCGCAGGGGATAAAGGGCGTCGGCGGGCTGGCCGTGGGCGCCGTGCCCATGGTGGCGGCCATCGCCGCGGTGAGCTTTCCCAAAGGCGCGCCGGTCGAGGCTTTCTTCGTGCGCAAGGAGGCCAAGGGCCATGGCGCCAAGGAGCGTATCGACGGCTATGTGCCCAAGGGCGGCGAATCGCTGATCGTGGACGATGTGGCGACGACGGGCGGCTCTATATTGGAGGCCATCGCCGGCATGACGGAAGAGCATCCAGAGGCGAAAGCGACGCGCGCGCTGGTGGTGATCGACCGCGAGGAAGGCGCCGCGGAAAAGCTCGCCGAAAAGGGAATCACGCTGGCGTCGATCTTCAAGCGGAGCGACTTCACCATATAGAGGAGCTGCGACATGATTTGTCCGAAGCCGATGATTTTTGCGTTATTCGCTTCCACGGCCGTCGCGGCGCCCGCGGCCGCGCAATCGAGCGATCCGACGGCCGGGCGACGCCTCGCCGCCTCGCTCTGCGTCGAATGTCACCGCATAGACGAGAAGACGCCGGCCGAGAACGAGGCCGCCAAGGCGCCGAGCTTCGTCGATGTGGCGCGCATGCCGTCGACGACGGAGCTGGCGATCAAGGTCTTTCTGCGCAGCTCGCATCGCAACATGCCCAATCTCATCCTCACGCCGGATGAGATCGACTCGCTCTCCGCCTATATCGTCGGCCTCGCGCCCAAGCGTTGAGGCGTCACGGCTTCGGGCATTCGGGCTGCAGAAATTTCGCGTCGATCGTGAAGCCGGAGCGCTCGCGCGTGACGCCGCTCTTTTGCGTGAGCGTCGTCTTCGATTGCGCGCGATACCAGCTCGAGAAATCGCCGGTGAACAAGAGACTCGTCACTTCGCGCGCGCCATGGAGATCGCATGAGAAGGTGACGATGACCTCGCCGCCCTGCGCGGATTCGACCGTCGGCTTCGTGCAATTGTCCTGCGGAACGCCGAGCAGGCCGTCGCTCGCCTCGATGCAGACGTCATGCGCCTGCAATCCCACTTCCGGCGATATGGTCTTTATGCGCCAGAAGCCGGGCCGACGCTGCGGGAGACTATCCGCCAACGCGCTCGCGGCAAGCGGCAATATCACGGCGATGAGCGTCGCGCGACACACAGTATGGAGGTTCAACTCTTCGCCTCGATGACCGATGATCTTATACCGCGCGGAATATGTGACGCGCGCCTTTGCGAGGCAATTCGTTTTCGATATCGCGCGCGATTTCGAGAATAGCTCCCGCGCGCGCATCCCTATTTTTCCCGCATGACGCGGCCTCCCGAAGGAGGCCGCGCGACAGAGATCAGGCCTGGCCGGCGGCGCCTTGGGCCTTGGGAATGCGCAGCACCTGACCGGGATAGATCTTGTCGGGATCGGAGAGCAGCGGCCGATTGGCGGCGAAAATCTCCTCGTATTTTCCGCCCTTGCCCTGGCCATATTGCGTCTCGGCGATCTTCCACAGCGTGTCGCCCTGGCGCACCTTGTAGAAGAGCGATTCGGTCTCCTGCTTGCCGACGACGATATTGCTCTCGACCTGCGAGACGCCCTTGGTGTTGCCGACGGCGAGCACGATCTTCTCGGCGTCGCTGGTGGAGGCCGCCTTGCCGCCGAGCTTCACCTTGTCGCCCTCGACCGAGATTTCGATCTTGGAGGCGTCGAGACCCTTCTTCTCGATCTCCTTCTTCAGCTCATCGGCGGGCGCAGCGGCGTTCTCGGTCGCGCCCTTGGGCGAAGGCGCATTCTTGTCGATCTTGTCGCCGCTCTTCGAGTTGTTCCAGAAATTGAAGAGACCCATTTTCTCGACCTCCTTCGCGCTTTGGCGTGAGCGCGAGCGCCGGTGGAATTGCGCCCGCGCCGCGTTACATAGGGCGCGCCGCGCTCAGGCGAGCCCATCGCGAAGAAGGCGCTCTTTCGCCGCCCGCACCCATAGCTTCGCGGCGAGCGGCGAGAAATGCAGGCCGTCATCGGTCATCTCCGGCAGCCGCACGCCCTCGTGCGAGAGCTGCGTCGCGAGATCGACGGCGGCGAGCCCGCGCGCCTCGGCGAGCGCGCGCATCAGCGCATTGATCTCGTCTATGCGCGGCGCCATCGCCGCATCGGCGACATGGGGCGCGAGCATCAGAACGCCGCGCGCATCCTCCGGCAGGCGGCGCAGCAGCGCACGAAAATCATTTTCGATCTGCGCGAGCGGCGCCGCGTCGAAGAGAAGATCGTTCAAGCCGCCGTCGATGACGAAGCAGCGCGCGCCCATCATGCGCGCCTCGACGATTTGCGCGCCTATATCCTTCAGCGTCGCGCCGCCGAGGGAAAGGCGCAGCACGTCGAAGGGACGCCGACGGAGCGGGCGCCAATCGCATTGCGCCGCGAGACTGTCGCCGACAATAGCGTAGCGCGGCGGCCGCAGACGCGCGACCCGCCGATGCAGCGCGATACGAAAGGCGCGCCGCGCGCCGGCGTCGGAGACGACGAGCAGCGCGCCGAGGAGCAGCAGGAGAAAGACGAAAATGAAAAGAATTTGCGTCACTGTCGCGATCATCGCCCTCGCCGCCTCGCCCGCGTCATCGGCGGGACATAGATCGGAATCGACTCCGGGGAGGACCCACGCATGATCGCCCGCATCGCCAAGATCCTGCTCACCGCCTGCGCCGGCCTGCTCGGCCTCGTCACCGGGCTCGGCAATATTTTCGATTATGGCACGAATTTCGAGGTCCTTCGCCATGTCGTCTCCATGGACACGACTCACGCCGACGCCGCGCTGATGAGCCGCGCCATTCTCTCCGACACGCTGCAGCGGCTGCTCTATGCCGGGATCATCGCGACGGAGCTCGCCTATGGGGCGCTCTGCCTCTATGGCGCGCTGCGGCTTTTTGGCGCACGAAAGGGCGATGCGGCGCGCTTCGAAACGGCGAAGCAATGCGCCATAGGCGGGCTCGCGCTCGGCTTCGCGCTCTATTTTTTCGGCTTCATGATCATCGGCGGCGAATGGTTCCAAATGTGGCGTTCCATTGATTGGAACTTCCAGCAGCCGGCGTTTCGATTCATCGGCTCGCTCGGCCTCATCCTGCTCTTCGTCGCTCAGCCGGAGCCCCCGCGCGGCTGAAGCGGCGAGAGCATTGTTTGGAAGCGATCCAATCTATGGAGTTTGACGGAATTAGCGCCTCTTCACTAGATTTCGCGCGCCTCGCTCATTCGGAGAGTCCGCTCTCCCGATCGGAGACTCTCAATGGCGCTCGCCATTCGATCGCGCCTCTCGATAGTGTCGCGCGCCTTTTTCTTTCTGCTCGCCGCGGCCGCGCCGGCGGCGAGCTTCGAATCGACGACGAGCGACGCGCGGGCGGCCGATGAAGCCGGCCTCACGCCGCGCGAGCTGCTGGGCAAGCGGATTTTCGAGGACAAGAGCCTGTCCGAGCCCGCCGGCCTCTCCTGCGCCTCCTGCCACGATCCCGCCAAGGCGTTTCAAGGCAATAACGGCTCGCCCATCACGGCGCTGGCGCGCGGCAGCCGGCCGGATGCGCTCGGAACGCGCAAGACGCCGTCGCTCGCTTACGTCTCCTTCAGCCCGCGCTTTCATTTCATGAAGAAGGAGGACGAGGAGACCGGCGCGACCGAGCTCGTTCCCGCCGGCGGCCAATTCTGGGACGGACGCGCCGATGATCTGGCTGCGCAAGTGGAAGGGCCGCTGCTCAATCCGCGCGAGATGAACAATCCGTCGAGAGCCGCCGTCGTCGAGAAGATCAAATCCGGCGCCTATGCCGATCTCGCGCGGCGCGTCTATGGCGCGAAGATTTTCGACAGCGACGCCGCTTTCGATAAATTGGCGCGCGCCGTCGCCGCCTATGAGAGCAGCGCGCGCTTTCATCCCTTCTCGTCCAAATTCGACGATGTTCTGCGCGGACGCGAGAAATTGACCGCTGAAGAAGCGAAGGGCTTCGCTCTGTTCAAGGACAAGAACAAGGGCAATTGCCTCGCCTGCCATGTCGGCGAGGAGAAATCGCGCCGGCCGCAAGACTGGCTGTTCACCGATTTCAGCTATGACGCGCTGGGCGCGCCGCGCAACGCCGCCATTCCCGACAACAAAGACCCGGCCTTTGTCGATCTCGGCCTCTGCAAGCGCGAGGGCCTCGCGAAGATCGCGCCGAAAGGCTTCGACATCGACAGTCTCTGCGGCCAGTTCAAGGCGCCGAGCTTGCGCAATGTCGCCGTGACCGGCCCCTATCTGCACAATGGCGTCTTCGCCAGCCTGCGCGATGTCGTCGCCTATTATGCGACGCGCGACACCGACCCTGCGCGCTGGTATCCGAAAAAGGACGGCGCGACCGCGAAATACGACGATCTGCCGCAAAAGTTCCACGACAATGTGAACGTCAAGGAAGTTCCCTATGATCGCAAGCCGGGCGAAACGCCGCGGCTCGACGAAGGCGAGATCGACGCCATCGTCGCCTTTCTGCGCACGCTGACCGATCGGCCCGCGCCGGTCGCCAGAGCCGAGAAATAAAGCCGAGAAACAGAACGTCTCCGGCCGAAGCGCCGGCTCCGCCGCGAAAAGGACATAAGCATCGGGCCGGATGGCGCCGTCTTTCCTCGAGGAGGCGGCCCCATGCGGCTTCGTGTTTCCGCTCTCGTTTGCGTATCATCGATCGCGCTGTCCTCCGCATGGGCGAAGGAGACGATCATCGAGGCGGCCTCGGCGGTCGACGGCGTCGTCGTCCATCCCGACGCCGCGACGGTGACGCGCAGAGCGACGATCGATCTTCCCGCGGGGGCTTCGACCATCGTGCTCGCGAACCTGCCCGCCGGGCTCGACGCCGATTCGCTGCGCGTCTTGGGCGAAGCCGATGGCCGTGCGACGATCGGCGCCGTCGAGACGCGATTCGCTCCGGCGGATGCGCGCGCGCCGGATACGGCGATCGAGATCAAGCTGAAGCAATTGCGCCGGGCGCGCGAGAGCCTGCAGGCGACGCTGGATGCGCTCGCCGGCAAGCAGGCGATGATCACGCGCTATTCACAGGCCGGGCCGGAGAAGCTCGGGCCCGAGGCGCGCCCTCTCGCGATCGGCGAATGGAACGCCGCTTTCGAGACGATCGGCGCCGCGCTCGCCAAGACCGGCGAAGAATTACGCACGGCGCGCGCCAGGGCCAAGGATCTCGACGATGAGATTCATGCGCTCGAAGCGGGAGGCGGCGAACGCAAAATGCAGCGCCCGGCGCGCGAGGTCGCGATCGCCGTAGAATCGGCGAGCGGCGGAAAGCTGCGATTGACGCTCACCTATCTCGTCTCCGGCGCCTCTTGGCGGCCCGCCTATGACGCGCGGCTCGACACCGGCGGCAAGGACGGCAAGCCGCAGATCGAGCTCACCCGTCGCGCCGCGGTGACGCAGAACACGGGCGAGGATTGGAGCGACGTCGCGCTCTCCGTCTCGACGACGCGTGCGCATCGCAGCGCATCGGCGCCGGATGTGCAGCCGCAGCGCGTCGGCTTCTACGAGCCGCCCGTTCTCTATGCGGAAAAGCTCGCCGCTCCGGTCGCCGCAGCGCCCGAGCGCCAATTGCGCAGAGCCGACGCCAGGGCTTCGGCGCCCGCGCCCGTCCCCTTGGAACAGCAGACGGCGACGCTCGAATCCAACGCCTATCAGGCCAGCTTCAACATCGCGGGCCGCGTCGGCGTGCCCGGCGACGGAAGCTCGAAGAGCTTCATTCTCTCGTCGCGCCGCATCGAGCCGACGCTCGCCGCGCATATCGCGCCGGCGCAAGATCCGACCGCCTTTCTCGAGGCGCGCATCGTCAATGACGAGGACGCGCCGCTGCTGCCCGGCCCCGTCGCCGTGCAGCGCGACGGCGTTCATGTCGGGCAGAGCCGCATCGCTTTCGTCGCGCCCGGCGAGGCGGTCGAGCTCGGCTTCGGCGCCGACGACAAGATCAAGGTGACGCGCGCGCCGGTCAAGCGCGTCGAAAACGAGCCGAGCTGGTTCGGCCAGACCAAATATGAGACGCGCGACTTCAAGACGACGATTCGCAATCTGCATGATTTCGTCGTCCCGGTGACGGTGGTCGATCGAACGCCTTTTTCCGAAAACACGGCCATTACGGTGGAGACGCTGCCACAGACCACCGCGCCCACGACGAAGCAGGTGGCGGACAAGCGCGGCGTGATGGCCTGGAGCTTCGACGCCAAGCCCGGCGAGACGAAAGAGCTGCGCCTCGCCTATCGGGTCAAATGGCCGGCGGAGCGCGACATTGTGACACAGCCGGCGCCGATCGCGCAGAGATGACGGACTTGAAAGGGACTTCGGCGTAGCCATTTGTGTGGTGTCGCGGCGCTCGCGCGACGAGGAGAGTCCCTGATGCATGTCAATATCGCCGCGGCGGAGGCCGCCATCACCGCCGCGCGCAAGCGCGCCGCCGAGCTCGGCACGAAAATGTGCATCGCCGTCGTCGATTCCGGCGCCGATCTGAAAGCCTTCTATCGCATGGACGACGCCTGGGTCGGCAGCATCGACATTGCGATCAAGAAGGCGAAGACGGCCGTCTTCTTCGGAATGCCGACCGGCGAGATCGGCAAGCTGTCGCAGCCGGGCGGCCCGCTCTTCGGCATAGAGCATTCCAATGACGGGCTCATCACCTTCCCCGGCGGCCTGCCCATCGTCGATGAGGATGGCGTGCTGGTCGGCGCGATCGGCGTCAGCGGCAGCTCGGTGGAGAATGACCATGCCGTCGCGCAGGCCGGCGTCGCCGTCGTCGGCGTCAGCGATCTGCCGGCGCATCCTTGGCGAACGTGAGTCCGCGGTCGAGCCACGCGCGCCATTGCGGCGCCGCGCCGATGAAATCGGCCAGCGCCGCATAGCCGCCGCAATTGGGGTGGGCGCCGTCGCCGGCGGCCGCCTCTTGAAGAAGCACGCCGCAGCTCGCGGCGAAGCCGCGCATCTCGATATAGGGAATGCGCAGCTCGGCGCAGAGCTTTTGCAATTGCGGGCACAGACGATCGATGCGCGCGGCGCCGGGCAGAAACGGCCCGACCATCAATACGGGCGCGAGCGGCACGGCCTCGCGCAGCATTTGCTTCGCATTGGCCAGCGTCTCCTCGAGCGGAACGCGCGCGCGGTCCGCTTCCTCCTCCACGCAATCATTGGCGCCGAAGGAAAACAGCAGACGCGCGTCGCAATCTTCCGGCAGACGACCCCGCGCCTCCTCCCGCCAGCGCGCGGCGATATCGGCGCTGGTGTCGCGGCGGACGCCGAGATTATAGGCGGTGACGTCTCGCCCCGCCCGGCGCTCGCGCGAGACGAGCCGGCCCACCCAGCCGAGACCATCATCGTCGCCGGTTCCATTGACGAGGCTGTCGCCGAAAAAGCAGATGCGAACCGGCGTGGTCATGCGCGCCCCCGGATAGATTTGCGCGGCGTCGCCGCTTCCTTCTCCCCGCTCGCGGGGAGAAGGTGAGGATGAGGGGCCAGGGCATGAGCCACAAACGGAAAACGCCCCGAGCCCCTCACCCCGGCCCTCTCCCCGCTCGCGCGGGGAGAGGGAGAATTTTCATTCTCCTTCCGCGCGCCATCCGCAGAGCGCCAGCGCTTCGCGCATATGCGCGGGCGCCGGGGCGCGCACGACGATGCGCTCCTTGTTTTCGCGCATCGGAATGTCGATCTCGCGCGCGTGAAGATGCAGCGGCGGCGCGCCTTCGCGCTTGCCATGGCCATAGACGGGATCGCCGAGCATGGGCCAGCCCATGGCCTGGCAATGAACGCGCAGCTGATGCGTGCGGCCGGTCTGCGGCCTCAGCTCGAGGAAGGCGAGATCATTGCCCTGCGCGTCGCGAGCGCGGCCCAGCACGCGCCAATCCGTCTGCGCCGGCAGGCCCAGCGGATCGGGCCGCATCCACCAGCCGCGCGTCGAATCGAGCCGGCCGAGCGCCATGTCGATATGGCCCTCCTCCGCGGAAGGCGCGCCTTCGACGATCGCCCAATAGGTCTTTTTGATGCGCCCGTCGTGAAACAGTCTGCCGAGCCGCTCCAGCGCCTTGCGGTGGCGGCCGAGCACGAGGCAGCCGGAGGTGTCGCGATCGAGCCGATGGGCGAGCGCCGGCGCGCGCGGCAGGCCGAAGCGCAGAGCGTCGAAATGGTCCTCCAGATTCTCGCCGCCCTTGGGGCCGCGATGCACGGGCAGGCCGGCGGGCTTGTCGACGACGAGCATCAGCCCGTCCCGATAGAGGAGGCGCGAGACGAGATCATCCGGTGTCATGGGCGTCATCCTGATCGAATCGGCGATTTCGCGTGAGGGAAGGCGTCCCGCCCTTGCCGCCGTGTGGCGCGCGCTAGCTAGAGACATGCGGAGCCAGCCCTTCTCCCGAGGGCCAGCGATAGAGAACAACGGAGAGCACCATGGCCGAAGAAGACCAAGTCGACCGCCTGATGACGCGGAACGCTTATATTTTCGCGGGGGTCGGAGCCGTGCTCGGCGCCGTGATGGGCGCTGGCGTCGTCGGCTTTCCCGCCGCGATCGGAACTGTGATCATCGGCGCGCTGCTCGGCGGCATTCTCGGGTCCTTCATCGTCACCAAGTGACCCGGCCGAGCGACACGGAGCGCGGCTGCGCGAAGCCGCCGCGCTCAGGCCGAATGGCCAAGATGCGCGAGCACGAAATCCAGCGCGCCGACGCGCTCCAGCAGCCAATAGGCGCCGAGCAGCGCGATCGCCGCCGACAGCGCATAGACGAGCTGCGGGCTGCGCTTGCCGCCGGTCTGCTTGTCGATGAAGAGCAGCGCCGGCACGAAGACCAGCACGATCGCCACCTGTCCGAGCTCGACGCCTATGTTGAAGGAGGCGAGCGCCGGCAGCACCGCATTCGCCGGCACGCCCAGCTCCTTCAGCCCGCTGGCGAAGCCGAAGCCATGGACAAAGCCGAAGAGAAACGTGTCGCGCCAGCGTCCATCGACGCGGCGCGAGAAGAAATTCTCGACCGCGACATAGATGATCGATGCGGCGATCGCCGCCTCGACCCATTGCGAGGGCAGCGTGACGATATCGAGCGCCGCCAGCGACAGAGTGACCGAATGCGAGACGGTGAAGGCGGTGACGATCTTCACCACCGGCCACACGCGCGTCGCCCAGAGAAGAATGGCGATGAGGAAGGAAATGTGGTCGTAGCCGGTGAGAATATGCTCGACGCCGGCCTGCACGAACTTCCACATCAGCTGCCACACCGTCTCCAGCGGCTTGGAGAGATCGAGCGGCGCATCGGCGGGATAGAGCATGGTCTCGCCGGCGTTGGCGCCGGTCAGCGTGACGAGATGCTTGGCCTTGGAGCCCGCGGCCGCCAGAAGCTCTTTCGCGTCGTAGAAAATCTGGCCGGAAACGCTGGCGCAGTCGAACGTCAGCGTCACCAATGCGCTGTCCGCATTGGTGGGGTCCTCTCCGGAATAGTCCACGCGGCCGGAACAGGCGTGGCCATCGGCGTCATGCATGGAGACCCGGCGCTGAATCAGCTTGCCGATCTCGGCCTCCAGCACACCGGGCTGCGATAGCTCGACGCCGGAGCGCTCCGCCATGGTCTGCGAGAAGATGCGCTCGAGATCGGTCGCCAGAAAGCCGACGTCGACCCGATAGGAATGGTCCTTCTCGGGCGTGATCTTGACGGTGGAAATATCCGCCGTATGGGCGAAGGCCGGCGCGATCGATGCGAGCAATGCGGCGACGACGAGCGGCAAGCATTTCAACGACCAGCTCATTTTCGAAGGACTCCGGGCAAGCCTGACGGGCGGGGCCGCGACAATGCCCGACGCCGCGAAAATGGACAAGACCGCGCGCCGCTCGGCCCGCGCGCGATTGCGGGGCCGCGCCTGGACGGGTAAAAACAACGAGATGCGGCCGGAGCTTTTCATTGGAATCCGGGACCGCCGCGAGGGGAGCGTCCGATATGCAGCGTGTCACCATGACCATCGACGACGATCTCATGGCCGCTCTCGACCAGTATATGGAGGCCGGCGGGCATCAGAATCGCTCGGAGGCGGTGCGCGATCTCGTGCGCGCGGGCCTACTGAAAAAGCCCGAGGCCGACGGCGGCGACCGCCCTTGCATCGGCGCGCTCGTCTATCTCTACGATCACGAGACGCGGCAATTGTCGAAGCGGCTGATGCACGACCATCACAGCCACGCCGACCTCTCCATCGCCGCCCTGCATGTGCATGTCGACGCCGAGACCTGCCTCGAGGTCTCGCTGCTGCGCGGCCGCAAATCCGAGGTGGAGCATTTCGCCCGACATGTGATCGGCGAGCGCGGCGTGCGCTACGGCCAGCTCGTCGTCGCGCCCGCCGAGGCGCATGCGCCGGAGAGCGCCTCCACGCAAAAGCCCCACCACGGCCACAGCCACGCCTGAGGCTGTGACACAAATGCAACGCTGCGGGTAAATCCGTAAGCGGGTCGTTGCCACGGCCGCACTCGTATGATCTGATAATAAAAAAATCATACGAGGGGGCGGAGATGATTGGCCGGCGAGTTGGCGAAGTTTCGGCATTGGCCCTGGCGACCGCCCTTTTCGGCGCCGCCGCCATCGCCCAGGAGGCGCTCCCGGACATAGACGTCGGCGCGCCCATCGCGGCCGCGACGCCGGCGGCGGCGGCCGCGCGCTCGGACGATGCGCAAAAGGCGAAGGTGCGGGTCGAGGCGGCCAGCGAAACCGTCTTCAGCGGCCAGCAGGTCAACGCCGTTCCCTTCGCCCGTCCGGGCGAGGCGCTCGAGATCGTGCCCGGCCTCTCGGTCACGCAGCACAGCGGCGAGGGCAAGGCGAACCAGTATTTTCTGCGCGGCTTCCAGCTCGACCACGGCACCGATTTCTCGCTGACGCTGGACGGAATGCCGATCAACATGCGCACGCATGGCCACGGCCAGGGCTATGCGGACGCCAATTTCCTGATCCCGGAGCTGCTCTCCTCCGTCGTCGGCCGCAAAGGTCCTTATTACGCCGACAAGGGCGATTTCTCCTCGGCCGGCTCGGTCGATATGCAATATATCGACAAGCTCGATCACGGCTTCTTCCGGGCGACGGGCGGCAGCTTCGCCTATGGGCGACTGCTCGGCGTCGACAGCTTCGAGGTGAATGGCGGCAATTTGCTCACCGCCATCGAATCGAGCATATACAGCGGCCCGTGGACGCGGCCGGACGAGATGCGCAAGATCAATTCCGTGCTGCGCTGGTCGCGCGGCACGCAGGAGGACGGCCTCTCGATCACGGCCATGGCCTACGCCAATCGCTGGTTCTCCACCGACCAGATCCCATCGCGCGCCGTCTATGGCAACGTCCTTCCGCTGTGGGGCAATATCGACAGCACCGACGGCGGCGACGCCTCGCGCTTCAGCCTCTCGGCGCGCTGGAGCCAGACGGAAGGCCCGCATTCCTCCCGCGTGGAAGCCTACGCGATCCGCTCGACGCTCGATCTCTACAACAACTTCACCTATTTCCTGTCGCATCCCGATATAGGCGATCAGTTCCGCCAGTTCGACCGGCGCACAGTGCTCGGCGTCAACGCGCAGCACGCCTATAAATACGAGGTCGCCGGCCTGCCGATCGAATCGCGCATCGGCTTCGAGAGCCGTTACGACAATATTCGCGTCGGCCTGCAGGACACATGGCGGCGCCAGCCCTATGACACGGTCGTCAACAGCCATGTCGCGGAAGGCAGCGTGGGCCTTTGGACCGACACGACGGTCCGCTTCACGCCCTGGCTGCGCGCCACAGGCGGCGTGCGTTTCGACTATTTCGCCGCCAGCGTCGGCAGCCTTCAAGATCCGCTCTCCGCGCCCAAGGACGGCAATGGCGATCCGATCTGGACCGGCCCCTGGAACAGCGGCTCCAAATCGGCGACGATGGGCAGCCCGAAGGTGGGCGTCGTCATCGGCCCCTTCGAGCAGACCGAGCTCTTCCTCAATTTCGGCGAGGGGCTGCATTCGACCGACGCGCGCGGAACCGTGACCCGGCTGAGCCCGGCCGACGGCTCGAATGTCGCGTCCATTCCCTTGCTGGTGAAGCAGCGCGGCGCCGAGATCGGCGTGCGGACCACGCGCCTGCTCGAGGGGCTCGAATCCTCGGTCGCCTTCTGGTGGCTGAACAATGATTCTGAGAATCAGTTCGAGGGCGATTCCGGCAGCACCGCCTTCGGCCGGCCGAGCCGGCGCTATGGCGTGGAAATCATCAATCACTACACGCCCACCTCCTGGCTGCGGATGGAGGGCAGCGTTTCGCTGTCGCATGCGCGTTTCCGCGGCGTCGACCAGCAGCAGGCGCTCGCCTGGATCGATCTTCTGCAGCCCGGCTCGTTCCAATATGGAACCTATGTCGGCAACGCGCCCGGCAATTACATTCCCGATTCGCCCAACATCGTCGCCATGGGCCAGATCGAAGTGGGCGAGACGACCGGCCCCTTCGCGGCGCTGCGCTATCGCTATCTCGGCGAGCGCCCGCTGACCGAGGACGGCGCCTTCAAATCGCCGGCGACCGGAACGCTCAATCTGCGCGCCGGCTATCGCTTCGACAATGGCTGGAGCATTCAGGCCGACGCTTTCAACGTCACCAATTCGCGCTCCGACATGATCACCTATGGCTATGGATCGCTGATCCCCTCCGATCCGCTCTATGGCCTGTGCAAGGCGGGCGTCGCGCCGGGCAATGTCTGCTCGGTCGGCGTGATGGGCCGTCATTTCAAGCCGATGGAGCCGCCGGCCGTGCGCGTGTCGATCACCGGCCCGCTGCCCTTCTGAGCTGCGGTCGCATCAGTTTCTCGCACCGATCTGGCGCCCCGCGGAAAGCTCGGCTAGGCTGAGCGTTTCGCTGGGCGGCTTTTTGCGCGCCGCAGCGATCCGCTAGAGTGATTCCGGTTCGGATCGAACCGGAATCACTCTCCTTGTTCTGCCGTGTTTTCTTCCCGCGAACCGGTTCCCACTTCGCTGGAAAACACTCTATTGCGGCGCGCGATTTTTTCGACGCTCCGGTTTTTGCGAAAGAGACGTTTATGACCGCGACCAAGCCCAAGAAGAAGCTCGTGATCTTTTGCGACGGCACGTGGAACGAGCCGACCGAGCGCGGCACCAATGTCGTGCGAATGCTGCAGGCCACCGATTTTGTCGACGCCGACGGCAATCCGCAGCTCACCCATTACATCGCCGGCGTCGGCACGCGCAAAGACGAGAAGGTCATCGGCGGCGCATTCGGCTTCGGCATCTCCGACAATATAAAGGACGCCTACGCCTTCATCGTCAGCAATTACGAGCCGGGCGACGAAATCTATCTCTTCGGCTTCAGCCGCGGCGCCTATACGGCGCGCAGCATCGCCGGGCTCATTCACAATCTCGGCGTGCTGAAGCGCTGGAATCTGCCGCTCGTCTCCATCGCCTATGACCATTACAAGGACAGGGCCGCGGAGTGGCGCCCGGGCGGCGCCTCCGCGCAGACATTCCGCGACGAGAATTGCCACCCCTATCCGACCAAGATCAAATTTCTCGGCGTGTGGGACACGGTGGGCGCGCTCGGCGCGCCCTATGGCGAAATTCTCGGCCGGCTGTTCGACAAGCTCTTCAAGACGAGCTTCCACGATGTGACTCTGAGCGCGAGCGTCGATTCCGCCTATCACGCGCTGGCGGCGGACGAGCGTCGCTGGCCGTTCCGGCCGACGCCGATCGCGCTCACCGATTATCATCTGGAGCGCGATGCGAAGAACATCGCCGAGAAAGGCTTTCCGCTCTACAAGCAGCGCTGGTTCCCCGGCGTCCACTCCAATGTCGGCGGCGGCTATCAGGAGCACGGCCTCTCCGACTATGCGCTGGTGTGGATGGCCGAACGCGCAGCGGAGAATGGCCTGAAGCTGTTGAAATTCGCCGATGTCAAATTCTCCGTCGACCGGCCCTTTTCACCCGATCCGACCGAGAAAATTCAAAACAGCCAGACGCTGGGCTACAAGCTCGCCACGACGCTGCTCGTCAAGCTGCCGGCGGCTTTCGGCCTGCCCTCCGTCTATCCGAAAGCGGATCAAGGGCTCGCGAAGCACGCCAGCTGGGGCGGGGATTACATCCGGCCGATCGGCCCCGACGAGGATTTCGCTCCGGTTCGCGAGAAGGCCGAGATCGACCCCTCCTATCGCCCGAAGCAGCTGACGACGATCGGCGTTCCCGTCGCGCAGGAACAGGAAAAGGCGAAGGAGAAAGAGCGCGAGCCTGCGTGAGAAGCGCCCGGGCTCAGCGCAGGCGCTCTCTCATATAGCCGCGCAGGACGGCGTTGATGCGCCGCTGATAGCCGGGACCTTCCTTCTTGAAGAAGTCGATGAGGTCCTGGTCCAGGCGGATGGAGATCGCCTGCTTCTTGGGCGGAATGACGACCTCGGCCTTGCTCCAGTCGATCGGCTCGAGTTCCGCCCAATCGGGATCGCTCGCGATCGCCGCGTCGATTTCAGCGTCCTCTCGATCGCCCGTGCGCTGCGCGGTCCCGCTCGATCTGTCCTTCATTCCGCTTCGCCCCGCATTCCGGTTCGCCCCGCGGCTCGAGCCTAGCGCTCGACGAAGGGATGCGTATATACAACCGCATTGCATGTCGAGTGGGCTGCCGACCGACCGTGTTGTGGGTAGCGGGCACAAAGCCGACGCCGCGCGCGCCGAATGCGTCGACAATGCTACTAGGGACACGATGCGATACCCTCCCTCCTTCCTCGATGAAATTCGCGCCCGCGTGCCGGTCTCGGCCGTGGTGTCGAAGAAGGTCAAGCTCAAGAAGGATCGGCGCGAATGGCGCGGGCTTTCTCCCTTTCAGGCGGAGAAGACGCCCTCCTTCTATGTCAACGACCAGAAGGGCTTCTTTCATGACTTCTCCTCCGGCAAGCATGGCGACGGCTTCACCTTTCTGATGGAGACCGAGGGCCTCACCTTCCCCGAGGCGGTCGAGCGGCTCGCCGGCATGGCCGGCCTGCCCATGCCGGTGGAGACGAAAGAGGCGCAGGAGGCGGAGCAGCGCCGCGGCTCTCTGACCGAAGTGCTGGAATGGGCGGCGCAATTTTTCGAGAAGCAGCTGCGCGGGCCCGCCGGCGCCGAGGCGCGCGCCTATCTCGCCCGCCGCGAGCTCGGGGAAAAGGAGCAGGCGCAGTTTCGACTGGGCTTCGGGCCGCAAGATCGCTTCACATTGCGCGACCATCTCGCCGCCAAGGGCGCCAGCGTCGAGACGATGATCGAGGCTGGACTGCTCGTCCATGGCGAGGACATCGCCGTCCCCTATGACCGTTTCCGCAATCGGATCATCTTTCCGATCTCAGACCGCTCCGGCCGCGTCATCGCCTTCGGCGGGCGGGCGATGGAGAAGGACGCCAAGGCCAAATATCTCAACTCGCCGGAGACGCCGCTCTTCCACAAGGGCGCCAATCTCTACAATCTGCACAACGCCCGCAAAGCCGCCCATTCAGCGGGAAACATCATCGCCGTCGAGGGTTATGTCGACGTCATCGCCATGACGGCGGCCGGCTTTCCGCAGACGGTGGCGCCGCTCGGCACGGCGCTGACGGCGGACCAATGCGCTCTGCTCTGGAATCACGCCGAGGAGCCCATTCTCTGCTTCGACGGCGACAAGGCCGGCCGCGCCGCCGCCTTTCGGGCGATCGACACGGCCCTGCCGCTGATCGGCCCCGGCCGCAGCCTGCGCTTCGTGCTGCTGCCGGACGGCCAGGACCCGGACGAGCTCTTGCGCTCCGCCGGCCCTTCCGCCTTGGCCGCGGCGGTGGCGGCGGCGCGGCCTCTGGTCGATCTCCTATGGGCGCGGGAGACGGAAGGCGTCCCGCTCGACACGCCCGAGCGCCGCGCCGGGCTCGAGCGTCGCCTCGCCGAGCTCGGCCGCGCCATCGCCGACGAGAGTTTGCGCCGGCACTATCAAAAAGAATTCTCCGACCGCTGCGATTCGCTGTTCGGCCGCACGCGCGGCCAATTTCAGCGTAGGCCCGAGGGGCGGCGCCCCGGCGGACAGCAGCAGCGCTTCCGCCGCGATGCGGAGCCCATGCGCGGCCCGCTGACCATCGGCGCGGCGCTCGCCAATTCCCCGCTCTATCGCGGCACGACGCCCGCCATCGCCCCGCGCGAGGCGCTCATTTTGTTGATTCTCTTGAATCACCCGGAGCTGCTCGCGGCCAATCTCGAGGCGGTTGCGGCGCTGGACTTCGCCTCCGCCGAAGGCGAGCGGCTGCGCGCCGTGCTGGTGCGCAGCCTCGCCGACGGAAGCGGCGCGCGCGAAGAATTCGCTCGCGCCGCCGCCGAAGCCGGGCTACAAGCATTTTGCGAGAAATTGGCCGGCATGGGAGCCCATGCGACGCTGTGGAGCGTGCGCGCAGAGGCGGCTCCGGCGGACGCCGGCGAGAGCTTGCGTCAAGCTCTCGTCTTGCAACATCGCGTGCGCGCATTAGATAAAGAACTTCGGAAAATCGAGGCGAGGTTGGCGATTGCCCCCAACGACCACGATTCCGCGCGTTTAAGCGATATTCAGGCGCAATTGAACGCGCTCGATGGAACCGAAGCCGCTCTCGACGGGTTCGGTTCCCAATCGGGCCGTTCGCTGAGAAGCCTTTGACCCGCAAGCCGAACGGCCGACGAGCCAAAGCTCTACGGATTTGGTTAGGCGGACGTTAAGCCCTGGCCGCGACTGTGGGCTGGAGCGAATCGGTCGGGTCCGTTGCGGTGTCCGCCGGCTTGTCATGCGGTCGGCGCTGTGGTTTTCGTTAAAATGCGGCGAGCGAGAAAGTAAACGATCCCGGCATGGCGCAGCCTTCGGCTCGGGAAGGCGGCGTGGGGTGGGGCTTGGAGCGAAGAATGGCGAAAAAAGACGACGAGAAGGTCGAAAACGAGGGCGCAGTGGCAGTGGAGACCGCCGACGGTCCTCTGCTCGACCTCAACGACGCCGCCGTCAAGCGGATGATCAAGCTCGCCAAGAAGCGCGGCTTCGTCACTTATACCGAGCTCAACGCCGTTCTGCCCTCCGAGGAAGTCTCCTCGGACCAGATCGAGGACGTCTATGCGATGCTCCAGGAGATGGGCATCACCGTCTCCGAGGGCGACGATCCGGACGACGCCGAGGGCGAGGAGCAGCAGGAGGAGGAGGAGGCCGAAGGCGGCGAGCTCGTCGAGTCGCCCCGCGCCACAGCCGTCGCCACGCGCAGCTCGGAGCCCGCCGACCGCACCGACGATCCCGTCCGCATGTATCTGCGCGAAATGGGTTCGGTCGAGCTTTTGTCGCGCGAGGGCGAGATCGCCATCGCCAAGCGCATCGAGGCCGGCCGCGAGGCGATGATCGCCGGTCTCTGCGAGAGCCCGCTGACCTTCCAGGCCATCATCATCTGGCGCGAGGAGCTCGAGGCCGGCAAGGTCCTGCTGCGCGACATCATCGACCTCGAGGCCACCTACGCCGGCCCCGAGGGCAAGAACGCCGGCAAGCCGCCGGTCACGCCGTCCGATCTCGCGCCGGCCACCGCGCCGCGCTCGCCGCCGGCCGCGCTGGGCGACGCCGGCGCGCCGCCGGAGGAGGCTTTCGAGGAGGAGGACGACCTCGAGAATTCCGTCTCGCTCTCCGCCATGGAGACCGAGCTGAAGCCCAAAGTGCTGGAGACCTTCGCCCGCGTCGCCGACGCCTATAAGAAACTGCGCCGGCTGCAGGATCAGAATGTCGAGAACAAGCTCAAGAACGAGACGCTGACCCCGGCGCAGGACCGCAAATACAAGCAGCTCAAGAAAGAGATCGTCACCGACGTCAAATCTCTCTCCTTGAACCAGAACCGTATCGAGGCGCTGGTCGAGCAGCTCTACGACATCAACAAGCGCCTCATCGGCTATGAGACCAAGCTGCTGCGCCTCGCCGATGCGCAGGGCGTGCAGCGCGAGGACTTCATCGACAAGTTCCAGGGCTCGGAGCTCGATCCGAAATGGATCATGCGCGTCTCCAAGCTCGGCTCGCGCGGCTGGAAGGAATTCGTCGCCAACGAGAAAGACCGGATCAAGGAGCTGCGCGGCGAGATTCACGCGCTGGCCACCGAGACGGGCCTCGAGATCGCCGAGTTCCGCAAGATCGTCCATATGGTTCAAAAGGGCGAGCGCGAGGCCCGGCAGGCGAAGAAGGAAATGGTCGAGGCCAATCTGCGCCTCGTGATCTCCATCGCCAAGAAATACACCAATCGCGGCCTGCAGTTCCTGGACCTCATCCAGGAGGGCAATATCGGCCTGATGAAGGCGGTCGATAAGTTCGAATATCGCCGCGGCTATAAATTCTCGACCTACGCCACCTGGTGGATTCGGCAGGCGATCACGCGCTCCATCGCGGATCAGGCGCGCACGATCCGCATTCCGGTGCATATGATCGAGACGATCAACAAGATCGTGCGCACCTCGCGCCAGATGCTGCACGAGATCGGCCGCGAGCCGACGCCGGAGGAATTGTCCGAAAAGCTCGCCATGCCGCTGGAGAAAGTGCGCAAGGTGCTGAAGATCGCCAAGGAGCCGATCAGCCTGGAGACGCCGATCGGCGACGAGGAGGATTCGCATCTCGGCGATTTCATCGAGGACAAGAACGCCGTTCTGCCGATCGAGGCGGCGATCCAGTCCAACCTTCGCGAGACGACGACCCGCGTGCTGGCCTCGCTCACGCCGCGTGAAGAACGCGTGCTGCGCATGCGCTTCGGCATCGGCATGAACACCGACCATACGCTCGAGGAAGTCGGCCAGCAATTCTCGGTGACGCGCGAGCGCATTCGCCAGATCGAGGCGAAGGCGCTGAGGAAGCTGAAGCATCCGAGCCGAAGCCGGAAGCTGCGGAGCTTCCTGGACAATTGAGCTATTGGCGATGCCGACGATCGCTTCGTTCTACGGCATCGCCATTCGGATGTACCTCGAATCAAACTGGCGTCGCCGCGAGACGTTGGAGCAGATCGATGGGTTCGATGCCGAACGAGGTCGTTCAGATCGCGGCAGTAGGCCATTACTGCATCGCTGTCCGTTTTCAGGATGGCGCCTCGGGCCTTCACGACTGCTCCTCGCTCCTTCGGGAGGAAGGTCCGATGGCAATTCCGTTTCGTGATCCCGAATTTTTTGCGAAGGTCCGGCTCGAGGACGGCGCGCCGACATGGCCGAACGGCTACGACATGTGCCCGGATTGGCTGCGGATGGAAATGGAAGCCGGCGGCGAATTGTCGGGGCCGCTCGCAGCGGAATAATTCGTCGCCGCTGTGAGCGGCAGCAGTCGGCGCATTCGCATTCATGGATGAACCAGTCTCCCGAGGACGACTTTCCGAAGGACGCAAGCGCCGCGGCGTCGTCTACACGCCCGCCCCCATCGCCCGTTTTCTCGTCGCCCGCACCATTGCGCTGTCGCTCGACGAGCGGCGCGCGGCGCTCCTCGCGCAGCATGGCGGATGCGAGACGCCCGCCTTCTGGCGCGCATGGCTCGACGCTCTTCGTTCCTTCAAGATCATCGATCCCGCCTGCGGCGATGGCGCGCTTCTCGACGCCGCCTTCGACGAAATGGCGCGACGCTATAAGGAGATTACGTTCGGCGCCATGATCGCGCTCGATGTGGCGCGCGAGACCATCGCCAATAATCTCTTCGGCGTGGACATAGATGCGCGCGCGGTGGAAGCCGCGCGCCGCACGCTATGGAGCCGATGCCCGCAGATCGCTCTCGATCCAAACAATCCGCACGACAATTTGCGCGTCGGCGACAGCCTCATCGACGATATTGCGGCGCGCGGCCGCTTCGATATCGTCATCGGCAATCCGCCCTATGTGCGGATGGAATATCTCAAAGCCGCGAAACCCTATCTCGCGAAACATTACGCCGTCGCCGCGGAGCGCGCCGATCTCTACGCCTATTTCTTCGAGAAAGGCGTGCGATTGCTGAAAGATGGCGGTCGGCTGGGATTCATCTCCTCGTCGAGCTTCTTTCGCACCGGCGCCGGCGAGAGCTTGCGCCGCTTCCTCACGGCAAATGCGATGATCGAGAGCGTCGTCGACTTCGGCGATTTGCGTGTCTTCGACGAAGTCGTCACCTATCCGGCGATCGTGACGCTGAGGAAGAGCGCCGAGCGCGGCGATCTTTCCTTTGTTTTGTTGAAGGAGCGCGCGCCGAAGGACCTCGAAACGGAGTTTGCGGAGAAAGCGCGGCGCATGCCGCAGGCTCGGCTCGGCGCCTCCGTCTGGCGTTTCGAGGAGGAGGCGCTGGCGCTGCTGCGCGACAAGATCGCGCGGGGCCGCAAGACGCTGCGCGAGGTCTATGGATCGCCGCTCTGGGGGATCAAGACGGGGCTCAACGACGCTTTCGTCGTCGATGGCGCGACGCGCGACGCGCTCGTCGCCGCCGATCCGCGCAGCGCCGAGATTTTGAAGCCCTATATGCGCGGCGCGAGCATCGGCCGCTGGCGCAGGGCGAGCGAGGACTGGCTCGTCGATGCGCCGAAAGGCGCTTTCGACATTGCGGAATATCCGGCCGTGGAGGCATGGCTCACGCCTCTGCGCTCGCGGCTGGAGCGCCGCGCCACGCGACAAAAATGGTTCGAGCTGCAGCAGGCGCAGCTCGCCTATCGCGCCGGCTTCGCGGCGCCGAAGATCGTCTTTCCGGACATTTCGCAAGGGCCGAAATTCGCGCTCGACGAAAGCGGCGGCCTCATCGACGCCACCTGCTTCTGTCTGCCCTGCGCCGATCTCGCGCTGCTCGCCTTTCTCAATTCACGGCTCTGCTGGTTCCTGCTGCATTCGGTGTCCAATCCGCTGCGCGGCGGCAAATGGCGGCTGCGGCTGAAGGCGCAATATTTGGAGCCGCTGCCGCTGCCCGACTGCGACCCGCAGGCCGCGGACCGGCTCACGGCGCTGGCGCGCGCCAATTGCGATGCGGCCGCCGACCCCGACGATGCCGAGCGCCTCGCCGAGATCGAAATCCGGGAGAGGGAGATCGATGCGATCGTCTACGATCTCTTCGGCTTGTCCGCGGCGGAGGCGGAATTGCTGGAAGCCTCGCTCGCCGGCCAATATTGACACGCGAAATCCCGCCGGGATTGCGCTATATTGCGCTGCATGAACCCGCATCTGCGCCCGATCGGCCTTCCGCTCGAGACTCAGGCCGCCGAGGGACTCCCCCGGCGCTGCTGGAGCGTGGCGGAAATCGAGGAGATGCTGCGCGCCGGCATCATCGATGACGACGAGCGGTTCGAGCTGATCGGCGGGGAGGTCGTGCCAATGTCGCCCAAGGGCGCCCGACACGAATGGGTGAAGGGCGAAGTCAATCGTTTCCTCCAGAAGGCGGCTCCCGCCCATTTGGCCATTATCCCGGAGACCACGCTGCGCCTCGACGCGCGCACTTTCGTCGAGCCGGATTTCTGCGTCTTTCCACGCGGCCTCCCGCTGACGGCCCTCGACGGGCCGGCGCTGCTGCTGGCGATCGAGATCGCCGATTCGAGCCTCGCCTATGACAAGGGCCGCAAGATCGGCGTCTACGCCGCTTTCGGCGTGCGCGAGGTCTGGGTCGTCGACGCCGTGCGGGCCGTGACCTTCGTTCATCGCCGGCTGGGCGCGGCGGGCTATGCCGAGATCGTCGAGCTCGCCGGCGGAGCGCGCCTCGAGCCCATGCTCGCGCCCGAGCTCTCCTTCAGCCTCGCCGAGCTCGGCGTGACGCCCGGCGCGGAAACGCAGTGATCCCATGACGCCGACGACGATCGCCCGGCCCTCGACGACCACCGCGCTGCTGCGCGGCTTTCTGCGCAAATGCCCCCGCTGCGGGCAGGGCGCGCTCTTCGACGGCTATCTGAAGCGCGCCGACGCCTGCCCGCATTGCGCGGAGAGTTTCATCGGCGTCGACGCCGATGATGGCCCGGCCTGGCTCACCATCGGCGTCGTCGCCCATATCATCGTGCCGCTGCTCATATTTCTGGAGACGCGCGCAACGCTGTCCTATGGCGCGGAGGCGGCGCTGGTGCTGTCCGCGACCATCGTCTCCACCCTGGCGCTGCTGCCGCTCTGCAAAGGCTTTTTCATCGCGGCGGTGTGGGCGTTGGCGAGAAAGGCCGGCTGATCGCCTCGCGCCGATCCTCGATCAGAAAAACTTCACGCGCAGCGTGCCGCCGACAGTCCGCACCGTGTCGGGCAAGCCGATCGTCGTCGGACTGGTCGCCGTGCCGGGACTGAAAGAGTCCATTGGCCGGACGTCGGCGATGTTCTTCGCCCAGACGTTGAGGCTGTAGCGGTCGTCGTCGGTGCGAACGCCGAAGCCGAGGTTGATCAAAGCGTAAGCGTCTTGCCAATAATGAATGACCGCGGTCGGGTCCGTGAGCTCGGATTTGTCGCGCCAGGCGACATTGGCGTAGGTGAATCCGGTGACAGGACGATTCGCCCAATCGCCGAGGCCGTCGAAAATCACGCCGAGCGGACGCTCGTAGTTGAAACCCACGTTGAAGGCGAACGTCGGCACATCGTTGAAGCGCGAATGCGACCTCGACACCTGGGTCGGCGCCGCCACGGTTCCGCCGCTCCATGTCCAGGCGGCGTCGAGCGGAGCATCGTCGAAGTCGATCCAACGCGGCTCGGTGATGGCTCCGGCGAAATTCACCCACAGGCCTTCATAGGCGTTCCAGCGGCCGTCGAACTCGAAGCCGCGCAGGCGGGCGTGCTTGGCCGTGCCGAGATAGGTCTGCCGCGTCGGCACGCCGTTGGCGTCGACGACGGAGGTGTCGACGAAATTGGTCTGGAAATTATAGAGATCGTTCCAATAGAAATTCGCATTGATGATCAGCGTCTCGTCGAACCAATTGGTCTTGACGCCGATCTCATAGTCCCATGAGGTCTCGGGTTTGGTGATGACGGGCTGGAACTTCTGGAACACGCCGCCGACGAATATGGCCTGCGCGCCGGTGTTGACGGCGCCCGCCTTCTCGCCGCGTCCGACGAGACCGTAGAAAGTCACATTCTCGGTCGCCTTGTATTGCGGATTGAAAATGCCGGTGAGCGCGTTGAGCGTCGCCTTCTGTCCGCCTGTGTCGTAGAAGCGCTGCCCGCCGCCGGCGACGATCGCATCGACCTGCTCGACGATCGTGCCATTGCCCGGAACGATCGTGTTCCAGCTGAAATTGGAGCCCGAGCGCACCTCCCAGCTGTCGCGGAGCCCTAGGGTCAGGCTGAACTGCTCGTCGATATGATAGGTGGCGTTGCCATAGGCGGCGATCTGCAGGTCTCGCGCCTTGCCGTCGCGATTGTTGGTCATGTCGCGCAGCAGACGCGGTGCGCTGAACCAAGCCGCGGCGTCCGAGCCGAAATTCGTGTAGGACCGGTTCCAGACATATTCGTAGAAGGAGAAAAGGCCCACCTTCCACTCCACTGGCTGGTCCTCGGGGGAGGAGAGTCTGAACTCCTGGGAGAACTGCTCCACATAAGTGTTCGAGGCGGTGTTGGTGATCTCGGTCAGATTATTGCCGCCGGTGTTGCGCGGCAGCAGGCGGAACTTGCCGAAGGCGGTGATAGACGTGAAAATGTTCCGGCCGACCTCGACGTTCAGCTCGTTGGAGACGAGATGCTGGCGCTCGTCGAGCGTGCCGAGCCTGGTGTTGAGCGACTTGTAGGGATCGAGCGTCAAGACCGAACGCCCCAGCCGGCTCTGGAGATTTTGGAAATAGCTGCGGGCCGGCGTCGTGCCATTGGCGTAGATCAACGACGTGTCGCCGATCGGACCGCTGGCGCTGTTGTTGTATTCGTGCGAGGCCGAATAATTGAAAATCAGCCGGTCGGTGAAATTCTCGCCGACATAATAGAGCTGCCCGCGCACGCCCCAACGATTGTCGCCCGGCATGCTCGCGCCCGATATCTGATCGAAGAAATAGCCGTCGCCCTTGTCGTAATAAGCGGCGATGCGATAGGCGAGCTTGTCGTCGATGATCGGCCCGGTGGCGTTGAACTGCTGGAGAACATGCAGATGATTGCCGAACTGGGTCTCGAAGACTTCTTTGCGCTGGAAGGACGGAAGCTGCGTGCGGATCACGATGGAGCCGACCGTCGTGTTCTTTCCGCCATTCGTTCCCTGCGGGCCGAGTGCGACCTCGAGCGATTCGGTGTCGATGAAATTCGCCCATTGAAAGCCGACATGCTTCAGGAACACATTGTCGACCATGAAGCCGGTGTCGAACTCCGATCCGTCGCCGGCTCCCGCGCCTTTGGCGACGCCGCGGATCGCCGGACGCGAGGTGCGTGGATTTCCGAGGCCCGGATTGTAGCTCGGCAGTTTTTGGGCGAAATCGCGCAGATTGTAGAGCTGCTCGCGTTCGGCGGTCTTGGGATCGACGACGACGATCGGACGCGGGATTTTCAACACCTCGACCTTTCGCTTCGACAATTCGCCCGGGAGCCCCGGGTCGCCGGCTCCGACGACGACATCGGCGATTTGCGCCTCCTCGGCGCGCGCGAGAGCGGCGACGGCCGCGGCCAAAGCGAGCGCGGACGACATGGTCAGCATCGCGCGCAGAAGCGCGGGGTAGGCGAGGAAGCAGCGGCGCGGCGCGAGTTCGAAAGTCATGAAGGCCCCCATATATATCTATAATCATACTAGATAAATATATTTATGTGACGCGTGCAAGCACGAATCGTCTGCAGTGCCGCGTTCGATGTCGGCCGCTCGCTCGTCGAGCGAGGCTATTATCCCATCACTGCAACAGGATTTAGTCCGGGCGCAGCGCCGGCTCGCGCAGCTCCAACGGATGGCCGGCGGCGGACCAGCCATCCGTGCCGCGAGAAAACCAGGAGACATTCGAATAGCCGAGCGCGAGCGCCCGCTTGGCGGCGTTCCACGACATCCAGCAATCGGCGAGGCAATAGAAGACGAGCGGCCGGCTTTTGTCTTCGGCGGTCGCCCTGGCGAGGCCGCTTTCGAAATAATGCAATGCGGCCGGCGCCAATTCGCCATAGCCGGTCTCGGGAAGCCAGACGCTGCCCGGAATGTCGAAACGCGGCTTGTCGCGCCAGACGGCGTCGGGCGGCAGGCCGGCGGGCCTCGGCGGGCGCGGCAGAACATCGACGAAAACCGCCGCCTTGTCCCGCCAGATCGCGAAAGCCTGCGGCGTGTCGATGACGCGGGCGCCGCGCAGAGTGGCGGGAACTGCCGCGCGAAAATCCGACATCCTGTAGCCGTCGGGCTCCGGGACGGTCTCGGCGGCCGCCGCCGTCGCGGCGAGCAGCGCGAGGCCGATCGCGGCGACGAACCCACGGGCGCCGGTCGGCCGCCGCCGCCGCGTCATGGGGCGGGCGTGACCGGGGCGGGCGTGATCGGCGCGGGCGTGATGGGCGCGTCCGCCTCATCGATCATCGGCACGCCGAAATCGGCGAGCAGCCTGTCGATCTCGTTCTGATTTTGGGCGATGAGCCGATTGAGTTCGCGTTTCCATTCCTGGTCGGAATGGCGCACCCCCATGGCGATGCGAAAGCTCATGCGCGCGCCCTTGTCCCCCGAAAGCAGCGCCAGCTTCAGCCGGCCCGCGGATTTTTTCGCATGATAGCCGGCGATCGGCCCCCAGAGAATAGCGACGTCGATCGCGCCGCTTTCGAGATCGCGGATCATATCGGCGCCCGGCGCGTCGACGCGCGTGTCGACGACGAGCGGATAGGGCTTCACGGCTCCGAGCAGGCCATAGCGCGCCAGAAGATTGCCCGGCGGCGTGTTGGCGACGAGGCCGATGCGCTTCGCCTCGGCGAGGCGCGGATCGGCGAGAGAGGTCAGCCCCTCGAGGTCGGAGCCGGCGCGATAGACCGCCGCATAGGAGGTCCGATAATATGGATTGGTCGGCTGAACGAGATCGTCGCCCTGCGGCATTCCCATCACCACATCGCACAAATGCGCGTTGAGCGTGTTGCGGATGAAGCCGGTCGCGCCCGGATAATAGGAATAGGCGAGATCCTTGCCGAGCTTCTTGGCCAGCAACGCCGCCAGCCGATTCTCGAAGCCGTCGCCGGCGCGGTCGGAGAAGGGCAGATTGCTGGGATCGGCGCAGACGCGCAGAACTTTGGGATCGACGAGCTCGATCGAGCCGCGCGCGTCATCGGCGGCGCCCCGAGGGCGCGCGACGAGCCCCGGCGATTGGGAATGGGCAGGGGCCGTCGCGAGCAGGCTCGCGACGGCGACCAGGGAAAAAGCGAGACGGCGCGACATGGCGCGCGCGGACGCTATTTGGCGCTCATGCACTTCGATTCGGCCTCGGCGAAAGCCGCGGGCTTCTCGGCCTTCTTCTCCGGACGACCGCGGCCGACCGCCTCGGTCGAGCGGGCGCGGATGTAGATGTAGAGGTCGTCGATATAGCACATGGCGTTCTTATTGTCGGCGAAAGCCGGCATGACGCTGTCATTGCCCGCCTGCTTGTTCTCGCGACCGCCGACGACGATGCCGTAGAATTCTTCATAGTTGAAGTTCTTCAGCGAGTTCTTCAGCGCCGGAGCATAGGTCGAGCCTTCGGCGTTGGGGCCGTGGCAGACGTGGCATTCGGCATGGTAGCGGCGATAGCCGGAGAAAGTGTACCAGTCGACCGTGCCGTCCGCCTGCACCTTATAGGTCGGCTTGCCCTGGGCGTCGAACCACTTGCCGTCCACTTCCTTGACCGCGGTCGGGTCTCCCGGCGCTTCGGCGCGCGCGGTCGTTCCAACACCCATGAAGACGCTCAGGGCGAGGGCCCCGACGAGCGGCAGTCTCATTACTCCATCCTCCAGCTTTCCATCCACTTAAACACGAGGCGCCCGGCGACGCGCCACGGGGCGTTCGCCGAGCGCCAATCTTATTTTTGGCCGTATCAGTTCGCCGGAGCGACGATCGGCAGCGCGTAGTCGGGCAGAGCGAAGACGGTCAGCACGCCGCCGAGGGCGGTGTAGTCGGACAGCGCCTTATAGCCGCCGACCGCGCCGAGGCCTTCATTGCTCTTGGACAGGCCGGCCGCGAGGCCGATGCCGGCCCAGCCGCCGACGCCGGACAGAACCGCGACATACTGCTTGCCCTTGTGCTCATAGGTCATCACATTGCCGATGATGCCCGACGGAGTCTTGTACTTATACAGCTCCTTGCCGGTCTTGACGTCGACGGCCTTCAGATAGCCCTCGAGCGTGCCGTAGAAGGCGAGACCGCCGGCCGTGGTGACCGTGCCGGACCAGACCGAGAACTGCTCCTTGTTGGACCAGACGATCTTGCCGACGCGAGCGTCCCAAGCGATGAAATTGCCCATATTGGTGTCGCCGGGCGGCGGGAACATCTCCAGCGTCGCGCCGACATAGGGCTGACCCGCCGTGTAGCTGACGCGGAAGGGCTCATAGTCCATGCAGACGTGGTTGGTCGGCACATAGAACAGGCCGGTGTCCGGGTTGAAGGACGCGGGCTGCATGTCCTTGGAGCCGAGAGCCGCCGGGCAGACGCCCTTGGTGTTGACGTCCTCGCCGTTCTGCTGCGTCGAATATTTCGACACGACGAGCGGACGGCCGTAGGTCTTGGAGTTCTTGTCCATGTCGACCTTGGTCGCCCAATTGACGGCCGGGTCATACTTCTCGGCGACGAGCAGCTCGCCGGTCACGCGGTCGAGCGTGTAGCCGAAGCCGTTGCGGTCGAAGTGGACGAGCGTCTTGCGCTTGGCGCCGCCGATCGTCTGGTCGGCGAGGATCGTCTCATTGATGCCGTCATAGTCCCACTCGTCGTGGGGGGTCATCTGATAGACCCATTTGGCGACGCCGGTGTCGAGATCGCGCGCCCAGATCGTCATGGACCAGCGATTGTCGCCGGGACGCTGAGACGGGTTCCAGGTCGAGGGATTGCCCGAGCCGTAATAGACGAGGTTCAGCTCCGGGTCATAGGAATACCAGCCCCAGGTCGTGCCGCCGCCGATCTTCCACTGATCGCCTTCCCAGGTGTTCAGGCCCGAGTCCTTGCCGACCGGCTTGCCGAGATGGGTGGTCTTCTCGCCGTCGATCAGCGTGTCGCTGTCCGGGCCCATGGAGTAGCCGCGCCAGGCGAGCTTGCCATCGGCGACATTATAGGCCGTGATGCTGCCGCGCACGCCGAACTCGCCGCCGGCGATGCCGACGAAGACCTTGTCCTTGAAGACATGCGGAGCGGCGGTCGAAGTGGCGCCCTTGGACGGATCGCCGTTCTTCACCGACCAGACCAGCTTGCCGGTCTTGGCGTCGAGAGCGACGAGGGTGGTGTCGGCCTGGGCGAGGAAGATCTTGCCGTCGGCATAGGCGAGGCCGCGGTTGACCGTGTCGCAGCACATCACCGGAACGACGCTCGGATCCTGCTTGGGCTCATACTTCCAGAGGATCTTGCCTTCGTTGTTGAGGTCGAGAGCGTAGACGATGTTGGGGAAAGGCGTATGCAGATACATCACGTCGCCGAGGACGAGCGGGGCGCCTTCGTGGCCGCGCAGCACGCCGGTCGAGAAGCTCCAGGCGGGAGCCAGCTTGCCGACGTTCTCGGTGGTGATCTGCTTCAGTTTCGAGTAACGCAGATTGGCGTAGTCGCCCGTCGGCGACACCCAGTCCTTCGGGTTCTTCTGGAGCTCGAGAAGCGCGTCGGCGGCGTTCGCCACGCCGGCCCCGAACAGCGCGAGAATCCCCACCGAAGTCGACAACAACAGCTTATGCATGAGCTTTTCCTCCTGACGACATCACCGTGCGAAAGGCCCGGCGACGCCGCCGACATCGCGCCTTTTCGACGCCCTAAGGCTTTGGGAAGCCGTTTCCTCGTTTTTGCCACGTCGATCAGACGGAACGCCGCGCCCGCAGCCCCGCCAACATCTCCGTCGAGACGCCTTCCGGTTCCCGGCCGGAAAGCCTCTTTTAGGTCGGAAACGGCGGGATAATATGTCGCACAGAATTGAAGCGCAATCCCCAAAACAAGTTCCCGACTTTCCTGATTTCGTGCGTGAAACCGGCGAAAAGCGAGGCTGAAAAACCGATGCTGCAATGCACTATTCGACGGCTCGCCATCGCGTGTCTCTGCCTCGTCGCGAGCGGCGCGAAAAGCTTCGAGCTGACAGAGATCGCGCCCGGCGTCTTCGTCCATCAGGGCGAGACCGCTTTGATGTCTCGCGACAACTTGGGCGGTATCGCCAATCTCGGGGCGATCGTCGGCGAAGAGGCGATCGCTGTCATCGACACCGGCGGCAGCCGCGCCGAGGGGGAAGCGTTTCTCGCTGCGTTGCAGCAGCGCTCGACCAAGCCCATCCGCTATGTGATCGACACCCATGTCCATCCCGATCATATTTTCGGGAATATTGCCTTTCGAGACACGGGAGCCGTCTTCGTCGGGCACAAGAATCTTCCTCGCGCCATGGCGGCGCGCGGCCCGCATTATCTCGCTTCGTTTCGCGAGACGATGGGAACGCTGCTCGACGATGTGAGTCTGGTCCCGCCGACCCTCACCGTCGAGCGCGAGACGACACTCGATCTCGGCGGCCGCAAAATCGTGCTGAAAGCCTGGCGCACCGCTCACAGCGATAGCGACCTCACCGCGCTCGATCCGCAGAGCGGCACGCTCTTTACCGGCGATCTGCTGTTTTTGCAGCATGTTCCGATCGTCGACGGCAGCCTTTTGGGGTTTCTCTCCGTCATCGACGAATTGCGGAAGATCGCGGCGGTGCGCGTCGTTCCCGGCCATGGGCCGGCGGTCGCCCCCTGGCCGCAGGCGCTCGACGCGCAAAAGGCCTATCTCGACCATCTCACCCGCGATTTGCGCGCCTCTATCGCCAAGGGCGAGAGTCTCGCGCGCGCGGCGGCGGCCGCCGGCCGCAGCGAAAAGCCCAATTGGCTTTTGTTCGAGGATTATCACACGCGCAACGCCACGGCCGGCTTCGCCGAGCTGGAATGGGAGGCCCCTTGAGCGGCCCGCGCGCAGGGCGCTATGATTTTAAAAAGCGCCGGAGGAAGCCAGATGAGCCCTTGGACCGCGAGCCTTCAGGCTCGCAAATCGCCGAATGAGAGCGAGCCTCGAGGCTCGCGGCCCGGTCTCCTTCGTGTCGCGACGGCGGCGGCCCTCTTTTGGGCCGGCGCGGCGCTGGCCCAGGAGCCCAAGATCGATCCCTGGCCGGGCCTCGTCACCGATATTTTTCACGACCGCGCGATAAAGGAGCATGAGGGCGTCGTCGCGCTCGATGCGCCGAAGCGGGCCGAGGACGCCGCCATCGTGCCGATGACCATCACGCTCCTCGAGCCGGGCCTGCGCGCGGCGACGCTGGTCATCGACGAGAATCCCATGCCCATGGCCGCCGCCTTCTCCTTCGGCGTGGGCGCCGGCGTCACGAAGATCGAGACGCGCGTGCGCGTGAATTCCTACACCAATGTGCATGTCGTCGGCCAAACGGCCGATGGCGCGCTGCATTCGGTGGCGAAATTCGTGAAGGCGTCCGGCGGCTGCTCGGCCCCAGCGATCAAGGATCAGGACGAGGCCGCCGCCAATCTCGGCAAGATGAAATATCGCGAGTTCACGAGCGAGACCCCCGCGCTGCGCGAGGCGCAGATCATGATCCGCCATCCCAATAATTCGGGATTGCAGATGGACCCGATCACCCGCGCCTATCTCCCCGCCCATTATGTCGACAAGGTGGAGGTGCGCCAGGGCGAGGCGCTGATCTTCTCCATGGAGGGCGGGATTTCCCTGTCGGAGGATCCGAGCTTTCGCTTCGTCTACAAGCCCAATGGCGCCAAGGTGATGCGCGTCGAGGCGCGCGACAATCAGGGCAATGTGTTCAAAGGGGAGTGGCCGATCGGCGGGGCGTCGTGAGACGCTTTTCGTCCGTCGCCTCCACCCATTCCCGCGCCCGCGCCTCCGGCTCGGCGGCGCGCAGAACGTCGGTGACGACGCAGGCGCTGTCCGCCCCCGCAGCCAGCGCCGCGCGGGCGCGCTCCGGCGTCAACCCGCCTATGGCGACGAGCGGAATCGCGCCGATGCGGCGTTTCCATTGGCCGATCTTGTCGAGGCCCTGCGGGGCGAAGGCCATTTGCTTCAGCAGCGTCGGATAGATCGGCCCCAGCGCGACATAATCCGGGTCGAGCGCCAGCGCCCGCTCCAGCTCCGCCTCGTCATGCGTGCTGACGCCGAGCCTTATTCCATGGGCGCGAATGGCGACGATATCGGCCGTATCGAGATCGCCTTGGCCGAGATGCACGAAATCGCAGGAAAGATCGATGCCGAGCCGCCAATAATCATTGACGACGAGCAGCGCGCCATGGGCCGCGCAAAGATCGCGGGCGCGGGCGATCTCCTCGCGCAGCGCCGCCTCCGCGCGATCCTTGACGCGCAATTGCACGAGCCGCACGCCCTGCGGCAACAGCCGGGGCAGCCAATCGGCGGAATCGACGATGAGATAGAAGGGATCGAGCAAAAGCGCGCTCATGACGGGATGACGCTCGATCGAGAGGCGCGCCCCACCCTCCCCTTCAGGGGGAGGGTCGGCCTGCGCAGCAGGACGGGGTGGGGTGCAATCCCCGAGCTTCGGGGGCTCACCCCCTCCCGAGCGCCTTCGGCGCTCGACCTCCCCCCTGCGACGTCATGGCCGGGCTTGTCCCGGCCATCCACGCCAGGACGCCGAGGCGTCTTGGAAGTTCGGCGTGACGCCGAAGCTCCGGCGGCGCCCGACATGGGATGTAATCCGTCGATGGCTGGCGCTTTCCTTCGGTGTCGCGGCTGCTTGGCGTGGATGGCCGGGACAAGCCCGGCCATGACGGCCGTAGTGTTTCGCAATGTGTGAATCCGATAGCCTCCAGGGGGAGGTGGAAACGAAAGCGCGCTCATGCCTCGAGTCCATCGTCGAAGGCGCGACCGAGCACGGGCGTCGAGGGCGCCGCCATGTCGCGCGGCTCCATCAGGCCGGAGAGATAGGCCGCCCGGCCCGCCTCTATGGCGAGCGCGAAGGCCCGCGCCATGGCCACGGGATCGCCGGCGCGCGCCACCGCCGTGTTGAGCAGCGCCGCGTCGAAGCCGAGCTCCATGACCGCCGCCGCCTGCGAGGGCGCGCCGAGGCCGGCGTCGACGATGAGCGGCGTATCGGGAAAATGCGCGCGCAGCGCCCGCAGACCGAAGAGATTGTTGATCCCGCGGCCGGAGCCGATCGGCGCCGCCCAGGGCATCAGCACGCGGCAGCCGGCGTCCAGCAGTTTCTCCGCGACGACGAGATCCTCGGTCGTATAGGGAAAGACGCAAAAGCCGTCGTCGCTGAGGATGCGCGCCGCCTCGACCAGGCCGAAGACGTCCGGTTGCAGCGTGTCCTCCTCGCCGATCACCTCGAGCTTGATCCAGCTGGTTCCGAACAGCTCGCGCGCCATTTGCGCGGTGGCGACGGCCTCCTTGGCCGTGCGGCAACCGGCCGTGTTGGGCAATACGCGCACGCCGAGCTCGCGAATGAGCCGCCAAAAGCTCTCCCCCGCGCGCGAGCCCCCCGCCTCCCGCCGCAGCGAGACGGTGACGATCTCCGCCCCCGCCGCGCGGATCGCCTCGGCGAGAATGGCGGGCGAAGGATAGCGCGCCGTGCCCAGCAGGAAGCGGGAGGATAGGACCTCGCCATAGAGGAGGAGAGACGCAGTCATCGCATTCGGCTGGTTCGGGGCTCGACCGGAAACCGCATCGGCCATCAGTGCAGGAACAGCTTTCCGAGCACCAGAAGCGTGAGCGTGATATTGGTCGCGAGCATCCATTTCACGGTGCTGAACTCGCCCTTCAGCAAAGCGAACTCATGCTGAACGTCGCTGTTCTTCGAGTCGAAATTAGCGACGACTTCCGCAGCCTTGCGCGCTTTCTCCTCGCTCGCGCCGGCTTCTCGGAGGGCGTCGTAGATTTCCGTGACGATCGTGCTCATGGGCCGACCCTAACATGGAGTTCGTGGAGGAGGTAGCAAGTTCGACAATCCCCTCACCCTCCCTGCCGCGGCGTGACGATCTCGATCGTATCGTCCTCGACCAGCAGCGTCTCGCCGCGATCCTTGCTGCGCACGAATTCCTGGTTGACCGCCGTGGCGACGGTCTGCTCGCTAAAGCCCAATTCCTCGATGAGGCACTCCAGCGTCGGCGCCTCGACCTCGAGCGTCTGTCCATTCACCCTGATTCGCATTCATGACCTCCGGGAAGATCTCGCCCGCGAAGAGAAAACGCGCGACGCGACGCGCCAGCGCCGGCGCCAGAAGAAAACCATGCCGATAGAGCCCGTTCACATAGAGCGTCCGGCCCTGGCGCGAAATGCGCGGCAGATTGTCCGGGAAGGCGGGCCGCACATCCGAGCCCGTCTCGACGATCTCCGCCTCGGCGAAAGCAGGATGAATGGCGAAAGCCGAATTGACCAGCTCGACGATGGAGCGCGCGGTGACGCGCGAGCGCTCCTCATTCTCGATCATCGTCGCGCCGATCATGAACACGCCCTGCCCGCGCGGCACCACATAGACCGGATGACGCGGATGCAACATGCGGACGGGGCGGGACAATTCGATCTCCTCGCTGCGCAGCGCCAGCATCTCGCCCTTGACGCCGCGCAGCTCCGCCAGCTCGCCGCGCGCGGCGAAGCCGCGGCAATCGACGATCCAATCCGCCTGCGGAACCGAATCGGCGCAGAGCCGGATGCGGACATTGTCCATTGTCTGCAAACGTTCGAACAGCGCCCGCATCGCCGCCCGCGGCTCGAGATGCGCCTCCTCGCGAAAATAGAGCCCGCTCGAAAAGCGCCCGGCCAGCGCCGGCTCCAGCGCCGCGAGAGCGTCCGCGTCCAGCCGCTCGAACCGCCGGGTGCGGCGGGAGAATTCGGTCAGCTCGGCGCGGTCGCGCGGCGGCGCGACGACGAGGCTGCCGGCGACTTTCGCGACGGGAATGTCCTTGGTCCAGAAGGCGAGCGCCTCCTCGCCCAGCGTCGCCACAATGGGCTCGGCGCTCTCCAATTCGCACCAGGGCGCGATCATGCCGCCGGCGTAATGCGAGCAGCCGCGGCCGGGCCCCGCCGCTTTCTCGATCAGCTCGACCTCGGCGCCATGGGGCGCGCCGGCGCGGGCGATCTCAAAAGCCGCAGTCAGGCCGGCGACGCCGGCGCCGATCACGCCGATCAGCATCGATGCGACCCGGTAGGGCCGAGGAAAATCAGGAACATGCGGCCTCCCTACGCCAGCGCGAACTGGATCAGGTTCGAAGGGTCGCCGAGCCGCTTTCTTTTAAAAAAAGCTCTTCGGCCTCTCAGCCTCTTGCCGCGCGCAGGGCGCGCCGACGGCGAGGCTCCCCCGGGCGTTGCGAGAGTCGCGCAGGAATGGCGATGCGTCAAGCGGGGCCGCAACAGCTAGACGCCGGCTAGCCCCCGGATCGCCCCGTCAGCCGCCGCCACAGGCTGAGAAACGGCCGATAGACGAACCGCACCTCATGCTTGCCCTGCGGCGCGGCGACGGCGCGGAACATCACATTGGCGCGCATGATCTCCGCCGGCTCGCCGTCGATCTGCGCCGTCCAGGACGGGTGAAAAATATCGTTCAGCACCACATAGCCGCCGCCCTGCGGAACATCGGCGTCGATGACCACCTCCGTATTGGAGTAGGAGCGGATGCGCGCGCCGCTCGCCTCTCCCGGCTCGGGGCGCGAATGGCGGCAGACGGGCGGCTCCTCCAAGAGCACGCTGGCGCGATAGTCGAGATCGGGCCACACGCCATCCTCGATCATCTGCGCGAAATCGACGCGCGTGGCGCAGGTCGCGAGCAGCACGCGCGGCAACGCGCGCTTGTTCTCATAGACATAGGCGTCCTTGGTGCGCGCGATGAATTCGAGATCGCCCGGCTTCAAATTCTTGTCGATCTCCTCGATCGGAACGCCGGTCGCGATGAAGCGCAGGCCGATGAGATCGGCGAGCGTCGAGCGATAGGACGGATAGAGCTTGGAGAAGACGCGTTGATCGGGCAGAGCGAGATGATCGCCGACGCCGGTCGCCTCCTCGAGCAGGCGCAGGCGCACCGGATTGTAGCCGAACTCCTGATCGAAGCCATGCACCAGCGAAGCGTTGGGCCAATGGAAATCTATGCCCGCGAGCTCGACGCGGTCGCGCCGATCCGGCGCCGCCGTCGCGGCGAGACGCGCGCGCAAGAGAGCGATCGTGTCGTTTTGCGTGTCCGCGCGCAGCACGTCGAAATTCTGCGGCGGCAACGCGGTCGATTCATTGGGCCCGTTGTTGAAGGCGAGATCGAGCGTCATCGTCGCGCCGACGGCGGCGAGCAGCGCATAGCGGCGCATGGCTAGCTGCGGCGCGAAGGCGATGACGAGAAAGGCCAGCACCGCAAAGCCGGCGCTCTCGGCGAGCGGCAGGAGCGCCGCGGAAAGATGATCCTTGCTCCAGGCGAGCGCAAGAGCGAGCGCGAACAGCACGCCCAGCGCCGCCGCGAGATAGCGCAAGGGCGGCTTGCTCGGCGCATTGGCGACGACATTGAGGCCGAAGCCGGCGAGAATGGCGAGCACGGCGCAGAGCGGAAAGGTCGCGTCCGCCGGGCGGCGGAAGAGATCGACTCCCGGAATATGGAACATCAGCGCGAAGGCCGGCGTGAAGCGGCCGAGCGCATAGAGCAGCAGCGCCAGCGCTGCGGCGGTGAAAAAGCTTATCTCGCGATTGGACGGCAGGCCGTGGCGCGTCAGAGCGATGAGCGAGACCAGAGGCAGCGCGCCGATGTAGACGTCGCACATATTGCGCGCGAGGAAGAGATCCGGCGAGCCGAAGACCGCCGCCGGCGGACCCCAGAAATTCGCGAGCGGACCATCCGTGCCGAAGAGATTGGCCGAGACGAAAGTGAGCAGCGCCGCCGGATGCAGCGAGCCGCGCAGGGCGCCCTCGAGATCGATGGCCGGCCGATTGGATTGCGACGCCAGCTCCATCGTCAGCGCCAGCGGAACGATGATGACGGCGACGCCGCAGACCGCGCCGGCGGCGAGGGGCGCGACGGCGGTGGAAATCTTCGCATCGTCCGAGAAGACGCGGAAGACGGCGTAGGCCGAGAGGACGAGCACTTCGAGAAAGGCCACCTGATCGCGGCCGAGCACGAGAAAGGCCGCCGCCACGCCGGCATAGGCGCCCCATTGCGCCGAGCGGCGATCGAGCGCGCGCGCGAGCAGAAAGAGCGTCACCGGGAACCAGGCGAGGCTCATCACCTGCCCCGTATGCTGAATGCGCCAGGCGGCCGAGCCGCCGAAGGCGAAGGCGAGCGCGCAGAGCAGCGCGCCTTCCGCCGAAAATTTGCGGTCGCGGAAATAGGCGATGAAGGCGAGCCCGCCCATCGCCAGCATCGCGAAGACGATTGCATCCTCGAGCGCGAAAGAGGGCTCGGGAACGAGCCAGGCCGCGATGAGGAAGAAGGGCGAGAAGATCAGCGATTGAGGATCGGCGAGCTGCGGCGAGCCGGCAAAGACATTGGGCGTCCAGAAGGGCGATTGGCCGGAATGCAGCGCATGGGCGAGAAAGGCGAATTGCGGCTGGAAATGCGCCTTGGCGTCCCAGGGGACGGTGACGCGGCCGGACAGCCACGGAAAAGCGAGAGCTACCGCCGCCGCCAGAAAGACGAGCGCAGCGGCGCCATAGGAAACAGTGGTCTGCGGACGCTCGGTCACTCTCGGCTCACTCCGACGAATCTCGATCACGCGGCATTGCGCATGATTTTTTCAAAAGCGCAAAGGAGAAGGCCGCGCTGGCGCGCTCACGCGCCGACGGCGCGCTGCGGCCGTGGCGCCGCGGCCTGCTTTTCCGCCTCGCCATCGAAACGGCGCCGCGATTCCTCGATGGTCTCGACATTCTCGAGCGCCCAATCGCCCAGCCTATGCAGCGGCTCGCGCAGAGAGCGGCCGAGCGGCGTCAGCTCGTAATCGACGCGGGGCGGGATGGTCGGAAAGACGGTGCGCGTCACGAAGCCGTCGCGCTCGGCCGCACGCAGCGTCAGCGTCAGCATACGTTGCGAAATGCCGCCGATGCGCCGCCGCAGCTCGTTGAACCGCAAAGGCCCGTTCCCGAGCGATTCGACGACCAGCACGGTCCATTTGTCGCCGATGCGCGATAGAATGGCCGCAATACGCCCGCATTGGGCAGGAACATGAATGTGACCGCGTTCCAAAAATGTGCCTCCTTGCGCGCCGTCGCGACAGGGAGCAACCTAGCCTAAGTTACCTCTTTATACTAGGAGCGAGCCGCATGACCCACCTGTTGCACATCGATTCGAGCATTATGGGAGAAAAATCGCTCAGCCGCCGCCTCACCGCCGAGCTGGTGGAGAAGCTGCGCGGCGACATCCCCGGCCTCGAGGTCGCCTATCGTGACGTCGCCGCCGCGGCGCCGCCCATGCTCTCCAGCGCTCTCTTTTTCGCTCGCGGGGCCGGGACGGAGCCGGAGGACGCCGCGCTGCGGGCCGAGCTGTCCACCGCCCGCGACATTCTCGAGGAGTTTCTCGCGGCCGATATCGTCGTGATCGGCGCGCCAATGTATAATTTCTCCATTCCCACGCAGCTTCGCGGCTGGATCGACCATCTCGTCGTGCCCGGCAAGACCTTCGCCTATACGGCCGCCGGGCTTCAGGGCCTCGTGACCGGCAAGCGGCTCATCGTCGTCTCGACGCGCGGCAGCCTCTATGCGGGGAATGAGACGCTTTCGGCGCAGGACCATCAGGAGGCCTATTTGCGCACCACCTTCGGCAATCTGGGCGTCACCGATTTCGCCTTCATCCGCGCCGAGGGCGTCGGCCTCGGCCCGGCGCAGAAGGAGGAGGCGCTCGCTTCCGCCCGCCGCGACATCGCCGCTTTGGCGGCCGCCTGAGCAAAAAAAACGGCCCCACGGGCGAACGTGGGGCCGCGACCTGAAGGGGAAATGACTACGTCCTAGAATTCCGCACGACCGCCGGAAAAGCGGCAACTCGCGACGCCACACGCAACCGACGCGATCAATCGAACACGGAGCCCAGCGCCGCTCCGATGAGACCGAAAACCACTGCGCTGGCGAGAATGGCCGGGCCGCCCAGCAGGCCGTAGCCCACCACGCCGCCGATGACCGCCGCTATGCCGCCGACGATCAGCTTGCCCGTGTAATTGTCCTTCTTGCCGGCCTCGCCGGACTTTTCCGCGATATTGTCGGCCATTTGCGCTGCTCCTCGAGAAGGGTGAGCCCTCGACGCCGCATCACGGCTCTTCTCCTAGCAGGCGCGTGTAATGCTCTCGTGAGAGTCTCTTGACGGGGAAGTGACAGCGAGGCGATCGGGTGAAGGATAAAAAAATCCCCGGCCCTCATCCTGAGGAGCCGCCGTAGGCGGCGTCTCGAAGGATGGCCGCGTGGTGGAGCCCTTTGATTTCTCCTTCGACCGCCCTTCGAGACGCCCGCTTTGCGGGCTCCTCAGGACGAGGGAAAGGGGTTTATTCCTTCACCCGATCGCGCGGGGGAGTGACAGGCCTTTCGCCCGGCGCGGCTTTCGCCGGGGACGAAAGCTTAGTAAAGTCGCGCCGCAATTTCGGCCGGCGCGGGGAGCCGGTCCCCAATCGAGGACAAAAGACGTGACAGGGACATTGGATACGAGCGGGCGCGCCACGGCGAGCGTCAATGCGCTGGCGGGCGAGATCGTCGACAGGCTCGTCGCGGGCGCGGAGCGCTATCGCCTCGCCGTTTCGCGCGGAAGCCTCGGAGAGCTGCTGATCGACGCCGGCGCCGAGGTGGCGGGCGGCATAGACGCCGGCCTTCTGCTCACCGAGATCTGCCTCGGCGGCCTCGGCAAGGTCACGCTCTCGCCGGCGCCCGGCCAGAAGAACTGGCCCTTCTGGCTCACCGTCTCCAGCAATGACCCGGTCGTCGCCTGCCTCGCCAGCCAATATGCCGGCTGGAGCCTTTCCCATGAGAAATTCTTTGCGCTCGGCTCCGGCCCCGGCCGCTCGCTGGCGCGCAAGGAGGCGCTGTTCCAGGAGCTCCCCTATAAGGACTCCGCCGATCGCTCGACCATCGTGCTCGAGGCCGGCGCGCCGCCGCCGGAGGCCGTCGTGGCCAAGGTCGCCAATGATTGCGGCGTCTCGCCCGACAAGCTCGCCTTCGTCTATGCGCCGACGCAGAGCCTCGCCGGCAGCGTGCAGGTCGTCGGCCGCGTGCTCGAGGTGGCGCTGCACAAGGCGCATGAGCTGAAATTCCCGCTCGAGCATATCGTGGACGGCATCGCCGCCGCGCCGCTCTCGCCGCCTCACCCGGATTTCGTCACGGCCATGGGCCGCACAAACGACGCGATCATCTATTCCGGCCGCGCTCATCTCTTCGTGCGCGGATCGGCGGCGGCGGCCAAGGAGCTGGCCGAGAAACTGCCGAGCTCGACCTCGCGCGACTACGGACGGCCTTTCGCGGAAATTTTCAAAGCGTATAAGGGCGACTTCTACAAGATCGACCCCAGCCTGTTCTCGCCCGCCGAGGCGATCGTGACGGCAGTGGAGACAGGCGAGACTTTCCGTGGCGGAGCCATCGACGAAAAACTGCTCGAAGCCTCTTTCGGCTGAGCCCGCGCGCCCCCGTGAGGGGGCGCCGCGCATCGCGATCTTCACCGACGAGCTCGACTGGCATGTCGAGCGCCTCATCAAGGGCTTCGCGCGCCATGGCGCGCGGGCCGTTCCCGTGCGGCTTTCCGCCTGCAAGATCGACACGACGCGGCCGCAGCACATCGCCATTCCGGGCTTTCACGGCGGCCTGCCGGACGCCGCCGTCGTGCGCGCGATCGGCGACGGCTCGCTGGAGACGGTCACGCTGCGGCTCGGCGTGCTGCACGCGCTCGGCGCGCTCGGCGTTCCGCTGGTCAATAGCGCGCGTGCGATCGAGCGCTGCACCGACAAATCCGCGGCGAGCTTTCTGCTCGCCGCCGCGCGCATTCCGACGCCCGCGACTTTCGTGACCGGCTCGCGCGCCGAGGCGCTGCGCATCATCCGCAGCGAATGCGGGCGCGCGCCGCTGGTGCTGAAGCCGCTGTTCGGCGCGCAAGGCTGGGGCCTCAAGCTCGTTCGCCGAGAGGAGGATCTGCCCACGACGGAGGAAGCGCGCGGCGTCTTCTATCTGCAGCGCTTCGTCCCGCCGCGGGACGTCTGGTACGAAGATATGCGCATTCTCGTCTCCCATGGCGAGATCATCGGCGCGATGCGGCGGCGCTCGCGACGCTGGATCACCAATATCCGGCAGGGCGCAAAGCCTTGCGCCTGCGAGCCGAGCGCGCGCGAGCGCGAATTGGCGCTGCGCGCCGCCGCCGCGCTGGGCGCGGATTTCGCCGGCGTCGACATCATCGCCGGCGCGGACGGCCTGCCCATGGTGCTGGAGGTCAATAGTATGCCGGGCTGGAGCGGGCTGCAGAGCGTGACCCCTTTCCAGATCGCCGAGCGCCTCGCCGGCGACATAATGGCGGCGATCGGCGCCGCCGCGCGCCGCGCCAATGGCTGACGCGGAACAAATCGCGAGCGCCTTCATCGCCGCCTGCGCGGACGAGCTCGCCGCGCCCAAGCCCGGCAATGTTCATATCTATGCGCCGGGCCATGGCATGGAGGCCGCGGATTTCATCGCCAGCGCGAAGGCCGCCGCGCCACATATTTCCGCGCCCGGCGCGCGCGTCGGCGCCCGCATATCGGAGGCCGTGGAGGCGACCTGGACGCGCGTCGGCTGCAACACCAATCTCGGCATTATTCTCTTATGCGCGCCGCTCGCTCACGCCGCCTCACGAGCGGGCGAAGGCTCTCTCGACGAAAAACTCGCACAGACGCTGCAAGCGCTCGATTCTTCCGACGCCGATCTCGCCTTTCGCGCCATTGTGCGCGCCTCCCCCGCCGGGCTCGGCGCCGCGCCGCAGCACGATGTCGCCGCCCCGGCGCGCGTCTCCCTGCGCGAAGCCATGGCGCTCGCCGCCGATCGCGATCTCGTCGCAAGGCAATACGCCAACGGCTTTTCCGAGATTTTCGGCATGGGCCGCGAGGCGATCCGGCGCGCGCGAGAGAGAGGCCATGACAGAGAGACCACGACCCTGCTTCTCTTCATGACTTACGCGCGACATTTCCCCGATACGCATATCCAGCGGAAATTCGGCGAAAAAGTCGCGCGCGAGACCTTGACGCGCTTTCAAGAAGCGGCTTCTCTTATCGACGCCGTCGACGACAGAGACTCCATGTTCCGCATCGCGCTGGAACTGGATCGTTCTCTCAAAAAAAGCGGCTATAATCCGGGCGCCTGCGCGGACCTGACGGTCGCCGCGCTTTTTGTCGATTATCTGCTCGCCATCTTGCCGAACGTTCACAAAAATGGTTGAGTTCGCGCCGCGCGAGATGGTCTCGCGACCGGCTCGTCCGGCTCGGCCGCATTTCGGCCTGACGCCGGAGAGATGGGGGAGGCGCCCGCGCCGGCAGCCGCGCGGGCGACAAGTCGAGTTTATCGAAAGGAAGAAACATGGCCGTGATCAACAAGCTCCTGGTCGGCGAGTCGCTCGTCGGCGAAGGCAATGAAGTCGCTCACATCGACCTGCTGATCGGACCGCGCGGCAGCGCCGCCGAGACCGCCTTCGCCAATGCGCTGGTCAACAACAAGGACGGCTTCACCACGCTGCTCGCCGTCGTTGCGCCGAACCTGCTGGCCAAGCCGAACACGATCCTCTTCAACAAGGTCACCATCAAGAACGCCAAGCAGGCCGTTCAGATGTTCGGACCGGCGCAGGCCGGCGTCGCCAAGGCCGTCGCCGATTCGGTCGCCGAAGGCGTGATCCCGCTCGCCGAGGCCGATGACCTGTTCATCTCGGTCGGCGTGTTCATCCATTGGGAAGCGAACGACGACAAGAAGATCCAGGAGTACAACTATCAGGCCACCAAGGAAGCCATCGCGCGCGCCGTCAAGGGCGAGCCGAAGGCCGCCGAAGTCGTCGCCAAGCGCAACGACGTCAAGCATCCTTTCGGCGCCAACTGAGCTTTTGCTCGGTCGGCCGGCGAGCGACGGCGCGCATCCCGCGCGCCGCTGTCTCGCTGCGATGCGGCGCTCCGTCGCCGGATTTTCGAGGAGCCGTTCGCGGCTCCTCTTCGTCGACTCGAATTGAAGCGAATCGATCCGCGGTCGGCGCGTCACCAGTCGGCTTCCTGACGGAAGTTGCAGCGAGATTGGGGGGCCTCGCGCAGGCCGAGAACAACGCCGCCAAGGCGTGACGAACAGACCGAAAGGAAATCGAATATGGCTTCGATACTGGACAAAATTCTCGGCGCTCTCTTTCCGAAGGCCGGCGCCTCCTCCTCGACTCCGAAGCTGCTGGTCGGCGAATCGCTCGTCGGCGAGGGCAATGAGGTCGCGCATATCGACCTGCTGATGGGCCCGCGCGGCAGCTCCGCCGAGACGGCCTTCGCCAATGCGCTGGTCAACAACAAGGACGGCTTCACCACCCTGCTCGCGGTGGTCGCGCCGAACCTTCTGGTCAAGCCCTACACCATTCTCTTCAACAAGGTGACGATCAAGAACGCCAAGCAGGCCGTTCAGATGTTCGGCCCGGCGCAATATGGCGTCGCCAAGGCCGTCGCCGACAGCGTCGCCGAGGGGATCATCCCGATCGAGCAGGCCGAGGACCTCTTCATCTCGGTCGGCGTGTTCATTCATTGGGAAGCCAATGACGATCAGAAGATCCAGGAGTTCAACTATCGCGCCACGAAGGAAGCCATCGCCCGCGCGATGAAGGGCGATCCGAGCGCCTCCCGCGTCCTCTCCGAGCGCGTGACCGCCAAGCACCCCTTCGCCGCCGCCGAGTGAGGCGCGGACATATTTCGACCGATCAAAGAGGAGCCGCCGCCCGCGGCTCCTCTTTCTGTTTTGGCGGCGCTCATTTCCGCACGGCGCATTCATACGGTTTCCGTTGATCGGCTCGGCGCGCTCCCGCTCTCCCAGCGAGCGGCTATCGGATCGAGTATCGCGAAACTCTGCAGCCGTCTTGGCCGGGCTTGTCCCGGCCATCCACGCCGAGCAGCTGAGAGACCAAAGGAAAGCGCCGACCATCGACGGGTTCTATCCCATGTCGGACGCCGGCGGCGCTTCGGCGTTACGCCAAACTTCTACGACGCCTCGGCGCGCGCTGGCGTGGATGGCCGGGACGAGCCCGGCCAGGACGCCGTGGGGCGAGGAGCATGTGCATTCGATAGGCGCGAGCGGGGAGAAGGAAGCGGCGATTCCGCGCCGAGCGATCAGACGAAAACCCATCACATGACGCGACGCAGCTCCTGCGCCGACAGCCGCCCGTCATGCAGCGCCGAGGCGACGAGAACGCCGGCGACGCCGATGCGCGCCAGCGCCTCGAGATCGCGCGTGTCGCGCAGCCCGCCGGCGGCGTAGACCTCCCGCGCGCGAGGCGTGAGGGACGACAAGAGCGCGAGGTCCGGCCCGGCGAAGGCGCCGACGCGCCCGAGAGTCATGGCGATGATGCGCGGCGGCCAGAGTTGCGGATCGTCCAGAAGCGCGCGCGGGCCGAGAAATTCATCGCCGCGAAAATCGAGCGAGAGAATCGCCCCCGTCTCCCGCGAGAGATCTGGCGCGACAGTCCGCGCGAGACTTTCGCTGCCGATGACGGGCGCGAGATTGGCGAGCCCGAAGGCTCGCGGTCCAGGCGCCGCATCGGACCGCGCGCCTCCGGGCGCGCTTTCGGCGCCACTATCGACCCAGAAACGGATTTGCGGAAAGCGCCGCGCCAGCGCCTCGATCGCCGCGCCATGATCGCCGCATCGCTCTATGGCGTCGAGATCGGCGATATAGATCGTATCGAAAGCAAAGAGCCGCAGAAATCCCGCGACGATCGCCTCCGGCGCGCTGCCGGCGGCGAGCGGCGTGACGATCGGCGCATAGGCGGCGCGCTCGCCGCGAAAGGCGCGCACGACATGGCCGGCTTTCAGGTCGATGACGGGGATGATCCGCATGAGGGCGCGTTATAAGGGATGACCGGCGCCCGAGCGCCGGCGGGGTCGCGGTTTGAATTTCCATGATGCGCCATGAGCCGTCATTCGAGTGAATTCCGTATCGCACATCGAGGTCTTCATGCGTGGCGACTGGGTTGTTCCCGTGAGCGAGAAAGGTGGCGCGGCCGTTACTCCTCCAGACCTTCGAGCAAGGTAACGAGCGCCGCCTCGATGGCGTCCGGTCCGACTTTCTCCGGCCGGAGCAATCCGCCGATGGAAAGCATAGTAAGCCCGTGCACCAGCGCCCAGCATGTCGTCGCTTGGCCTTGAATAGCCCGTTTTCGCAAGACGCCTTCCCTCTGGCTGCGCTCCAGCGTTTCGAGCATGACGCCGAACGCGGCGAGCGCGCGTTCGCCCGAGTGGATGTCCGGCGCCTTGCCCGCATCCGCGCCGAACATCAGCCGGTAGAGCGCCGGACTGGAAGTTCCGAACCCGACATAAGCGTGCGCCAAAGTTAAGAACTCCTCGCGGTGCGAGGCGAAGGCGCCGCGCCTGGCCGCCGTCAGTTGTTCGCGGAGGCGGTCGAAGCCGAGCATGGCCATTTCAGCGAGCAGGGCGCCCTTGTCGGCAAAGTGCTTATAGGGAGCGGCATGGCTTACGCCAGCTCGACGCGCGACCTCTCGCAGTGTGAATTGCCACCCCTGCTCCTCGTCCAGCATGTCCATCGCCGTCTCGATAATCGTCCGTCTCAGATCGCCGTGGTGATACGGGCGCTCGGATGTCTCTTGCATGGCTCCTCGAAGTTGCCAGTGAAAACATATGTAGACACTGCCTACTTTTGGGCCTATGTCAATGGCGGGATGTTTTCGCTGTCAACATTGACGGAGGCGCCATGAGCTCTTCTTCCGAAATCCGAACCGACGCCCGGTTCCGCGACATCTTCGCCCGTCAGCGCGCCGCCTTCCTGAACGATGGCCCGCCTCCGCTCGGCCGACGCCGGGCTGATCTGAAGAAGCTCAGAGCCGCCGTTATAGCCCGGCGACTCGCCATCGAAACGGCGCTGAACGCGGATTTCGGCCATCGCTCGCGGCATGAAACGGCGATGATGGAGATAATGACGCTGGTCATGGGCATCGACTATCTTCACCGCAATCTGCGCCGCTTCATGCGGCCGACGCGTCGGCATGTCGCGCTGTCCTTCCAGCTCGGCAGCGCGCGCATCGAGTATCAGCCGCTCGGCGTCATCGGCGTCGTGTCGCCATGGAACTATCCCTTCTCGCTGGCGCTGACGCCGCTGGCCACGGCGATTGCGGCAGGCAATCGGGCGATGATCAAGCCGTCGGAGCTCACGCCTACGACAAGCGATCTGCTCGAGACGCTGCTCGCGGATATCTTCCCCGAGGAGCAGGTGGCCGTGGTGACCGGCGACGCGGCGGTGGGCGCCGCCTTCTCCGCCCTGCCGTTCGACCATTTGGTGTTTACCGGCAGCACCGCCGTCGGGCGCGCGGTCATGAAGACCGCCAGCCAGAATCTCGTTCCCGTGACGTTGGAGCTCGGCGGCAAGTCTCCGGTCATAATCGGCAAGGGAGCTGCGCTCGATCACGCGGCGGCGGGCGTCGCCTATGGCAAGCTCGCCAATGCGGGCCAAACCTGCGTCGCCCCGGATTACGCGCTCGTGAGCGAAGCCGACATCGACGCCTTCGTCGCCGCCTATGGCGCGGCGGTAGCCGCGCAGTATCCGGATGGTCCTTCGAGCGATGATTACACCTCCATCGTCAACGACCGACACTATGCGCGTTTGACCGGCTTGATCGATGACGCCCGCGCCAAAGGCGCGCGCATCATGGAGGTCGGACCGAGGCCGAACGAGGCGCGTGGCCGTCCGCACACGATGCCGCCGACGGTTGTCGTCGGCGCGACGGACGACATGGCGATCATGCAGGAGGAGATATTCGGCCCCATCCTGCCGGTGCTGCCCTATCGCGACATCGACGAGGCCGTCGCATACGTCAATGCTCGACCGCGACCGCTGGCGCTCTACTATTTTGGCGGCGACGGCGAGGACCGCCGTAAGGCGTTGACGCGCACCACCTCCGGCAACGTCACGATCAACGGCACGCTGATGCACTACGCGCAGGACGACCTTCCCTTCGGCGGCGTCGGGCCCAGCGGCATGGGCGCTTATCATGGCATAGAGGGCTTCCGTTCCCTCAGCCATGCCAAAGGCGTTTTCGACCAGGGTCGATGGAACGCGAGCACGCTTCTCCGCGCGCCCTTCGGACGAATCGCCGACAATATCCTCAGGCTGATGCTCCGTTAGGTCGTCCCGAAACGGCGCTGTCGGCGCGCGGGGGCGACGATCTACTGCAAAACTCTGCCGCCGTCCTGGCCGGGCTTGTCCCGGCCATCCACGCCGAGCGGCTGAGAAACCTTAGGAAAGTGTAACCGCTATCGATGGATTCGACCCGCTGTCGGAGGCCGCCGGAGCTTCGGCGCTGCGCCAAACTTCCACCATGCCTCGCGCGTGTTGGCGTGGATGGCCGGGACAAGCCCGGCCAGGACGCCGTGGGGCGAGGAGAATATGCGCATTCGACCTCGAGCCGGATAAGGAGAGGCGTTGGCGTCCGGCCACCACGGGTCTTCCATTCTCGGCCCTTGACATATCCTGAAAATATTCCTATCTCTCCCTCGCTCCCGCTGACGCAAGGGCGCGTTTCTCGGGTCAGGGAACGCGGGCGGGGGCCGGCTCCATCCGGGACGGCGACCCCCGTCCATGGACAGGCGGCGCGTCGCCGGATCGGTGTTTCTCTCCCGTCCACAGGGAAGAGCGAGAGCCGTTCCGTGCGCCCAAGCCTTCGGAAGCGATCGGATCTTGCACGCGAAAGCCCAGGATTCGCGGGTCTGAATGCGCCTCGGGACGTCGACGAGAAGGCGAAGCCGCGTTTCGGGACGCTCCGAAACCGACAGAAATTTTATAGCGCTGCGGCCAAAGGGGCCGGAGCGTCCCGAACCGCCCCTCCTCTCCCGCCGCCGCGAGGCGCCGGGCGCTTCGGCGCGCCTTTGCGGCGCGCGGCGAAAAGGCGTAAACGGGGCCCGTCGCCCACAGCCGCAGATCGCTCCCCCATGAAGACTCGCCTCTCCGCCGCTCTGGCTCTCGCTCTCTGCTGCGCCTTTGCTGCGCGCGCCCAGCCGCAGGCGCAGGGCGATTGGCCCTGCCGTCAGGTGAAGGTGCAGAGCGTCGCCGTCGCCGGCGTCTGGACCGGCCCCTCGCTCGAGGGCGCGAAGGCCTGGCGCGACGATTTAGCGCTCGCCGATCTCGTCGCCCGCGTCAGCGCCCGGCGCACGCCGATCGAGACGGCGCAAAAGCTCGTCTCCGACTTCGCCGCGGCCGCCGGCGCCGGGCGCAAGGCGCGGCTGACGACGCTGTTCGCCGGCGTCTATGACACGCTGGAGGCCGAGCGCCGCGAGGTGCTCTCCGGGCTCGATCGCTATGGCGCGAAGCAGAAGCTGCTCGCCGAAAGACTGCGCGATGAGACGCAGGCGATGCGCGCCGAGCAGGACAAGAACCCGCAAGACGCGCAAAAGATCAAGGACGCCAGCGAGGCGCTGCAATGGGATTTGCGCGTCTTCGACGAGCGGCGCCATGCGCTGTCCTATGTCTGCGAGACGCCCGCGCTGATCGAGCAGAGGCTCGGCGCTCTGGCGCGCGTCATAGAGGCGGCGATCGATTAGAGCGCGGGTGGGGAAACGGCTCGCGCCCCGGCCCTGCCCTGCTGCGCGGGAGAGGGAGAAGATTCGGCGCTTCATCGAGATTTCGCGCCGCTCGGCGCCAGGGAGAATTGCGATGCAGGATCATAAAGACGCGCCTTCGCATCATCTCGTTTTCGCCGAGCGCTACGCCGCCGGCAAGGAGCGGCGGCGCTTCGTCCCGCGCGAGAGCCTCGCGGAATTCTCGCCCGTGGAGCGCGATCCCACCGCCATTCTCGCCGCGACGGACGAGGGCCGCGTCGCCTCGCTGCTGCCCATTCGCTATGAGCGCATGGCGCAATCCTCCTTCGCCTTTCTGCGCGGCGCGGCCTCGATCATGGCGGAAGACCTCGCCGCTCTGCCGACGCCGGGCCTTTCGACGCAATCTTGCGGCGACTGCCATTTGATGAATTTCGGCGCGCTCTTGTCCTCCGAAGGCAATGTGCTCTTCGACATAAACGATTTCGACGAGACATTGCCCAATGTCGATTTCACCGTCGATCTGCGGCGCCTCTGCGCGAGCTTCGCCGTCGCGGCGCAGGACGCCGGGCGCTCCGACAAGCGCGCGCGGCAAGCGGCCGAGCGCGCGGCGCGCGCCTATCGGCAACATATGCGCGGCCTCTCGCGCCTGTCGCCGTTGAAGGCGTGGCGCGACCGCATCGATCTCGTCCATGTCGCGGATGGGCTGGACGAGCGGCTCGCGCGCAAATTGCGCGGCCTCGTCGCGGCGACGCGGCCCGATCGCGAGGATGATAATTTCCCGCATCTCGAATCGACGCCCATAGGGCTGCGCATAGAGGAGCGGCCGCCGCTCATCTATCACATCGGCAATGGCGGCGGGGCCGCGACGCGTTTCGACATACCCGCGACCTTCGCGAGCTGCGGCGCGACGCTCAATCCGGAAGTCGTCGCGCTGCTGCGCCGCTATGCGCTGGCGGATACGGCGTTCAAGGTCGTCGGCATCGGCAGCGTCGGCACATTCTGCGCCATCGGCCTCTTCGCCACCGCGGATAGCGAGCCTTTGTTCCTGCAATTGAAGGAAGCGCGCCCCTCCGTGCTGGCGCGGCTCGCGCCGGAGGCCGCCGCGCAATGGAAGGACGCCGAGGGCAAGCGCGTCGTGCATGGCCAGCGCGTGATGCAGGCCTCGACCGATCTCTTCCTCGGCTGGGCCAAGGACGAATCGACGGGCCGTCACTTCTATGTGCGCCATTTGAAGAATCGTCGCCTCGGCTCGGTGGCGGAGCTGTTCGAGGAGCACGCGCTCGACGATTACGCCGCGCTCTGCGGCCGCGTGCTGGCGCGCGCCCATGCGCGCTCCGCCGATCCCGCCATCATCTGCGGCTATATGGGCAAGAGCGGCGCCTTCGACGACGCGATGGCGTCCTTCGCCATGCTCTACGCCGCGCGCAACACATGCGATCACGCGGAGTTTCTGGCTTGGCGCGCGCGGGCGAAAGACGAATCCGAAGGGAGCGACAAAGGCCGATGAATGATTCGACATCGAAGCTGCGCATCATCGTCGAGGACGGCGTCGCGCGCATCCTCATCGACAACGCCGAGCGCCGCAATGCTTTCGACTTCTCCATGTGGCGGGCGCTTCCCGATCTGCTCGCGTCGCTCGACGCGAACGAGACCGTGCGCGTCATCGTGCTGACCGGCGCGCCGAATCTGCCTTTCTGCTCCGGCGCCGATATTTCGGAATTCTCCACTGTCCGCGCGACGGCGGAAGGGGGACGCGCCTATGAGCAGGCCAATGTCGAAGCCTTCGACGCGTTGTCGCGATCGGGCAAGCCGGTGATTGCGGCGATCGCCGGCTTTTGCATGGGCGGCGGCATGGGGCTCGCGGCCGCCTGCGATCTGCGCATAGCGGCGGAGGCGTGCGTGTTCGGCATTCCGGCGGGACGGCTCGGCGTCGGCTATCCGCCGGAAGCGATGAGCTATGTCGTCGCCGCCGTCGGCCCGCAGAACGCCATGGATCTCTTCTTCACCGCTCGGCGCATAAACGCCGAGGAAGCGCGCGCCGCGGGCTTCGTCTCGCGCGTGCTGCCGAAGGACGGATTCGACGCGGCGATCATGACGATCGCGCGCGGGATCGCCGCCAATGCGCCGCTCACGCTGTGCGCCGCCAAGGCCGCGATAAGACGCGCCGCCGGCCTTCCTCACGCGCTCTCGGCGGAAGATTGCGAGAAGCTCACAGCCGCCTGTTTCGACAGCGCCGATTATGCGGAAGGCCGCACGGCTTTTCTCGAGAAGCGCGAGCCGAAATTCACTGGGAAATGAGCTGGGGAAATGACATGAGCGCGCCGCTCGCACTCGCCGATGTGGAAGCCGCAGCAGCGCGTATCGCTCCGCATGTGGAGGCGACGCCTCTGCTCGCGGCGCCGCTGCTCGACGAGGAGATCGGCTTTCGCCTTTTGGTGAAGGCGGAGAATCTTCAGCCGATCGGCGCCTTCAAGCTGCGCGGCGCCTTCAATCAAATATTGCAATTGACGGAAGAGGAACGGCGCCGCGGAATCATCGCGGTTTCTTCCGGCAATCATGCGCAGGCCGTCGCCTTCGCCGCGCGGGCCATGGGCGTTTCCGCGACGATCGTGATGCCGCGCGACGCGCCGCGCGTAAAGCTCGAGCGCACAAAGGCGCTGGGCGCGCGCGTCGAATTCTATGATCGGCTGAGCAATGATCGCGACGCGCTGACGCGCCGCCTCGCCGAGCAGGACGGGCTGCGCTTCATCCATCCTTACGACGATCCGCGCACCATCGCGGGCCAGGGAACCATCGGCCTCGAGATTTTCGCGCAGACACGCGCGAAGGACATTGCGCCGGATGCGATCATCGCCTCCTGCAGCGGCGGCGGGCTCGCCTCCGGCATAGCGCTGACCTTGCCGCTCTTTGCGCGCCCGCCGCAAATGTTCACGGCGGAGCCGGCGGGCTTCGACGATATGCGACGCTCGCTCGACAGCGGCGAGCCGCAGGTGAACGCCGCGCTCACCGGCTCGATCTGCGACGCGCTGCTGGCGCCGACGCCCGGCCGCCACACGCTGCCGATTCTGCTGGCCTGCGGCGCGCAAGGGATGACGGCGACAGATGCGCAAGTCGAAGCGGCGATGCGCGTCGCGGCCGAGCATTTCCGCATCGTGCTGGAGCCCGGCGGCGCCGCGGCGCTCGCCTGCGCGCTGATCGAGCGCGAGCGCTTCGCGGGAAAGACAGTGGTCGTCGTCGCCTCCGGCGGCAATGTCGATCGCGCGGATTTCGCGTCGATTCTCGATCGTTCGCGCTGAGGCGAGCGGCGCCGCGCGTCACGAATCCAGGCGCGCCGCGCCGCTCCTCCGCGCGCCGCGCGCGGGCGCTGTAAAGGTTTTCCCTTTCTCCTGCGCGGCCTCCTCCAAAAACCCCTCGAGCGCGCGGGCGAGGCGGCGGAAGGTCTCCTTGCGCGCCGAGGAGGCGCGAAAGACGAGGCCGATACGGCGGAAGGGCGCCTCGCCCGAGAGCGGCCGCACCACGAGATCGAGCCCGCGCAATATTCCGGCGTCCAGCGCCATTTGCGGCAGCAGCGTCACGCCGAGCCCATTGGCCACCATTTGCGCGAGGGTATAGAGGCTCGTGCCCTGAAAGGCGACATTGCGGCGCGCGCCCTCGAGCGCGCAGGCGGCGAGCGCATGATCGCGCAGGCAATGGCCTTCCTCGAGCAGCAGCAGATCCTCGGCCGCCATATCGTCATGGCCGACCGCCGACAGGCGGCTCAACCGGTGTCCCGGCGGGCAGACGACGACGAAAGGATCGACGCCTATGTCGATCGTCTCCATGCCGCGCGAGGGATAGGGCAGCGCCAGCACGGCCGCGTCCAGCTCGCCGGCGTCGAGACGCGCGAGCAGAGGCTCGGTCTGCTCCTCGCGCAGATAGAGCTTCAATTCTGGAAAGGCGGAGCGCAGCCGCGGCAACACGCGCGGAAACAGAAACGGCCCTATGGTCGGGATGACGCCGAGCCGCAGCGGCCCGGACATGGGCGCCTGGGCGGCGCGCGCCAGCTCGACGATATCCTGCGCCTCGCGCAGCAGCGTGCGGGCGCGCTCGGCCAATTCGCGCCCCACCGGCGTCGGCGAGACCTTGCGCTTGGTGCGCTCGAACAAGCGGACGCCGAGCAATTGCTCGAGCTCCAATATTCCGGCGCTGAGAGTCGATTGGCCGACGAGACAGACCTCGGCCGCGCGGCCGAAATGCCGCTCGTCGATGACAGCGACCAGAAAACGCAGCTGCCGAAGTGTGGGCAAAACCGCCATCGGTCCAATATAATCGCTAAATTCGATTAGTGAAGCCGGTTTTTTTCGCTTTTATCGATGATGAAACCCCTCTAGTTTCCGCGCGTCTTCCCCGAGGGCCCACGGACGATTTTTCTCCGGCGCGCCTTCACCATGAAGAGGAAAAATCGAATGTCTCTCATCGGCTCCGAAATCAAGCCGTTCAAGGCGACCGCCTTCCACGCCGGCAAATTCGTCGACGTCACCGAAGCCACGCTCAAGGGCAAGTGGTCGGTGTTCTTCTTCTATCCGGCCGACTTCACCTTCGTCTGCCCGACCGAGCTCGAGGACCTCGCGACCAATTACGCCGCCTTCAAGGCGATCGGCGTCGAGATCTACGGCGTCTCCACCGACACGCATTTCGCGCATAAGGCCTGGCACGACACCTCGCCGGCGATCGGCAAGATCGAATATCCGCTGGTCGGCGATCCGACGCTGACGCTGAGCCGCAATTTCGACGTGCTGATCGAAGAGGCCGGCCTCGCCGACCGCGGCACTTTCGTCATCGATCCCGACGGCAAGATCCAGATCGTCGAGATCAACGCCGGCGGCGTCGGCCGCAACGCGCTCGAGCTGCTGCGCAAGGTCAAGGCGGCGCAGTATGTCGCGGCGCATCCGGGCGAGGTCTGCCCGGCCAAGTGGGAAGAGGGCCAGAAGACCCTCGCTCCCTCGCTCGACCTCGTCGGCAAGATCTGATTTCGCATTCCGCCTCCGGCCGGTTCGCCGGCCGGGGGCTCTTCCAAGCCATCGAAAATTCCCCCGCCTCATCCTGAGGCGCTTTTTGCGGAACGCAAAAAGCCTCGAAGGATGCTCCAGCGCGCGAAATGATGCGTCCTTCGAGACGCCCGCTTCGCGAGCTCATCAGGACGAAGGGACTATTGTCGCAGCGAATGGCGCGCATAGCGCGCGACATTCCAAGATCGGGAGTCGAAGATGCTGGACGCCGCTCTGAAAACCCAGTTGCAGGCCTATTTCGCGCGCATCGTCACGCCCATCACGCTCCGCGCCTCGCTCGACGACAGCGAGAAATCCACAGAGCTCGCCGAGCTGCTGCAGGAGGTCGCGAGCGTCTCGGACAATATCTCCTATGTGCGCAGCGACGATGATTCGCGCCGTCCCTCTTTCGCGATCGCGCGCGACGGCGCCGATATCGGCCTGCGCTTCGCCGCCATTCCGGGCGGCCACGAGTTCAACTCCTTCGTGCTGGCGCTGCTGCATGTCGGCGGCCATCCGCCGAAAGAGGACGAGGAGACCCTTGCGCGCATAAGGGCGCTCGACGGCGAGTATCGTTTCGAGACCTATTTCTCGCTCACCTGCCAGAACTGCCCCGAGGTGGTGCAGGCGCTCGACACGATGGCGGCGCTCAATCCGCGCGTGCGCCATGTGGCGATCGACGGCGGCCTCTTCCCCGAGGAGGTGGAGGAGCGCGGCATAATGGCCGTGCCCGCGGTCTATCTGAACGGCGAGCCCTTCCAGCACGGCCGCGCGACGCTGGAGCAGATCCTCGACAAGCTCGACGCCGGCGCCGGCGAGAAGAAGGCCGCGTCCATTTCCGCCAAGGAGCCCTTCGACGTTCTGGTGGTCGGCGGCGGCCCGGCGGGCGCAGCGGCGGCGATCTACGCCGCGCGCAAGGGCGTGCGCACCGGCATTGTCGCGGAGCGTTTCGGCGGCCAGGTGCAGGACACGGCGGGGATCGAGAATTTCATCTCCGTTCCGCACACGGAAGGCCCGCATATGGCGGCGGCGCTGGAGCGTCACGTCGCGGAATATTCGGTCGATGTGATGAACGGCCAGATCGCCTCGACGCTGGTTCCGGCGGCGGAGGCCGGCGGCCTCGCGGAGCTGAAGCTCGCCAATGGCGCGACGCTCAAATCGAAGACGATCATTCTGGCGCCGGGCGCGCGCTGGCGGCGCATCAATGTGCCGGGCGAGACCGAATATATGACCAAGGGCGTCGCCTATTGCCCGCATTGCGACGGGCCGCTGTTCAAGGGCAAGCGCGTGGCGGTGATCGGCGGCGGCAATTCCGGCGTCGAGGCGGCGATCGATCTCGCCGGCCTCGCCTCGCATGTCACCTTGCTCGAGTTCGACGGCCGGCTGCGCGCCGACGGAATCTTGCAGGACAAGCTGCGCTCGCTGCCCAATGTGACGATTCTCGTCTCGGCGCAGACGATGGAGATTCTCGGCGACGGCGCCAAGGTGACAGGCCTCGCCTATCGCGACCGCGAGAGCGAGGCGACCCGCACTGTCGAATTGGAAGGCGTGTTCGTGCAGATCGGCCTGCTGCCCAATACCGAATGGCTGAACGGCGCGGTGACGCTCACGCAATATAAGGAAATCGAGATCGACCGCCGTTGCCACACTTCCACGCCGGGCGTGTTCGCCGCCGGCGACGCCACGACGGTTCCCTATAAGCAGATCGTCATCGCCATGGGCGAAGGCGCGACGGCGGCGCTGTCGGCCTTCGACCATCTGGTGCGGATGTGATGCGAGTTCGCTTCTCGGTCTATGCGAGAAGCGTGAGCCGCGAAGCAATCCAGAGCGCCCCTCGTCTCTGGGTTGCTTCGCTCCGCTCGCAAAGACGGCGCGCGCCGGTTAGATCTGACCTTTGATTTCCAATAGCTCGACATCGAAGATGAGCGTGGCGTTGGGCGGAATGACGCCGCCGGCGCCGCGCGCGCCATAGCCCATCTCCGGCGGAATGACGAGCGTGCGCTTGCCGCCGACCTTCATGCCGAGAATGCCCTTGTCCCAGCCGGGAATCACCTGTCCGGCCGAGAGGCGGAACTCGAAAGGCTGGCCGCGGTCGAGCGAGCTGTCGAACTTTTTGCCCTTGGCGCCGTTCTGCGAGACCCAGCCGGTGTAATGCATCTTCAGCATCTGCCCCGGCTCCGCGCCGGAGCCGGTCCCGACTTTCGTGTCGGTGATCTTGAGACCGTCGGCGGTCGTCGTCGTCGCGGGGCTCTGCGCGAGCGTCGGGACGGGCGCGACAACGAGCGCCAATGCGGCGAGAGCGGGCAGGACATGGAGACGGAAAGCGGCGCGCATGAGAATCCTCGAGGATAAAGCGCGGCGAAGCAGCTGCGCTCGCATCGGCGAAAAACGTCGATATCGCGTCGATTTTGGCAATATCGCCGCCGCGCCGCTGTCTGCCAGCGCCGCACGCCAGTGTCAACACGAGCGGCGCGCAGGGGCTCACCCCGGCGTGCGATCGGGTCTATAAGGGCGGCGGGCGCGGGGGCGCTTACTTCGGCTTAAGGCGCGGCGCTTAAGGTCGCGGCCCTGGTCTTTTCCCGGAGCCCCCATGGCCGGTTTCGCGCCCAATGTCGTCATCTGCATCGACCACGGCTCCGTCACCGGGGGCCAGGCCAAAGTGGCGATCGAGAGCGCGCTCGGCCTCGCCGCCCATGGCGCTCGGCCCATCGTCTTCGCCTCCGCCGCGCCGGTGGACGAGCGGCTCACCGCGGCGGGGATAGAGGTCGTCTGCCTCGGCCAGCATGATCTGCTCGGCAATCCATCGCGCATCGCCGCCGCCTTTCAGGGCACATGGAATTTGCGCGCGGCCCGTGCGCTCGGCGATCTGCTGGCCCGGCTGCCGAAGGACAATACGATCGTCCATGTGCATGGCTGGGCCAAGGCGCTGTCGCCGGCCATCGCCGCGCCGATCCGCGCCTCCGGCCTGCCGCGCGTCTACACGCTGCACGAGTATTTTTTGTTCTGCCCCAATGGCGGCTTCTACAATTACCAGAAGCACGAGCTCTGCCGGCTGGAGCCGCTCTCCGCGTCCTGCTGGGCGACGGCCTGCGATGCGGTCAATTATCCGCGCAAGATATGGCGGAGCGCGCGCCTCGCCTATGCGCGCGGTCCGGCCAAATTCGCCGAGCTCTTCGACGATTACATCTGCATCTCGAATTATCAGGAGGAGATCATCGGCCGCTATCTGCCGAAGGGCGTGCGGCTGCATCGCGTCTCCAATCCGGTGGACGCGCAGGACCTCGGCCGCAAGAGCGATCCCGCCTCCGGCGATTTCATCTTCGTCGGCCGCCTGTCGCCGGAGAAGGGCGCCTTTCTCTTCGCCGAAGCGGCGGCGCGCGCCGGGGTCACGCCGGTCTTCATCGGCGATGGGCCGATCGGCGAGGAGCTGCGCGCGCGCTATCCGCAGGCGCGCTTCCTCGGCTGGCTGCCGCCCGCCGAGGCGCGCGCGCATATGCGCGCGGCGCGGGCGCTAGTCTTTCCCTCGCTGTGGTACGAGGGCCAGCCGCTCACTGTAATGGAAGCCAAGGCGATGGGAACGCCCGTCATAGTCTCCGACGTCTGCGCCGGACGCGAGGAAGTGAGCGACGGCGAGACCGGGCTCTGGTTCGCGAGCGCCAATGTCGACTCGCTCGCTGGCGCGCTGACGCGAATAAAGGATGATGCGCTGGTCGCGCGTCTTTCAGCGGGCGCCCATGACGCCTATTGGCGCGATCCACCGACGTTGGATCGGCATATCGAGCGCATTCTCGCCGTCTATCGCGAGATCGCCGAGCGCCACAACACGGCGGCCTGAGGCGTAGCTCGTCCTGATTTCGTGATCCGTGATGATAATATTCGTCGCGAAGACGAGCTTGCCGAGACTTTCTTCTCTGTTCCGAGTCCCTGGTCTGGACTGAACTCCCGACGCCGACGGTATGAACGCAGCTTTCCCAGGCCCTGCGACCGTGGACGCATGAAAATTCTCGTATTACGGCGAATGATAGACGGAATTGACGAATAGCATCGCCTATTTGAAATAGCCGTTCGAAATATCCTCGATAATAATGGAATTAATTCTACAGATATCGCTATAGACATTGAATTGATTGGCAATTTTGTCTTGCATAAACTCTAGCACAGCGATTAGGCTACGAATAATTCAGCCAGAAGGCGGTCGATCGACATCGGCTGGCGCGAGTGTTCGTGCGTTCGCGGCAACACCAATTCGTTCTTTTCTGAGGAGAATAGCCATGACTTTCCTTCGCGCCGACCTCCACCCCGCTCGCGCCGCCTCTCCTTCGTTGCATCGGATGACGAAACGCCTCGGCGCGAGCGTGCTGGCGCTGGCGGCGGCGATCATGTCCCCGGCGGCGCGCGCCCTCGACGGCGGCGAGCAGAAACCGCGTGAGGCGGCGATCGAGGACGTCATCGTGACCGGCACGCGCGACTATGGCGTCAAGGCGCGCGAGAGCACGGCGCCGATCACTGTTGTGAGCGGCGAGAGACTGAAAGCGACGGGACGCACGAATCTCGTCGACGCGCTGCAGCGGCTCGATCCGTCCTATTCGATCTATGGCGTCGGCGGCGACATCAACAATCTGGTGCGCTCGCCGCGGCTGCGCGGCCTGACCGCCAGCCATGTGCTCGTGCTCGTCAACGGCAAGCGGCGGCATGGCACCGCCAATCTGTCCTCGAGCGGCTTCACCAAGGGCGCGGCCGGGGCCGATCTCGACCTCATTCCCGTGGCGCTCGTCGATCATGTCGAGATTCTCGAGGACGGCGCCGCCGCCCAATATGGGTCTGACGCCATCGCCGGCGTGATCAACGTCATATTGAAAGCCGATTCCGAGGGCGGCGGACTCTCCGCGCTCGTCGGCTCCTATGGGCAGAGCTACAATCCCAACACGCATGGCAATGGGCTGACGCGCAATCTGCAGGCGGACAAGAGCTTCGCGCTCGGCGAGCAGGGCTTTCTGACGCTCGGCGCCGACCTCACCTCGCATCTGCACAGCAATCAGACCGGCCCGGACCGCACGCAGGACGGGACCGGCCTGCGCGTCGGTCCCGGCACGCCCTACCCTTGGGTCGATCCCAATGTCACGGCGATCATCGGCGATCCCGCCTATATCACCGGCTCGGCCGGCCTCAACGCCGGATATGAGCTCGACAATGGCGTCCAACTCTATCTCTTCGGCACGGGCGCGGGCCGGCGCGGCGAATCCTTCCAGAACTATCGCGCGCCCAATCTCAACGGCACGGCGGCGAACAAGATCATCGACCCTTCCGGCTTCGTTCCGGCCGAGACGATCCACGAGGAGGACTGGTCGCTGAGCGGCGGCGCCAAGGGCAAGGCCTTCGACGATGTGCGCTGGGATCTCAGCCTGACCTACGGCTCCGACAAGATCGACGTCGGCCTGAACCAATCCGCCAATGTCGCGCTGTTCAACGACACGCTCAAAGCCTTCGGCGCCGGCTGGACGCCGCGGCAATTCTACATCGGCCAATATTTCCGCACGCTGCGCATCATCAATCTCGATCTCGGCAAGGAGTTCGCGCCGAGCTTCCTGCCCGCGCCCGTCAATGTCTCCATCGGCGCAGAGAATCGCCACGAGACCTATGCGGTTCGGCAGGGCGACTTCTTCTCTTATTACTCCTCTGGTCCGGCCGCCTGGGTCGGCATCCGGCCGACCGACGCGAGCGATCACAGCCGCGAATCCTTCGCCGGCTATGCGGACATCAGCAGCAAGCCGCTGCCCGATTGGAAGATCGACATCGCCGGCCGTTACGAGACGTTCAGCGATTTCGGCGACACGATCAACGGCAAGCTCTCGACGCGCTACGACATTTCTCCCGCGATCGCGCTGCGCGGCACCGTCAGCACCGGCTTTCGCGCTCCCACGCTCGCAGAGCAGTTCTTCTCGCAGACGACCGTCTCGCCGACCATCGCCAATATCGTCCTGCCGCCCAACTCTTCCGCGGCGAGCGTCGCCGGCGCGCAGCCGCTCAAGCCGGAAAAATCGACGAATATCAGCCTCGGCGTGGTGACCGAGCCGCTCCGCGATCTGCATGTCTCGGTCGACGCCTATCAGATCGACCTGCGCGACCGCATCGTCGCGACCGGCAGCCTCACCGGCCCGTCCGCGCTCGCCGCCATCGCCGCGAGCGGCAATACGTTGCAGGCGGGCGCGGCGGGCACGGTCAGCTTCTTCGTCAACGGCGCCTTCACGCGCACGCGCGGCGTCGATGTGAAGGCCGATTATGCTTACGATCTCGGCCCCTATGGCGCGCTGCGCTTCGACGCCGCGGCGAGCTTCCTCGAGACGACGATCCTCTCCGTCGCGCAGTCGCCGGCGGCGTTCAACGGCGCGCCGCTGCTCAACGCCGCGGCGCGATCGAACATCACCGATCTCACGCCACGAACCAAGGTCATATTCGGCGGGTCCTACAGCTATGACGCCTGGACCTTCTCGCTGCACTTCACGCAATATGGCAACGTCAGCTCGGTCGTCGCCTCGCCGCTCACCGGCGGCGCGCCCTTCTACACCAATGTCATCACGCCGAAATTCATCACCGACGGCGAGATCGCCTATGATTTCGGCTCGGGCCTGCGCGCGGCGATCGGCGGCAACAATCTCTTCGGCGTGCGGCCCGATCAGACCCTGCCCTGGACGCGCAGTTTCGGCGCCGCGATCTTTCCGGCCTTCTCGCCCTTCGGCGTCAACGGCGGCTACTACTACGTCCGCGCGTCGCTGAAGTTCTGACGCTCAGCTCGCGAGCCGCGTCGCATCCGCTTGCGCCGCGGCCTCTTCCTTCTCGGCCCGGCGCGGCAGGCGCGCCAACATGCCGAGCAGGGCGCGGTCGCCCAGCACGACGAGACGCTCGCCGCGATCGAGCCATTCGACCGCATCCTCGAGCGATTCGGCGTCGGCGAGCTTGGCTTCCGCCAAAGCGCGATCGGCCGAGACGACGCCGCGTTTGCGCGGCGGGCGCGCCGGCAGCCAGGCCTCATGCAGCGCGCGCAATTCGGGATCGCCATGAATGGCGACGAGGCAATTTTCTTCGTCCAGCCCGGCGCGCGCCAGCAGGCGATGCAGCGCGCGGCCCTTGCGCGCGATCTTGGGCGTCGTCGTCTCCTCCGGCGTGATCAGCACGCCCGCGCGGCGGAAGACGAGGCCGAGCCAGCGCTGGCCGGTGATGTAGGAAATGCCGATCGCCAATATGAGGCCGGCGATGGTCGGCGACATCCAGGCGACGAGCGAGGGCGAGATCATCAGGCCGGCGACCAAGGTCAGCGCGCCGAGCGCCACATGCCATTGATGGCGTCGCACGATGGCGTTGAAGGGAACCGAGCCGTCGTCGCGGCGCTGCGGGTCCCAGCCGGTGTCGAAGCCGAACAGAATATGGAAGACGTGGCCGGTCTGGATCAGCATCATGATCGGCGCCAGCAGCGCCGACATCAGCACCTCGAACAAGGTCGAGACCAGCAGCATGACGACGCCGCCAGAGCCGCGCCGCGTCTCGCGATCGATCATCGCGAGAATGAGGCCGAGGAATTTCGGCGCCAGCAATATCGCCATTGTGAGCGCGAACAGCGCCAGCGAGCGCTCCGCATCGAAGCGCGGCCACACGGGGAAGAGCGTGAATTTGGCGGTGAAATATTCCGGCCGGAAATAGCTCGCCTGAAAGACGAGCGCTATGCCTACGAGCAGCTGGCAGAGCCACAGCGGCGAGGTGAGATAGCCGAAGATTCCGGTGAGGAAATGCTGCCGCGTGGCCCAATGGAAGCCGCGCGCGCCCAATATGCGCGAATGCTGCAGATTGCCCTGGCACCAGCGGCGGTCGCGGATCGAGAGATCGATCAGCGATGGCGGGCTCTCCTCGAATGATCCGCCGAGCGTCGGCATCATATAGACCGAGTAGCCGGCCCGGCGGATGAGCGCCGCCTCGACGAAATCATGGCTGAGAATATGCCCGCCGAAGGGCGGACGGCCCTTGAGATCGGGCAGGCCGCAATGATGCGCGAAAGCCTGCGTGCGAATGATCGCGTTATGGCCCCAATAATTGCCGTCGCGCCCCATCCATTGCGCGAGGCCGGCGGCGATGACGGGACCATAGATGCGCGCCGCGAATTGCTGCACGCGCGCGAACAGCGTGTTGCGGTTGATGATGAGCGGCAGCGTCTGGATGATGCCGGCGTCGGGGTCCGCCTCCATCGCCGCGGCGAGCCGCACGATGGTCTCGCCGGCCATCAGGCTGTCGGCGTCGAGCACCACCATATGCTCATAGGCGCCGCCCCAGCGGGTGACGAAATCGGCGATATTGCCGGCCTTGCGGCTGACGTTCTTCTCGCGCCGACGATAATAGACGCGCGCGTCCGGCCCCAGCCGGCGGCGCATGGCGGCGAAGGCGCGCTCCTCGGCGACCCAAATATCGGGGTTGGTGGTGTCGGAGAGGAGGAACCAGTCGAAATGCGCGCCGAGGCCGGTCGCCTCCACATCTTGCAATATCGCCTGCAGCGCGCCGAAGACGCGGCTCGGCGCCTCATTGTAGATCGGCATCACGACGGCGGTGCGCGCGGCGAGCGATTCCGGCAGCGGCGGAGGCCGGCGCGAGAACAGCAGCGCGAAAAAGCCGACGACGGCGCTGGCGAAGGAGAGCGCGATCCAGGAGAAATTCAGCACGAAGAGCGCGAGCAACGCCCATTTCAGCGTGGTGACGCCGCCGACGTCGATGACGCGATACATCTCGTGTCCGCCATAGGCGGTGAGCGCGAGGCCGCCGCCGAAGGTGACGAAGCGCGAGATCCAGGGCGTGCGCCAGAGCTTCGGCGCCGCGCGCCGGCGGCGCTCCTTGGCCTTGAAGCGCCAGAAGGATTGCGTCGGCATGTCGAGCCGGCGCTCCGCCGGCATGGGCGGCGCGGCGGCGGGATCGACGGGCGGCGGCGGCGGGGCGGCGGCGTCCGGCGGAACGGGTTCGACGAGAGAGAGAGCTACACCGTCCATCTGTAGAGCCAGGTTTCGCTGATCGGCTCGTCGCCCGATTGGAGGACGAGGCGCAGCTCGCAAAAGGTCTCGCCGGCCGGATCGACGTCGAAGACGATCCGGCATGTCTTGGCCTTCGGATTGGGATAAGCGCGAATGTTCGTCGCCGATCCCGGCGAGGTCGTCAAGACGGGCCGCAAATTGGCGATTCGTTGCGGATCGCCGAAAGTGTCGCCCGCAAACTGGACGATAAAGCGGCGCAGTTTCGGCGCCGGCGCGCGACCGCCATAGGCCGCGACGGCGACCGCGAAAGGCGGACGCGCCGGCGGGCTCCAGCACCAGAACTGACGGTAGGCGAAAGTCGCCTCCTTGCCGGCGGCGAGCGGCTGCTTGGGCCGCCAATAGGCGACGATATTGGCGTTCACCTCCGATTCGGACGGAATCTCGACGAGTTGCACCGAGCCCTCGCCCCAATCGCCGATCGGCTCCACCCAGAGCGAGGGACGCCGCTCCCAATGCTGTATGTCGTCCTGATAGGTCTCTATGTCACGGTCCCGCGTCAAAAATCCGTAGCCTTTCGGATTGGCGTCGACGAAGGCCGAGATTTGCAGCGTGTCGCGATTGGAGACGGGGCGCCACAGCCATTCGTCCTTGCCGGTGAGCATTTGCAGCCCATTGGTCTCGGCGACGAAAGGCCGCGGATCGTCGGCGCGGCGATGGTCGAGCGGCGTGAACAATGAGGCCGCAGCCGCGCCGCCGAGCCCCAGATGATCGATGGCGACGCGCGGGAACAGCGTGAGTTCGGCGTCGATGATCGTCGCCTCGCCCGGCCGCAGCGTGAACAGATAAGCGCCCGTCACGCTCTGCGAATCGAGCAGAGCGTGAATGACGAGGGCGTTGTCGGCCAGCGTCGGCTTCTCGATCCAGAAGCTGCGGAAGATCGGAAACTCCTCGCCGCGCGGATCGGCGGTGCGAATGGCGAGGCCGCGGGCGGTGACGCCGAGCGTCTGCCCACGCGCCTGGGCGCGATAGAAGCTCGCCCCCTGGAACAGAGCGAGCTCCGTGTCCGGCGCGCCGGCGGCCTGAGGAGCGAGAATGCGAAAGCCGGAAAAGCCGATGTCCGGCGATTTGTCGCCGACTTTCAGACCGCCGTAATCGAATTTCCCCGGATCATAGCCGATGCGCCTGGCGATTTTGTCCTCGACGACGAAGAGCTCGACCGGCGCGCCGAAAATGAACCCCCTATGCAGCGGCTCGATCGAGAATCCCCGATTCTCGCCGCTCCATATGGCTGCGCCTTGCTTCGTCCTTATGCCGACATATTGCTCATAGCTCAGATTGGCGAAGGGCTCGCGCAATTCCGCCGCGGGCGCGGCGAAAGGACGCTTGGCGAGCGCGCGGGCGAGATCGAGGACGATATCGCGGCCGAAGACGGGGGGCGCCGGCGGCGGGGCCGGCGGAGCCGATTGAGCGAGGGCGCGGCCGCCGGGGACGCCGGCGACGAGCGCGGTGATCGAGGCTTTCAACAGGTCTCTGCGTACGAACATGCGGGACCGGGACCCGTGACTGACGAGCGAGGTGGGATTACGACGGACTTGTCTATCGGATATACCTGAAAGAACGATGTTCGAAATGCGAATCTTTCGTTTTTGATCGCAGAGCGGAAACCCCACGCCGAGGCGGCGCTTGCCGGCTCGCCCGCGAATCTGCCAAGACGAATATGAACGAGAGGAAAACAGCGCGGGGCGAAAACCCCTTACGTCCTCTCCCCCGCCCCTCGAGCCGAGGCCGCGCAGCAAGATGGAAGCTCGACCGACCGACCGCCGCTCCCTCGCCGTAATTCTCGCCGCCGGCGAGGGCACGCGCATGAAATCGCGCCGCCCCAAGGTCCTTCACGAGGTCGCCGGGCGGTCCATGCTCGGCCATGTGCTGGCCGCCACGACCGCTCTGGACGAGATCGCCGTCGTCATCGGCGCCGGCAAGGAGGAGGTCGCCGCCGAGGCCCGTCGCCGGCGGCCGGACGCGAAAATCTTCGTTCAGGAAAAGCAGCTCGGCACGGCCCACGCTGTGCTCGCGGCGCGGCAGGCCTTCGACGGAGCGGACGATATCGTCGTGCTCTTCGCCGACACGCCGCTGGTGCGCGCCGAGACGATCGCCGCTTTGCGCGCGGCTCTGGCCGAGGGCGCCGCCGTCGCCGTGCTCGCTTTCGAGGCGGCGGACCCTTTCGGCTATGGCCGCATAATCTGCGACTCGCAGCGACGACCGACGACGATTCGCGAGGAGAAGGATGCGAGCGAGGCCGAGCGCGCCTGCAAGCTCTGCAACGCCGGGCTGATGGCCATCGCCGGCGCGAAGGCGCTCGATCTGCTGGACGGGATCGACGCCACCAATGCGCAGAAAGAATATTATCTCACCGACGTCGTCGCCCGCGCCGCAGCGGCGGGGCTGGAGACGCGGCTCGTGGTCGCCGCGGAGGAGGAGGTTCTCGGCGTCAATGATCGCGTCCAGCTCGCCCGCGCCGAATCGCTCGCCCAGGAGCGCCTCCGCCGCGCGGCCATGCTGGGCGGCGCGACGCTGATCGCCCCGCAGACCATCTTTCTCTCCCATGACACGAAGATCGGCCGCGATGTGACGATCGAGCCCGGCGTCGTCATCAGCCCGGGCGTCGAGATCGCCGATGGCGCGGTCATTCACGCCTATTCGCATCTCGAAGGGGCGCTGGTGGGCGAGCGCGCCACGGTCGGCCCCTATGGGCGGCTGCGGCCGGGCGCAAAGCTCGCGGCGCAAGCCAAGGTCGGCAATTTCGTCGAGATCAAGGGGGCCGAGATCGGCGAAGGGGCCAAGGTCAATCATCTGACCTATATCGGCGACGCTTCCGTCGGCGCGCATTCCAACATCGGCGCCGGCGTCATCACCTGCAATTACGACGGCTTCTTCAAATATCGCACCACCATCGGCGAGAACGCCTTCATCGGCTCCAATTCGGCGCTGGTCGCGCCGGTCACGATCGGCGACGGCGCCTATGTCGGCTCCGGCTCGGTCGTCACCAAGGATGTCTCCGCCGACGCGCTCGCCGTGGCGCGCGGCCGCCAGATGGAGAAGGAAGGCTGGGCGGAGAGCTTCCGCCGCGTCCAGAAGGCGAAGAAGGACAAAAAATAGAGCGCTGTAGAGTTTTGCTCTATAGAGTTGTACCGTGATCCAGCGCCGACGCTCGAGATCGAGCGCGCCGACCGGATTTTTTCATGAATAGCGTCGAATCGGACCCGATGGATGACGGTCGAATCCTCGAACCCCGAGGATTGATCGCTGAAAATATTCTCATTCCCGAAAACGCGACCGGAGAAGAAGATCTGGTCGAGGCGGTCGTCGATTTCGTGAACTGGGCGATGGACGAAGCCCGTCTCGTCCCCGGCGAGATCGCGCAGCAAGCCTTCTGGAGCTATCACTCGGATTATTATCTCGCCCAGGTCAACAACGGCGGCCATCGGCAATTCGCCTTCAACAGCGGCATGTCCGGGCAGACGATCGAGAATTGCCGATGCGGCCTCGCTGCGATGAGCGCGTCGGACCATCTGCAAGTCTTCGAAGAATTTCTCGCTTTCTTGAGCGCCGAACCGGCGCGCCTCGCAGCTCTGAACGAAGAAGTCACGTCGGGAGGCCGGTTTTTCCGAGACTCACTCGCTCCCCTCGACCATCGCTTCTTCGCTCTCGAAGACATGAAGCGAATCCATGCGGCGTGGCTGCGCGCCCTTCCGATCATGCGGCCGCTGCCTCCCGATCGCCTCGCCGCCGAGCGCGACGCTCTGATGCGACGCAATTCTCTGCGCGAGACGCGCGCCGATCTTGTCCGGCGTCGAGCCGACGCCATCTTCGCGAAAGACCCTCTACATGTCGCGGCGCGTGCGACCTGCGCGCGGGACGGCGTGGCGTTTCAATATGTCGGCGTGGGCCAAAAAGCCGGACCGGACAGCATCGCCTGGACATTGGCGACATCCGGCGGGCCGCGCACGCTCGTCATGCGCGGCGACAAAGCCATGCTCTATGCGGGAACCTCTTTGCGGAGCGTGCATTTTTTCCGCGACCCCGCCTCCGCTCCCGTTCCGATCGGCGACGGAGCGGCGCGCCGCGCGCTGATGGAAGAGAAGCCGCGCAAAATTCGCGAGACGGCGCAAGCCGCTTTCACCGAGACGAGCAAGGAGGCGATGCTCGGCGAATTTTTCGCCCAGCCGATGAACACATTCTGTGACACATTGGCTGGGGCCTCGTCGAACGCGCGGGTCGCCATATACGCGCCCTATCTCGCCGAGAATGCGAAATTTCTCGCCCATGTGCCACGCGCCGCTTCGCCGCTTTTCGCGACGCGCGCGGATTACGGGCTGATCCGCCTCATAATCGCCGACACATTGCTCGACGTTGCGCTGGCGGATGAAGCTCTGCCGATCGCGATTCTGGAGCGGCCGGACAGAGGCGCGGCCATGCTCATCAACATAGGCGCGATGGCTGCGGCTGCGGCGGCCGGCTTACGCATCCTCGATCCCGAACGGCTCGCGGCGCTCTCGCGCATCGCGCCAAACGATTTCCTGCGGGAGCGCAACAATGTCGAGGCGCAGCTTTTCGAGATCGCGCATTGGTGGCCCAATGTCGTGCGCAACATCGCCGATGTTCTGCCCGGGACCGGCTTCACCGCTCTGCCCTCGCTCTTCTCCAATGTCCGGCTGCATCACGCCAAAGCGCTCGGCCGGCAATTGGCCCCGACTCTCGGTCTGCTCGTGGAGCATCTGGCGCCGTTCTGGCTCGACTATCCCAAACCGAAGGTCGAGTCCATGATCGAGGCCTATTCCAAAGGCGTCGTCGCTTTCGCGTCGCGATTCGCGAGCTCACGAGCGAAAGCCGAACGATGGACCGCGATCGTGCGTGTGATGCGCACGCGCGTCGCGCGAACGAAGCCGCCTGTCTCGGTCGGCGTGTCCGCATTCGACCCCGGCCGCTTCGGCCTCGAATCAAAAGAAAAATTGGTGGGCGTCGTCGCCGTGGTCGATGACGGGACAGCCTATCGACAAGGGTTTCGTTTACTAAAAGACGGCGAACGCGCGCTTTTGGGCGGGAGCGCCGCCTCGAAGAGCGCGTGAAACTGCTAAGCTCGTCAAAGGCCGGGCCGCGGGCTATGACGAAAGCGGCTGGGCCAACCGTTTTCGGAGAGCTTTCATGTGCGGCATCGTCGGCATTCTCGGACGCGAGCCCGTCGCGCCCTCTCTCGTCGAGGCGCTGAAGCGGCTCGAATATCGCGGCTATGATTCCGCCGGAATCGCCACGCTGGAAAAGGGCAGGCTCACGCGGCTGCGCGCCAGCGGCAAGCTGCGCAATCTCGAGGAGAAGCTTTCCGCCGCGCCTCTGCTGGGGACGAGCGGCATCGGCCACACCCGCTGGGCGACCCACGGCCGCCCGACCGAGACCAACGCCCATCCGCATACGAGCGGCGGGCTCGCCGTGGTCCACAATGGCATCATCGAGAATTTCCGCGAATTGCGCGAGGAACTGACCGGCAAGGGCCATGTCTTCGCCACCGAAACCGATTCGGAGGTGGTCGCCCATCTCGTCGCCGAGGAGCGCGGCAAGGGCGCCCCGCCGCGCGAGGCGGTCGCGGCCACGCTCGCTCGGCTCAATGGCGCTTTCGCTCTCGCCTTCCTCTTCGAGGGCGAGGAGGATCTGCTGATCGGCGCGCGCCGCGGCGCGCCGCTCGCCGCCGGCTGGGGCGACGAAGGCGTCTATCTCGGCTCCGACGCTCTGGCGCTCGCGCCTTTCGCGCGTCAGATCGCCTATCTCGAGGAGGGCGATCATGTCGTGCTGACGCGCGCCGAGATCACTTTCTACGACGCCGCCGGCAAAGTGGCGGAGCGCCGTCGCCAGCCGTTGCAGGCGGGCTCCTTCCTCGTCGACAAGGGCAATTACCGCCATTTCATGGCCAAGGAGATTCACGAGCAGCCGGAGGTCGTCGGCCGCACGCTCTCGCATTATCTCGATCTATCGGCGGGCGAGGTGCGCCTGCCCTTCGCTCTGCCCTTCGACCCGAAAAAACTGTCGCGCGTCACCATATCGGCTTGCGGCACGGCCTATTACGCCGGGCTCATCGCCCGTTATTGGATCGAGCGTCACGCGCGGCTCGCGGTGGATATCGATATCGCCTCGGAGTTCCGCTATCGCGAGGCTCCGCTGGCCGAGAATGGGCTGATGATCGTCGTCTCGCAATCGGGCGAGACGGCCGACACGCTGGCCGCGCTGCGCTACGCCAAGGCGCAGGGCCAGCACATTCTCTCCATCGTCAATGTCGAGACCTCGACCATCGCGCGCGAGAGCGACACTGTGGCGCTGACATTGGCCGGCCCCGAGATCGGCGTCGCCTCGACCAAGGCCTTCACCTGCCAGCTCGCCGTTTTCGCCTGTCTCGCCATAGCGCTCGGCCGCGCCCGCGGCGTGCTGAGCGAGGCGGACGAGAAACGTCTGGTGCGTGAGCTCGCCGCGACGCCGGGCCAGATGGCCGGCGCGCTCGCCCGCGAGGCGAAGGTGGAGCCCGTCGCGCGTGATGTCGCGCGCGCCTCCAGCGTGCTCTATCTCGGTCGCGGCGGCGCATTCCCGCTGGCGCTGGAAGGCGCCCTGAAGCTCAAGGAGCTGTCGTATATTCACGCGGAGGGCTATGCGGCCGGCGAGCTGAAGCACGGGCCGATCGCGCTGATCGACTACGCCATGCCGGTGATCGTGCTCGCGCCGCCGGACGCGACGCTGGAAAAGACCGTCTCCAATCTTCAGGAGGTCGCGGCGCGCGGCGGCCATCTCATTTTCATCGGCTCGGCGGCGGCGCGCGAGGCCGCGGCGGCCGAGCTCGCCGGCTTCATCGAGCTGCCGGAGATGAGCGGCGCCTTCGCGCCGCTGGTCTATGCCGTCCCCGTGCAATTGCTCGCCTATCATGTGGCGGTGTTCATGGGGAAGGATGTCGACCAGCCGCGCAATCTCGCCAAGAGCGTCACTGTGGAGTGACGCTCGGCGACGACGTCACAGCCGCTCGATCTTGCGCGCCGCCTCGTCGATGAGATCGGCGACCTGAAACAGCAGCTCCTTGTCCGGCTCGCCGGCGAGCCGCTGCTGCAGCACGGCCTTCAGATTGCCCATGGCCCGGAACACCGGCCCCGTGTCGACGCCCGCGCTTCTGGCGCGCAGCTCCTCGAAACGGGCGAGCGCCGCCTCCGCCTCCTTGCGATTCTCCGTGAGATGGGCCTTGCCCGCATCGGTGATCGCATAGAGCTTCTTGGCGCCCTCGGTCGGCTGGACCTCCACCTGCCCCAGCTCCTCGAGCAAAGTCAGCGTCGGATAGACGATGCCCGGGCTCGGCGCATAAGCGCCGCCGGTGCGGGTCTCGATCTCGCGGATGACGTCATAGCCATGACGCGGCTCGCTCTCCAGCAGCAGCAGGATCACCAGCCGCAGCTCGCCGCCCTCGAACATGCGCCGCCGTCCGCGGCCGCCGCCGCGCTCGCCGTCGCCATGCCGCGAGCCAAATCGCGACCCGCCATCTCCGCCGAAGCCGCGATGGCCGCCACGTCCGCCCCGGCCGAAAGTCTCATCCCCGCCGCCGCGCATCGCGCGCAGCGCAAAAGCCGGATGCTCGGCGGATCCCCAGAAGTGATGATGCTTCATAAACATGTCTCCTTTTGTTTAGACGCATCTAAGATATATCTTATAACGGTCTCGTCAACCCCTTCCTCGAAAGGCCGCGTCGAGCGCGAATCGCTTGACTCGCGCCCCCGCAATGCCCCACCCCACGCCGATGAGCACGCCCTTCGACGACATTCGCGATCTTTTCGCCGATCTCCCCGCCCCCTGCCATGACAGCGCCCTCGCCGTGCGGCGGCGCGACGCCGAACTGACCAAGCCGCCGGGATCGCTCGGTCGGCTCGAGGAAATCGTCGAATGGCTGGCCGCATGGCAGGGCCGCGCCGAGCCGCGGATCGAGCGGCCGCTCGTCGCCGTCTTCGCGGGCAATCACGGCGTCACGGCCAAGGGCGTCTCCGCCTTTCCCGCCGCCGTCACGCGGCAGATGCTCGACAATTTCACCGCTGGCGGGGCGGCGATCAATCAGATCTGCAAGGCCCATGGAATCGGCCTCAAGGTCTTCGAGCTGGCGCTCGACCATCCGACGCGCGACTTCACGGAAGCCCCCGCGATGGAGGAGCGCGAGGCCGCCGGCACTCTGGTCTATGGCATGGAGGCGGTGGACGGCGGGATCGATCTGCTCGCGCCGGGCGAGATGGGCATAGGCAACACCAGCTCGGCGGCGGCGATCTACGCCGCGCTCTATGGCGGGCCCGCCGCGCGCTGGACCGGGCGCGGAACCGGCCTCGACGATGAAGGGCTCGCGCGCAAGAACGCGGTCATCGACGCGGCGCTGGCCTTTCACGCCGGCCATTTGTCCGACCCTTTGGAGATTTTGCGCCGGCTCGGCGGGCGCGAGATCGCCGGCATGATGGGCGCCATTCTCGCGGCGCGACGCAATCGCGTCCCGGTTCTGCTCGACGGCTATGTCGCCTGCGCGGCGGCGGCGCTGCTGCACGCCATGAATGCGGACGCAATTTCCCATTGCTTCGCCGGCCATGTCTCGGCGGAAGGCGCGCATAGGGATGTGCTGGAGCGGCTCGGCAAGAAGCCGCTGCTCGATCTCGGCATGAGGCTCGGAGAGGGCTCCGGCGCGGCGCTGGCCATCGGCCTCGTCAAGGCGGCGCTGGCCTGCCACAGCGGCATGGCGACTTTCTCGAGCGCCGGCGTCAGCGGCAAGGACGCATAATTTCGCGGTCGAGCCGTCCTCGCAGACGCCCATTGGCGGCAAATTAATCTTTGTCCCCTTGCATGGCGGCGCCGCCCCTTTCAGCGGGGCGAAAGGCGATCTCGACAGCGATGACGCGCAGCAGAAAGAGACGATGCCTCGCCTTCATCATCGTCTTCACGGCGGCGGCGGGCGCGCTCTGGCCGCATGTCGCCGGGGTGGCGGCGATGGCGACGGCTTTCGTGGGCGTGCTGCATCTCGCCGTGCTGGCCTATGAGGAGATCGCCTTTCCGCAATATAGCGACGACATGAGCCCGGAGGATTACGAGCATTTCTGCGCGGCGCTGCTGCGCGAGGCGAGATGGAGCGCGCGGGTCACGCAGCTGAGCGGCGATCAGGGCGTCGATATCGTCGCGGAGAAACGCGGGCGCAGGATCGTCGTCCAGTGCAAGAAATATTCGAAGCCGGTCGGCAACAGGGCCGTGCAGGAGATCGTCGCCGCCATCGCCCATGAGGAGGCTGAGCGCGGAATCGTCGTCGCCACCAAGGGCTATACGGCGAGCGCGGTGCAGCTCGCCGCCTCCAATGAGGTGCTGCTGCTGCATCATTGCGAGCTGACGAAGATCGACCGGCTGCTCAGGCGGCCTCTTCTATCGGCGTGACGCTGACGCTGACGTCGAGCTTCTGCTTTCCCGCGGCGAAAATCACGCCGTCGATCGGCGAGACATCGGCGTAATCGCGGCCACGCGCGATGACGACATGATCGTTCAAAGCCAGAATGGCGTTGGTCGGATCGACGCCGAGCCAGCCGAACTCGCGCCCGCACCAGACCGAAATCCAGGCGTGCGAGGCGTCGGCGCCCTCGAGCTTCACCGCGCCCGGCGGCGGAATGGTGCGGATATAGCCGCTGACATAGGCCGCCGGCAGACCGAGGCCGCGCAGCGCGGCGATCATGATGTGGGTGAAATCCTGGCAGACGCCGCTGCGCTTGTCGAAAGCCTGCGCCAGCGGCATTGCGACATGGGTCGCGTTGGGATCGTAGAGAAAATCGCGATGGATCCGCCGCATCAGCTCGACCGCGCCAGCCAGCATCGGCCGGCCGGGCGGAAAGCTCTCGCGCGCATACGCCGTCGCGGGCTCGTAGAGCGGGGCGAGCCGGCTCGGAAAGATGAAATGCGCCGGCGCGTCGGGTCCGAGCGAGGGCGTCTCCAGCGCCTCTGCGCGCACGACCTCCCAAGGCGGCGTCAGCGCCTCGGCGGGCGGGGCGGCGCGCTCGACGCGCACGCGCGCGCTCATCGCTATGCCGAGCTTCACATGGGGCGCGTCGAGCTGCGCCTCGGCGACGCGATTGCCGTAGAAATCGACGCGCTCGCGCCAGTCGTGCGGCGCAGGCGTGATGTCGATGCGGCCGAAGACGACGCGCTGGCCGGCGTCGTCGCGCGGCAATAAGCGCAAAGCGCAGCGCGCCGCGGCGACGGGCGCCTCGTAGCTGTAGGTCGTCACATGGGTGATGTCGTAGATCACGCTAACCGGATCGGCTCTTCGAAATGGGCCGCATTGGAGCCCTGCAGGAAGTAGCGGGCGGCGAGCGCATCCGCAAGGCTCATCAAGCGCTGCTCCAGGGTGAAGATTTTGGCGGCGTCCAGCTCGGCGGCGTTCGCCACCTCTATCTCCGCGCGCAATTTCACGGCGAGACGGCGCGGCGCCTCCAGCAATCCGTCGTGACGCAGGGTCGGCAGAGAGGAGAGATGCTCCTCTATCTTGGCCACCTGAAAGCCGACCGAGCGTGGATTATAGGGATCGAGCACCGCCATATCGAGCACGGGCGCGAGAGCGGCGCCGGCGAGATAGCGTGAGCGATAGGTGATCTGCGAATCGATCAGCTCGAGCAGAGTGTCGAGGCTGTCGATGGTCGCGCCCTCGTCGGCGAATTGGCGGGAGAAGCGGCAGGCGTTGATCGCCCGCTCGACGCGCTTGCCGAGATCGAGGAAGCACCAGCCGGCGACGCGGTTGAAATTCTCGTCGATGAGGCCGGAGAGCGCCGCCAATATATGCAGCGATTGCTCGACGCCCTCGAGCACTTCCGGCTCCGAGGCCGGGCCGTGAGAGAAATCGTCGAGCCGCGCCTCCAGCAGGCGGACGAGATGCCAAATATCCTGCGACAGGCGCTCGCGCACGATGGAGGCGGCGTGCTTGGCCGCGCGGGCGATGGAGAGGGCGGAGCCGGCCGTCTCGGCGCCGCTGGCGGCGGCGAGGGCGAGCTCGGCCGCCGAGAGGCGCGGGTCGCGCGTCGGCGCGGCGCCCCAGGCGAGCAGCACGCGCTCCAGCCGCTCGATCGGCTGGCGGCCGCTGTAATTGGGCGCATCCGCCTCGGTGAGGCGATTGCAGAGCGAGCGCACCAGCCGCAGCGTCGCCTCGGCGCGCTCGAAATAGCGGCCCATCCAGAAGAGATTGTCGGCGGCGCGGCTCGGCAGATCGCCGACCATGCGGACGATCTCGACATCGTCGCTCGTCGGCAGCAGAGTGGAATTGTCGGTCGGCCGATCGCCGAGCACCCAGACATCGGCCGATTGCGCGCCCGCCCCCATGGAGATGGCGCGCACATCGAGACGATCCGACACGCGGCAGAAGCCGCCCGGCATCACCCGCCAGCCATCCGCCGTGGCGGCGGCGAAGACGCGCAGCGCGAAGGGGCGCGGAACCAGCGCGCCATCCTTCCAGACCGGCGTCGTCGAGAGCTGCACGACCTCCTGGCCGACATAATCCATGCCGCGGGCGCGCATCGCCTCGGTGAGACGCGCCCGCTCGGCGGCGTCGAACTCGGCCCCCAGCGCCACGCGGCGGCCGGGAAAGCCGGCGAGATGCTCGCCGAAGGCGGGGGCGACGGCGCGGTCCTCGAGCGAGGCGAGCACGGCGTCGCGGGCCTCGTCCTGGCCACACCACCATGTCGCGATATTGGCGAGGCGCAGATCCTCGCCGAGCAGGCGGCGGGCGATGGCCGGCAGAAAGGAGAGCAGAGCGCGCGATTCGATGAGGCCGGCGCCCGGCATATTGGCGATGGTGACATTGCCCTCGCGAATCGTGTCGAGCAGTCCCGGCACGCCGAGATGCGAGGCGGCGTTCAGCTCCAGCGGATCGCACCAATCGGCGTCGACTCTGCGCCACACCACATCGACGCGCTTCAGCCCGGCGATGGTGCGCACATGCAGCTTGCGCTCGCTGGTGACGAGATCGGCGCCTTCGACCAGCAGAAAACCGAGATAGCGCGCGAGGCTCACCTGCTCGGAATAGGATTCGCTGAACGGGCCGGGCGTCAGCAGGCAGATGCGCGGGTCCTTCTGTTGCGCGGCCTTGGCGAGGGCGGCGCGGAAATCGCGGAAGAAGGGCGCGAGCCGCTCGACCTTCATGTCGCGATAGAGGCGCGGGAAGGTGCGCGCCATCACCAGCCGATTCTCCAGCGAATAGCCGGCGCCCGAGGGCGCCTGGGCGCGGTCGCCGAGCACCCACCAGCGTCCGTCCGGGCCACGGCCGATCTCGGCGGCGTAAAAGCGCAGCCAGCGTCCGCCCGGCGGCGTCGCGCCGCTCATCGGGCGAATGTAATCCGGCGAGCCGGCGACGACCGCCGCCGGCAGCGCGCCCTCCTTGACGAGGCGCTGCTCGCCATAGGCGTCGCGCAGCACCATGTCGAGCAGCTCGGCGCGCTGGGCGACGCCCGCGGCGATCTCGCGCCATTCGGCCTGCGGCAGCAGCAGCGGCAGCCGGCTCAGCGGCCAGGTGCGCTCTTTGTTTTCGCCGAGCACGCGATAGGAGACGCCCATGTCGCGGATGCGACGTCCGGCGGCGGCGAAACGATCGTCTATATCCTCGCGGCTGAGGCCTCCCAGCGTGTCGAGCAGGCTCGCCCAATGGGGACGCACGCGTCCGTCCGGGCCGACCAGCTCGTCCGGCACGCCCTTCGGCGGCGCATAACGGGCGATCCAGGAGGCGACTCGCCGCGCCGCTTCTCCCGTGCTCGCATCGATCGTCCGCTCAGCCGGCACAACTCCTCCGCAGGTCCAAAGTCAGCGGGAACTCTCCCGCCGGCTCCTCGCGCGGCGGCCTCACCCTGCCGGGCGTATGGCCGTGATCCTGGAACCGCGCCAGCCTGCGAGCCTCCGCCTCATGGGAGTTTACCGGAAAAGTGTCGTAGCTGCGACCGCCCGGATGCGCCGTGTGATAGACGCAGCCGCCGAGCGAGCGCTCGCTCCAGCTGTCTATCACGTCGAAGGTCAGCGGCGAGTGGACTGGGATGGTCGGCTGCATTCCCGAGGCCGGCTGCCAGGCCTTGAAGCGCACGCCCGCCACCGCCTCCCCCGAGGCGCCGGCGCTGGCCATGGGCACGCGGCGGCCGTTGCAGGCGATCACATGGCGGCCGGGGACGAAGCCCTTGGCCTTCACCTCGACGCGCTCCACCGAGGAATCGACGAAGCGCGCCGTGCCGCCGGCGACGCCTTCCTCGCCCAGCACATGCCAGGGCTCCAGCGCCTGCCGAATCTCGAGCTCCACCCCGCCATGTTCGACGCGGCCGGCGAGCGGGCAGCGGAATTCCTTCTGCGCCTCGAACCATTCCGGCTCGAAAGCATAGCCCGCCCCCTGCAGATCGCCGAGCACGTCGAGGAAATCGCGCCAAACGAAATGCGGCAGCATGAAGCGGTCGTGCAGCGCCGTTCCCCAGCGCACCAGCCCGCCCCTCTGCGGCTCGCGCCAGAACCAGGCGACGAGCGCGCGCAGCAGCAATTGCTGCGCGAGGCTCATGCGCGCGTCCGGCGGCATCTCGAAAGAGCGGAACTCGACGAGGCCGAGGCGTCCGGTCGGACTGTCCGGCGAATAGAGCTTGTCGATGCAGATTTCGGCGCGATGCGTGTTGCCGGTCACGTCGACGAGCAGATTGCGGAACAGGCGATCGACGATCCAGGGCGGGAAATTCGTCGTCCCCGCCTCCGGCACATTGGCGAGCGCGATCTCCATCTCATAGAGCGAATCGTGACGCGCCTCGTCGAGCCGCGGCGCCTGGCTCGTCGGACCGATGAAGAGGCCCGAGAAGAGATAGGAGAGCGACGGATGGCGCTGCCAATAGAGCACGAGGCTCTTGAGCAGATCCGGCCGGCGCAGGAAGGGCGAATCGAAAGGCGTGCGGCCGCCGAGCACGACATGATTGCCGCCGCCGGAGCCGGTCTGGCGGCCGTCGATCAGGAATTTATCGGCCGTCAGCCGCGATTGCCGGGCGTCCTCATAGAGGCCCGTGGTGGTGGCGACGGCGTCGCGCCATGTGTCGCCCGGATGGATGTTCACCTCGATGACGCCGGGGTCCGGCGTGACCTTGATGACCTCGAGGCGCGGATCGACCGGCGGCGGATAGCCCTCGATGTGAACCGGCAGATTCATCGCCTTGGCGGTCGCCTCCACCGCGGTCAGCAGCTCGAGATAATCCTCGAGCGTCGAAACCGGCGGCATGAAGACGCAGAGCACGCCGTCGCGCGGCTCGACGGCCAGCGCGGTGCGCACCGCGCCTTCGACGATGAATTGCTCGCTCTGCTCCTGACGATCATAGAGCGCGCTGCTCTCGTAGATCTGCTGGAATTGCGCGGGATCGGGCAGCGGCGCGCGCGGCTCGCTCGGATCCTGCTGCCAGCTATAGGGATAGGCGCTCGGCGGAATCCACGGCAGCGAGCTGATCGGCAGGCGCAGGCCGATCGGCGAATCGCCCGGCGCGAGAAAGAGCCGTCCGCGCCGCAGCGGCCAGCGCTCCGACACCCAGCGCCGCTCGGCGCGGGCGTTCCAGCGCTGGACGGGCAGAACGAAGCCCGCGGGCTTGGACAGGCCGCGCTCGAAGGCGCGCAACATGCGGGCGCGCTCCTCCGCGTCGTCGATCTTCGAATCGAGCGGATCGACATTGACAGGGAGCGAGCCCTCCTTCAGCAGCCAATGAGAGGGGTCCTCGAAGGCCGGGATCACATAGCGCCGGCCGAGCCCCAGACGCTCGGAGAGATCGACGACGAACTCCTCGCCCTGCTGAATCGTCGGGATTTGGGTCGAGCCGATGCGGGTGACGAGCTCGGGGTCGCGCCAGACCGGCTTGCCGTCCTTGCGCCAATAGATCGCGAAGGCCCAACGCGGCAGGCTCTCGCCCGGATACCATTTGCCCTGCCCGTAATGCAGAAAGCCGCCTTTGGCGAAACGCTCGTGCAGGCGCCGCACCAGATCGTCGGCGCGGGCGCGCTTGGTGGGGCCGACGGCGGCGGTGTTCCATTCCGGCGCCTGGAAATCGTCGATGGAGACGAAGGTCGGCTCGCCGCCCATTGTGAGGCGCATATCCTGAGCACGGATATCTTCGTCGACCTTCTCACCGAGCGCGTCGAGCCTCGCCCAGGATTCGTCCGAGAAAGGCGCGGTGATGCGCGGCGCCTCGCGGATGCGCTGCACCCTCATCTCGAAACCGAACTCGACCTCCGCCGGCTCGACGACGCCGGAGAGCGGCGCGGCGGAGCGATAATGCGGCGCGCTGCACAAAGGCAGATGCCCCTCGCCGCAGAAGAGGCCGGAGGTGGCGTCCATGCCGATCCAGCCGGCGCCGGGAATATAGACCTCGGCCCAGGCGTGCAGATCGGTGAAATCATGATCGGTTCCGGTCGGGCCCTCGATCGGATCGACGTCCGCCTTCAATTGAATGAGATAGCCGGAGACGAAACGCGCCGCGAGGCCGAGGCGGCGCAATATCTGCACGAGCAGCCAGGCCGAGTCGCGGCAGGAGCCGGTCCCGGCGGCGAGCGTCTCGTCCGGCGCCTGCACGCCGGGCTCCATGCGGATCACATAGCGAATGTCGCGTTGCAGCCGCGCATTGAGCGCGACGAGGAAGGGAACGATCGCGACCGCCTCGCGCGGGCGCACGGCCTCGACGAAGGCCTCGGTCAGCGGCCCCAGCTCCTCCGCCTCGAGACAGGAGGCGAGCTCGGTCCGCAGCTCCTGCGGATAGGCGAAGGGAAAGCTCTCGGCATAAGGTTCGACGAAAAAGTCGAAAGGGTTGTAGACGGCGATTTCCGCATGGAGGTCGACCTCGATGCGGAATTCCTCCGCCTTCTCCGGAAAGACGAGGCGCGCCAGCCAATTGCCATGCGGGTCCTGCTGCCAGTTGATGAAATGCTCGGCGGGCGCGATCTTGAGCGAATAGCTCGGCACGCGGGTGCGGCAATGGGGCGCCGGCCGCAGCCTTATCACCTGCGGCCCGAGCGCGACCGGCCGGTCGTATTTGTAATGGGTGAGATGGTGGAGCGCGACCTTGATCGACACGGGAGCTGCTGCGCCTCCTCGAAGCGACGCCGGAAAGGGCGACGGGCGATTAGCTTATGCGCTCGGCGCCCTGTCAATCGCGCGAGCGGGAAAGCGCGGCTGTTTGCCGGAAATTGCCGCATGACGCATTCCGCCGGGGCGGCGGGCGCCGACCAATTCGGCGCCCTTTTTCACGCTCACGAATCATTGGCGGCGGAAGGCGGCGGCGGCTCGTCCGCGAAGACGACGCCGCCGCGCCCGCTGCGTTTCATCCGGTAGAGCGCGGCGTCGGCGCGGGCGATGAGCTGCTCGAGCGTCATGCCGTCGCGGGGCGCGATCGCCACGCCTATGCTGACGCCGATCTGAATTGTGCGCCCTTCGATCTCATAAGGCGCGCCGAGGGCGCGAATGATGCGATGGGCGAGCAGCAGCGCCTCGCCCGGCCGCCGAAGCTCGGTCTGCAGCACGACGAATTCGTCGCCGCCGAGCCGCGCCGCCGTATCCTCCCGGCGCACCGCCGACGACAGGCGGCCTGCCGCGGCGCGCAGCAGCATGTCGCCGGTCAAATGGCCGTAAGAATCGTTGACGGCTTTGAAGCGGTCGAGATCGAGGCAGAGGATCGCCAGAAGATCGCCCTCCTCGCTCAGGCCGGCGACGGCGGCGTCGAATCGGTCGCGCAGTTCGACGCGATTGGAGAGGCCGGTCAGATCGTCGCGCCGCGCCATAATGGCGAAATCGAGCTTGGAGACGATCTGCCGGACCGCCCCCTCGTAAGTCACCGAGGCCCAGCCGAGCCCGGCGAGCGCGAAGCCGGTCAGCAGCAGCGCCTGCAAGGCGAAGCCGACAGCGACATGAATGTCGGTCGCCTGCGCCGCGCGATCGAGGCAGCCGGCGATGGTCGGCGTCGCCGACAGAGCGATGCCGATGCCGCATAGTCGCGGTCGAAAGGCGACATTGGAGAGCACGCCGCCGGCAAAGACGAAGGCCATGCCCGAGGTCAGCATCGGCACCAGCGCCGAATCGACGGGATGCGCCGAGAACAAGCCGCGCGCATTGATCGCGCCGAGCAGCGCGGCGAAGGAAAAAAGCCCGAGGGCGAAGCGCCTCTCCCAGAGCCGCGCCTCATCGGCGACGATCGTCGCCTCGGCCGTGCGCCGCCGATAGGCGAGCACCATGAAAACGCTCGCGACATCCACAGCCATGGCGGCGAAGGTCAAAACGAGCAGCACGATATCCTGCTTGCGCGAGGCGAGCAGCAGGCCGACGCAGGCCAGAGCGACGCCCATGAAGACCACGGGCAGCGCCGGGCGCACGACCATATCGACGAGCTCGACATAAGCCGCGTCGGGTAGCCGCTCCGAGCTTCGAGAAGTTTGTCCTAACCGCCGCCACATGCGCACCGCCAACGCGGTCTCATCTATGGCCGACGAAATCGAAGTCCAGCCCTGCCGGGGGAGCCGCCGCGCGTCTTGATTTTCGTAGAGACGACGCATATAGATATCTTTATATCTAATCAGTCGAGCCCCCGACAAAGGCCAAATGACCGAGTCTCGCCCTCTTTTGCTCGAGCCCGCGCTCGCCGCCCTCAATGCGGCGGGCGAGGAGACGCGTCTGCGCCTGCTCGGCCTGCTGGCCGAGACGGAGCTGACGGTGAGCGAGGCCGTGGCCATTCTCGGCCAGTCGCAGCCGCGCGTGTCCCGCCATTTGAAGCTTTTGGTGGAGGCCGGGCTGGTGGAGCGCCGCCGCGAGGGCGCCTGGGCCTTCTTCCGCCTCGCCTCGGCGGATGCGCCCGGCGAGATCGCCCGCAGCGTCGTCTCCTGGCTCGATCCGCTGGATCCCCGCATCGCCGGCGACCGCGCCCGCCTCGCCGAGGTGCGGCAGGCCCGCGCCGACGCCGCCGCCCGCTATTTCGCAGAGCATGCGCCCGAATGGGACGCGATCCGCTCGCTGCATGTGCCGGAGGCGCAAGTCGAGGCCGCCATGCGCGAGGCGGTGGGCGAGAAGCCGCTGCGCCGCCTGCTCGATCTCGGCGCCGGCGCCGGCCGCATGCTGGAGCTGTTCGCGCCGCAGGCGGAGCAGGCCATCGGCGTCGATCTCTCCTCCGCAATGCTCGGCGTCGCGCGCGGCCGGCTGGAAAAAGCCGGCGCGCGCAATGTGCAGCTGCGCCAGGGCGACATGTATGCGCTGCCGATCGAACGGGGCAGCTGCGATCTCGTCATCGTGCATCAGGTTCTGCATTATCTCGACGATCCCGGCCGCGCCTTGCGTGAGGCGGCGCGCACGCTCGCGCCCGGCGGCAGGCTGCTGGTCGTCGATTTCGCGCCGCATCGCGAGGAGACCTTGCGCGACGAGCATGCGCATCGCCGCCTCGGCTTCTCGCAGCAGGAGGTCACGACTTTGCTGGAGCAGGCCGGCCTCGAGATTCTGCGCCATCGCGATCTCGCGCCTTCCGCCGACGACGGCGCGAAGCTCACCGTATCCCTGTGGCTGGCGCAAGATCCTCGCGTCATCGCCGATCCCCTGCCCAAAGCCAGCTTCGAGACCGCATGATGTCCGACAATCGCAGCCTGTGGCCTCCGGGCCATTTCGATATTTCTTACGAATTCTTCCCGCCGAAGACGCCGGAGATGGAGGCGCAGCTCTGGGATTCGATCGCGCGGCTCGCGCCTTTGAAGCCCAAATTCGTGTCCGTCACTTACGGCGCCGGCGGCTCCACGCGCGAGCGCACGCACAACATCGTCGCGCGGCTCGCCGCCGAGACCGACATTCTGCCCGCCGCGCATCTCACCTGCGTCTCCGCCGCGCGCGCGGAGATCGACGAGATCGTGCGCGACTATCGGAACGCCGGCGTACGGCACATCGTGGCGTTGCGCGGCGATCCGCCGACCGGCGTCGGCACGCGATTCGAGCCGCACCCGCAAGGCTATCGCAGCTCCACCGAGCTGGTGCGCGGCATTCGCGCCATAGGCGATTTCGAGATTTCCGTCTCCACCTATCCAGAAGGCCATCCCGAGAGCCGCACGATCGAGGACGATCTCGATGCGCTCGAAGCCAAGATCGACGCCGGCGCGACGCGCGCCATCACGCAATTCTTCTTCGAGAACGACGTCTATTTCCGTTTTCTCGACAAGGCGCGCGCGCGGGGCATAAAGATTCCGATCGTGCCCGGCATCATGCCGGTGCAGAACTTCAAGCAGACGGCGAATTTCGCGCGCAAGGCGGGCGCGAGCGTGCCTGATTGGCTCGCGCATCGCTTCGAGGGATTGGACGACGATCCGGTCACGCGCCGGCTCATCGCCGCCGCGGTCGCCGCCGAGCAGGTGCTCGGCCTCGCCGAAGGCGGCGTGAAGGAATTCCATTTCTACACAAACAATCGCGCCGATCTCGTCTTCGCGATCTGCCATCTTCTGGGCGTGCGCCCCGTCACCGAGAAAGTCGCAGCATGAGTTTCGACAAGAACCACGGACCGAAGATTCTCGCAGCGCTGGAGAAGGCGGCGAGCGAGCGCATTCTCGTGCTCGACGGCGCCATGGGCACGATGATCCAGCGCCACAAATTCACCGAGGCCGATTTTCGCGGCGAGCGCTTCAAGGATCATGCGAAGGATTTGCGCGGCGACAACGACCTGCTGACGCTGACGCAGCCGGCGGCGATCAAGGCGATTCATCGCGCCTATCTCGAAGCCGGCGCCGACATTATCGAGACCAACACTTTCTCCTGCACCTCTATCGCGCAGGCCGATTACGGGCTCGAGCATATCGTCTATGAGCTCAATTACGAAGGCGCGCGCCTCGCTCGCGCAGCGGCCGACGAGGTGGCGCGCGAGACGGGCGTGCCGCGCTTCGTCGCCGGCTCCATGGGGCCGACCAATCGCACCGCCTCCATCTCGCCGGATGTCTCCAATCCCGGCTTTCGCGCCGTCACTTTCGACGATCTGCGCGCCGCCTATCTCGAGGAAGCGCTCGGCCTGTTGGAAGGCGGCGCCGATATTCTCTTGATCGAGACGATCTTCGACACGCTGAACGCCAAGGCGGCGATCTATGCGGTGGAGGACGCATTCGAGAAGGTCGGCACGCGCTTTCCGGTGATGATCTCCGGCACCATCACCGATCTCTCCGGCCGCACGCTCTCCGGCCAGACGGCCGCCGCCTTCTGGAACTCGATCGCGCACGCGAAGCCCTTCTCCATCGGCTTCAATTGCGCGCTCGGCGCGCGCGAGATGCGCCAGCATATCGCGGAAGTCTCGCGCATCGCCGACACGCGAATCTGCGCCTTTCCCAACGCCGGCCTGCCCAATGAATTCGGCCTCTATGACGAGAGCCCGGAATATATGGCCGAGCTGGTCGGCGAATTCGCGAAGTCGGGCCTCGTCAATGTCGTCGGCGGCTGCTGCGGCACGACGCCGCCGCATATCGCCGCCATCGCCGGCGCCGTGAAGGGCGTCGCGCCGCGCGCTGTTCCGACGATCGCGCCGCTGCTGCGCCTCGCCGGCCTCGAGCCTTTCACGCTGACCAAGGACATTCCCTTCGTCAATGTCGGCGAGCGCACAAATGTCACCGGCTCGGCGAAGTTCCGCAAGCTCATCACCGCCGGCGATTACGCCGCGGCGCTGGATGTGGCGCGCGATCAGGTCGCCAATGGCGCGCAGGTCATCGACGTCAATATGGACGAAGGCCTGCTCGATTCCAAAAAGGCGATGGTCGAGTTCTTGAATCTCCTCGCCGCCGAGCCCGACATAGCGCGCGTGCCGGTGATGGTGGATTCGTCGAAATTCGAGGTGATCGAGGCCGGCCTGCAATGTCTGCAGGGCAAGGGCGTCGTCAACTCCATCTCGCTGAAGGAAGGCGAGGAGAAATTCATCGAGGCGGCGACCAAGGTGAAGCGCTATGGCGCCGCGGTCGTCGTCATGGCCTTCGACGAGGCGGGCCAGGCCGACACTTTCGCGCGCAAGGTGGAAATCTCCGGCCGCGCCTATAAGATTCTCACGCAGGAAGTGGGCTTTCCGCCGCAGGACATCATCTTCGATCCCAATATTTTCGCCGTCGCGACCGGCATCGACGAGCACAGCAATTACGGCGTCGATTTCATCGACGCGGCGCGCGCGATCAAGACGACTCTGCCGCATGCGCATGTCTCCGGCGGCGTGTCGAACCTCTCCTTCTCCTTCCGCGGCAATGAGCCGGTGCGCGAGGCGATGCACTCCGTCTTCCTCTATCACGCCATTGCGGCGGGGATGGATATGGGCATCGTCAACGCCGGCCAGCTCGCCGTCTATGAGAAGATCGACCCCGAGCTGCGCGAGGCCTGCGAGGATGTGGTGCTGAACCGCCGTCCCGACGCGACCGAGCGCCTCGTCGAAATGGCCGAGCGCTTCAAAGGCGCTGGCGCCAAAGCGGCGGAGAAGGACGCCGCATGGCGCGAGGCCGGCGTCGAGAAGCGTTTGGAATATGCGCTGGTCAATGGCGTCGCCGATTATATCGAGCAGGATGTGGAAGAGGCGCGCCTCTCGAGCGCGCGTCCGCTCGATGTGATCGAAGGTCCGCTGATGGCCGGCATGAATGTCGTCGGCGATCTCTTCGGCCAGGGCAAAATGTTCCTGCCGCAAGTCGTCAAATCCGCGCGCGTGATGAAGCAGGCCGTGGCGCATCTCCTTCCCTATATGGAGGAGAACAAGGAGACGCGCTCCACCGCCGGCAAGATTCTTCTCGCGACGGTGAAGGGCGACGTTCACGACATCGGCAAGAACATCGTCGGCGTCGTGCTCGGCTGCAATAATTTCGAGATCATCGATCTCGGCGTGATGGTGCCGACCGCCAAAATTCTCGAGACGGCGAAAGCCGAGAAGGTCGATATCATCGGCCTCTCCGGCCTCATCACGCCCTCGCTCGACGAAATGTGCTTCGTCGCCTCGGAGCTGGAGCGCGAAGGTTTCGACGCGCCGCTGCTCATCGGCGGCGCCACGACGAGCCGCGTGCATACGGCGGTGAAGATCAGCCCCAATTACACCAAGGGCCAGGCCGTCTATGTGACCGACGCCTCGCGCGCGGTGGGCGTCGCCCAGGCGCTGATGTCGCAGGCTTCGCGCGCCGAATATGTCGCCAAGACGCGCGAGGAATATGAGAAGGTCGCCGACGCCCATGCGCGCGCTCAAGCGGACAAGCAGCGCGTTTCGCTCGCCGCCGCGCGCGCCAATGCGTTGAAGATCGATTGGGCCGCCTATGCGCCGCCCAAGCCGACCTTCCTCGGCGCGCGCGTCTTCGCTTCCTATGATGTCGCGGAGCTGGTTCCTTATATCGATTGGACGCCCTTCTTCCAGACATGGGAGTTCAAGGGCCGCTATCCCGCTCTGCTCGACGATCCCGAGCGCGGGCCGGCGGCGCGGCAATTGCTCGAGGATGCGCAGGCGATGCTGACGCGCATCGTGGAGGAACGCTGGTTCAATCCCAAGGCGGTCATCGGATTCTGGCCCGCCAACGCGGTGGACGACGATATCGCGCTCTACACGGGCGAGGGACGCGTCGAGAGGCTCGCGACGCTGCATACGCTGCGCCAGCAGCTCACGCGCCGCGACGGCAAGCCCAATGTCGCGCTGAGCGATTTCGTCGCGCCGGAGGGCTCCGGCAAGGCGGATTACCTCGGCGCCTTCGTCGTCACGGCCGGCGCGCAGGAGGCGAAAATTTCCGAGCGCTTCGCCCGCGCCAATGACGATTACGGGGCGATCATGGTGAAGGCGCTGGCCGATCGCCTCGCCGAAGCCTTCGCCGAGCGCATGCATGCGCGCGTGCGCCGCGAGTTCTGGGCCTATGCGGCGGATGAGACGCTGACGCCGGAACAGCTGGTCGGGGAGGATTATCGCGGCATTCGCCCGGCGCCCGGCTATCCGGCGCAGCCCGACCATACGGAGAAGGCGACGCTCTTCAGCCTGCTGGAGGCGACGAAGCGCACCGGCGTCACGCTGACGGAGAGCTACGCCATGACACCGGCCTCATCGGTCAGCGGCCTCTATTTCGCGCATCCGCAGGCGCATTATTTCGGCGTCGCCAAAGTGGAGCGCGATCAGGTCGAGGATTACGCCGCCCGCAAGGGCGTCTCCGTGGCCGAGATCGAGCGCTGGCTCGCCCCCGTGCTCAACTATGAGACGCGCGTGGCCGAACCAGCGGAGTGAGGCGCGCTCACCCTCCCCTTCAGGGGGAGGGTCGGACCGCGAAGCGGTCCGGGGTGGGGTTTCACTGCAGAGATTCGGGGCGTCACCCCCTCCCGATCGCCTTCGGCGCTCGACCTCCCCCCTCGAGGGGGAGGTGGAAACGCCTCTCCGAGCGGCGCTCCTCGATCACCCGATTGCTCTCAGCCGCCGAGCGCAGCCTTGACCGCGGCGCTCGCCTTGCCGAAGTCGATGCGGCCCGTATATTTCGCCTTGAGCGCGGCGACGACCTTGCCCATGTCCTTGATCGAGGCGGCGCCGGTCTCGGCGATGGCGGCCTTTATCGCCTCCGCGACCTCGGCCTCGGAGAGCTGCTGGGGCAGATATTCCGCGATCACGGCGATCTCGGCGCGCTCCTTCTCGGCGAGCTCGGGGCGGCCACCCTTCTCGTAGATTTCCACCGATTCCTGTCGGCTCTTCACCATTTTCTGCAGCAGAGCGAGAATATCGTCGTCGCCCAGCGTCTTGCCCGTGGCGCGCGCTTCGATGTCGCGATCCTTGAGCCCCGCGGTGATCATGCGGATCGTCTCGACTTTCTGCTTTTCGCCGCTCTTCATCGCCGCCTTGAGGTCGGCCGTGAAACGTTCGCGCATTGTATTTCCACTTCGCAGTGAAATGTTCTAGACGTGCTTGCGATCCGAAAGGATCGCGGCAATCTAGATTTTTCGAGGGATGGCGGGCGCCCGATGGCGGCGCGCCGGCGGATGAGGGTGAGGCATAGAGCGCGGATGAGCCCGGATCAAGACGCAGCGACGGGTTGGACGGTTCCGGTCCACACGGGGGTTCTGGTCCTCGCCAGCGGCGAGGCGATTTTCGGCTTCGGCTTCGGCGCCGTGGGCTCGGCCGTCGGCGAGGTCTGCTTCAACACCGCCATGACCGGCTATCAGGAAATCCTCACCGATCCCTCCTACGCCGGGCAGATCGTCACCTTCACCTTTCCGCATATCGGCAATGTCGGCGTCAATGACGAAGATGTCGAGACCGTCGATCTCGAGAGCCGCTCCGGCGTGCGCGGCGTCATCGTCGCGGCGCCCTCGAGCGACCCGTCCAATTATCGCGCGCTGCGGCCGCTCGGCGAATGGCTCGCGGCGCGTGGGATCATCGGCCTCTGCGGCCTGGACACGCGCGCGCTGACGGCGCTGATCCGCGAGAAGGGCATGCAGAACGCCGTCATCGCCTTCGCGCCGGACGGCGTGTTCGATCTCGCAGCGCTGCGCGCCGAGGCCGCCGCCTGGCCGGGCATTGATGGCATGGATCTCGTGCCCTCCGTCACCGCGCCCGCGCGCTATGAGTGGGACGAGACCGTCTGGCGGCAAGCCTCCGGCTATGGCAAGCGCGACGGAAAGAAGCTCCGCGTCGTCGCCGTGGATTATGGCGTGAAGCGCAATATTCTGCGGTTGCTGGCCGAGGCCGGCTGCGAGGTGATCGTCGTGCCGGCGACGACCAGCGCCAAGGATATTCTCGCCCTCTCGCCCGATGGCGTGTTTCTCTCCAATGGGCCGGGCGATCCGGCCGAGACCGGCAAATACGCCGTGCCAACCATTCGCGAGCTCTTGGCGGCGAAGGTTCCCACCTTCGGCATTTGCCTCGGCCATCAGATGATGGCGCTCGCCGTCGGCGCGAAGACGCAGAAAATGCCGCAGGGCCATCACGGCGCCAATCATCCGGTGAAGGATTTCACCACCGGCAAGGTGGAGATCGTCTCGATGAACCACGGCTTCGCCGTGGATCGCGACAGCCTGCCGGCCAATGTCGCCGAGACGCATCGCTCGCTGTTCGACGGCTCCAATTGCGGCATTGCCCTCGCCGATCGCCCGGCCTTTTCCGTGCAGCACCACCCCGAGGCCTCCCCCGGCCCGCAGGACAGCCATTATCTCTTCGCGCGGTTTGTGGATATGATGGAGAAGGCGCGGGCGTGAGCCTATAGCGAGAGCCATGAGACGCGACGAGGCCATGGAACGACTGAGAGCGCACGAAGCCGAGCTGCGGCGGCTCGGTGTGCTCAGTCTCTATTTGTTCGGCTCCACCGCTCGCGACGAAGCCGGCTCGACATCGGATGTCGATTTGTTTTTCGACTATCGAAAAGGCGAGCTCGGCCTTTTCGAACTGATGGACCTAAAGGATTATGCGCGCGACCTTCTCGGGACCCCAGTCGACATCATGACTCGCGACAGCTTGCACAAGGCGTTGCGGGAACGGATCGAAGTAACCGCGTTGCGTGTGTTCTGATGGCGATCCCTTCGAATGTTCCGCGCCTACAGGACATCCTCGAAGCCATAGAGCGCATTCACGAATGCATGGCTGAGGCCTCGCTCGACGATTTCGAAGCCGATTGGCGACGACAATGGCTCGTCGAACGAGGCGTCGAGATCATTTCCGAAGCCAGCCGGCATCTCGATGATGAGCTGAAAACGCGTCATCCGGAAATTCCTTGGCGGAAAGTGGCCGGCATCGGCAATGTGCTCCGGCACAGCTACGAAACAGTCGCCGCCGCAGTCCTGTGGAAGCTCGCGCAGAGCGACCTCCAACCATTGGAGAAAGTCTGCCGCGCGGAACTCGAATCCATACGAAAAAAGCCTGTTTCTGATTAACAGGCGTAGCCGATCGCGATCGCCGACACCAGCCGCCCGTAATCCGGCTCCTTGCGATGCACGCTGCGGCGATAGCTGAAGCAGCGGGCCTCGTCCGCATAAGTGTCGATGCGCAAATTCTCGAAGGAAGCGACATTTGCCGCTTCGACGCGCCGCGTGATGAAAGCCGGCAGATCGAACATGGAATGACCTTCGCGCGTCGAAGGCGTGAAGAAGCGCGCGAAACCCGCATCCTCGGCCAAAAACCGCGCGACGAACTCGCCCCCCACCTCATAGCTCTCGCGGCCGATCGCCGGGCCGAGCGCGACATGAATATCGGCGCGATGCGCGCCGCGCGTCTCCATCGCCGCGATCGTCGCCTCGATCATGCCGGCGAGCGCGCCCTTCCATCCCGCATGGCAGGCGCCGATGACGCCGGCGCGCGCGTCGGCGAAGAGCAGCATTCCGCAATCGGCGCCGGTGACGCCGAGCGCCAGACCTTCCACATCGGTGACGAGGCCGTCGCAGCGCGGCCGCTCCGCCTCGGTCCAAGGCTCAGCGACATAGAGCGCGTCGCGCGAATGAATCTGATAGGGCACGAGCAGACGATGCGTCTTTGCGCCGAGGCGTTGCGCCATGCGCGCGCGATTCTCGGCGACGCGCGCGGAGTCGTCATTGGAGCCGACGCCGCCATTGAGCGTAGCGTAGACGCCTTCGGACACGCCGCCCGCGCGCGTGAAGAAAGCGTGGCGCACGCCGGGCAGAGCGAGGTTGCCGGCGCCGAGCGCCTCCAATGCTTCACTCATTGGAAAAACCCTGGCAGAAGCGGCATGTCTGGATGCGTCACGGCCATGACCTTGAACAATTCGCCCATGTCGCGCTCGGGGTCGCCGTCGCCGATGAGCCGCTTCAGCGCAATGTCGATCTCGGCGCGCTGCTCCGATGTCGCGCGCTTCTTCAACGCTTCGGCGCGCTCGACGACGCCGAGCTGCTTCAAAAAGGCGCCTTGCGTCACCGGCCCTTGCACTTTCGCGCCGACCGCCTTTGCAGCGCGCGTGAGCGCGGCGAAATCGACATGCGTCGTGAGATCGGCCTCGCCCGGCGCCTCCAGCGGATCGACATAGGCGTGACGCGACACGGCCTGCAATGTCTCGCCCAGCGCCGTCTGCGTATAGCCATAGTCGATGACGAGCAGCGCGCCGCCCTGCGCGACGAGACGCGCGGCGATAGCGCCCATGATGCGCGCGCCGATCGCGCCGATCTCTATGATCGAGCCTTCCGGCGCCGCGATGGTGAGATCGGGCTCCACGCCCTCGCCGACGCCGAAGGCGAGCGCGCCGCTCTCGTCCAGGCCGACGAGGCGCTCGCTCCAGCCGCGCTCCGTCTGCACGAAATGGCGCACCGGCAGCGCATCGAAAAACTCATTGGCGATGATGATCGCCGGCCCCTCTGGAACGCGCGCGACATCCGCGCTCCAGGACGCCGAGATCGGCGCATTGGCCAAGGTCTGCCGTTGCCGCGCCTCGAGCAGAGAGCTCGTCTCGACGAGATGCACATCCAAAGCCGAGAGAAATTCCGGCGCGATGCGCGCGACGCGCAGCGCATCGCTCATCAGCGTGCCGCGACCGGGGCCGAGCTCGACGAGGCGCAGCGGCGAAGGCGATTGCGCGGCGCGCCACGCCTCCTGCGCCCAGAGGCCGATGAGTTCGCCGAACATTTGGCTGATCTCCGGCGCGGTGATGAAATCGCCGCCCGCGCCGAAAGGATCGCGCGTCATGTAATAGCCCTTGGCGGGATGCGCCAGGGCGAGCGACATATAGCGCTCGAGCGTGATCGGCCCGTCTTGCGCGATGAGCTCGACGATATCGTCGCGCAAGGAACTCATGCTTCGACTTTCTGCGGGCGCAACGCATAGATCATGAGCGCCGCGCCGACCACGATCATCGGCGCAGACAGCGCCATGCCCATTGTGAGGCCATTGTCCAACGCCTCCGAATGATCGGGCTCACGGAAGAATTCGCTGACGATGCGCGCCACGCCATAGCCGACGCCGAAGAGACCCGTCGCGAGGCCAGGACGTTTCAGCGCGCCGCGCTGCACGGCGACGGCGAGCAGAATATAGAGCGCGACGCCCTCGAGCCCCGCCTCATAGAGCTGGCTCGGATGGCGCGGCGCATCGCCCGCGCCGGGAAACACCATGGCCCAAGGAACGTCGCTCTCGCGGCCCCACATTTCCGGCTTGATGAAATTGGCGAGGCGGCCGAAGAAAATTCCGATCGGCGCGACGGCCGCACAAATGTCGCTGATGGTGAGCGCGAAAATCTTCTCGCGCCAGGCGAAGAAGGTCATGGCGACGATCGCGCCGATGAGCCCGCCGTGAAAGGCCATGCCGCCTTTCCAGGTTTTCACGATCTCTTCTGGGTGCTGGAAATAAAAATCGCGCTCATAGAAGAGCACATGGCCGAGCCGTCCGCCGATGATGACGCCGAGCGCGACATAGACGAGGAGATCGTCGAGACTCTCGCGCGAGGGATGTGCGATCTCGCCCCACAAATGCTCGCGCGAGACGAGCCGGCGCGCATAGAGCCAGCCGAGCGCGAGCCCGGCGATATAGGCCAGCGCATACCAGCGTATGGGCAGCGGTCCGAGCTCGACCAGAACCGGATCGATCATCGGAAAGGGAAGCGCGAGGATTGGCATGACGACTCGTGGTTGCAGCGAATGGCCGCGAGCTTAGCGCGCGATGGCGCGTCTGTCATGACCGCTTCATTTCGGCTCGAATGGCGCAGGACGGCGAAAGGCGCCCTGACGCTCGAGCATCCAGCCCGGATATTCCTTCGGCAGCGCGCTCACCGCGTCGAGCCGCGCGAGATCATCGGCCGTGAACTGCAGCTTCGCTGCGGCGAGGTTTTGCTCGAGCTGATCGATGCGCCTCGCGCCGATGATGACGCTGGTGACGAAAGGCTTAGCGAGAACATAGGCGAGCGCGACCTCGGCGACGCTCGCGCCATGCTTCGCGCCGATCTCGCGCATTGCCGCGACGCAAGCCCAGGCGCGATCCTTGTCGACGGGCGGGAAATCGAAAGAGACGCGGCGTCCCTCGGCGCCTTCCGGCGCGCCCGGTCCATATTTGCCCGAGAGCAGGCCGCCGGCGAGCGGCGACCACACCATGAGGCCGAGCTTTTCCTCTGTGAGAAGCGGGACGATCTCGCGCTCGAGATCGCGGCCGGCGATGGAATAATAGGCCTGCACCGTCTCGTAACGCGCATAGCCCAGCCGCTCCGAGACGCCGAGCGCCTTGGCGATGCGCCATGCCTGCCAATTGGAGAGGCCGATGTAGCGCACCAGCCCGCGCGAGACGAGATCGTCCAGCGCGCGCAATGTCTCCTCTATCGGAGTCACCGCGTCATTGCCGTGGATCTGATAGAGATCGATGTGATCGGTCTGCAGACGCTCGAGACTCGCCTCGACGCTGTCCATTATATGCCCGCGCGAGGCGCCGCGATCATTGGGACCGGCGCCGGTCTCGCCATAGAATTTGGTGGCGATGACGACATCCTTGCGCTTCACGCCGAGATCGACGAGCGCCTGCCCCACCATTTTCTCCGAGCGGCCGAAGGAATAGACATCGGCCGTGTCGATGAAATTGACGCCGGCCGCGAAAGCGCGCTCGACGATGCGCGTCGCCGCCTGCTGATCGACATCGGCGATCGCGCCCCAGATTCCAGCGCCGCCCGCCTCGCCGAACGTCATCGCGCCGAGGCAGATTTCCGAGACGAAGAGGCCTGTGCGGCCGAGCTGATTGTAACGCATCACGCCGCCTTCGCCTGCGCGCCATATTTGCCGTAGAAGCTCTCGCCCTTCTTCGCCATCTCGCGCAACTCGGCGGGCGCGGCGAAGCGCTCGCCATATTTCTGCGTGAGCTCGTCGCAAATTGCGACGAAGGCCGCCGTTCCGACGCCGTCGATATAAGACAGCGTGCCGCCGGTGAAAGGCGCGAAGCCGAAGCCGAGAATGGAGCCGACATCCGCCTCGCGCGGATCGGTGACGACGCCCTCGAACAAGACGCGCGCCGCCTCCACCGCCTGCACGACGAGGAAACGCTGCTTCAGCTCCTCCACATCTATGGCGTCGGGATCGAGCTTCTTGTCGGCGAGCGCCGAGAGGCCCGGCCACAGGCTCTTCTTGCCGCTCGCCGGATAATCATAGAATCCCTTGCCGTTCTTGCGGCCGAGACGCCCTTCCTGCTCCACCATGAAATGCAGCACGCGCTCCTGCGTCGGATCGACGGCGGCTGCGCCGAGATCCTTCTTGGTCGCGAGATGGATTTTCCAGGCGAGATCGAGCGCGATCTCGTCATTGAGCGAGAGCGGGCCGACCGGCATTCCGGCCATGCGCGCGGCGGTCTCGATCATCGCCGGCGGCACGCCTTCGGTGAGCATTATGTGCCCTTCGCGCACGAAATTGAGCACACAGCGATTGGCGTAGAAGCCGCGTGAATCATTGACGACGATCGGCGTCTTCCTCAGCACGCGCACGAAATCGAGCGCCGTCGCCACGGCGCGGTCATTCGTCTTCTTGCCGCGGATCACCTCGACGAGCAGCATTTTCTCGACCGGCGAGAAGAAATGAATGCCGACGAAATTCTCCGGCTTCAGCGAGGTCTCGGCCAGCGAGCTGATCGGCAGAGTGGAGGTATTGGAGGCGAAGATCACATCGGGACCGACGACGGCCTGCGCCTTTTTCGTCACTTCCGCCTTCACGCCGCGCTCCTCGAACACGGCTTCGACGATGAGATCGGCGCCGGCGAGCTTCTCATAATCGGGCGTCGCGGTGATGCGCGAAAGCAGCGCCTCCTTGTCCGCCGCCGTTGCGCGGCCGCGCGACACCTGGCCGGAGACGAGCTTGTCTATGACGGCCTTGCCCTTGTCGGCGCTCTCCTGATCGCGATCGATCAGCACCACTTCTATGCCGGCGAGCGCGCTGACATAGGCGACGCCCGCGCCCATGAAGCCGGCGCCGAGCACGCCGATCTTGGCGAATTTCGCCGGCGGAATTTCCTTCGGCCGATGCGCGCCCTTCTCCAGCTCATTCTTGGAGAGGAAGAGCGAGCGGATCATCGCCGCCGCTTGCTTCGAGCGCAGAATATGCGCGAACCAGCGCGCCTCGACGCGCAGGCCGAGATCGAAAGGCAATTGCAGCCCCTCGAACACGCTGTGCAATATGGCCTTGGCGGCGGGATAATTGTCGAAGGTCTCGCGGCGATAGATGGCGTTGGCGGCGGGCCACACCATCATGCCGCCCGGCGAGAACACACGGCCCGACGGCGGCTTGAAGCCGTCGACGTCCCAAGGCGCCTTGCCCTTGCCGCCATTGACGATCCATGCGCGCGCCCGCTCGACGATTTCGCCTTCCGGCGCGAGCTCGTGAACGAGTCCGGCGGCCTTGGCTTTCGCCGCCTTCAATTGTTCGCCCTTGAACAGCAATTGCAGAGCGTCGCCCGTCTGCATCAGCCGCGCGACGCGCTGCGTGCCGCCGGCGCCGGGGAAGAGGCCGACCTTGATCTCCGGCAGGCCGACCTTGGTCTTGTCGGAGTCGGAGAGCACGCGATAATGGCAGGCGAGCGCCAGCTCGAAAGCGCCGCCGAGACAGGCGCCGTGAATGGCGATGGCGAAGGGTTTGCCATTGGTCTCGAGCTTGCGATAGAGCAGCGACAATCTGCGCGCGCCTTCGAAGAACTGCTTCATCGCAGCCTCTTCGCCCTGCTCGCGCACCGCTTTGGCGTATTCCACCGCGCTCTTCTGCAGCATGGAGAGATCGGCGCCGCCGGAGAAAGCCGGCTTGCCCGATGCGATCACGCAGCCCTTGATCTCAGGATTTCTCGCCACCTCGTCGATGACTTTTTCCAATTCGTCCATCACCTCGAAGGTGATGACGTTCATCGAGCGGTCGGGGCTGTCCCAGGTGAGCAGAGCGACGCCGTCGGCGCCGGTCTCGAAACGGAAATTGACGAGGTTCATCGGGTCGCTCCCGCAGGCTTGAAATTCACACGCGCTCGATGATCGTCGCGGTTCCCATTCCCGCGCCGATGCAGAGCGTCACCAGCGCCGTGGACTTGCCGCTGCGCTCCAATTCGTCGAGCGCCGTACCGACCAGCATCGCGCCCGTCGCGCCGAGCGGATGGCCGAGCGCAATGGCGCCGCCATTCACATTCACTTTTGCATCGTCGAGGCTGAAAGCCTGCATGAAGCGCAGCACCACAGCGGCGAAAGCCTCGTTCACCTCTATGAGGTCTATGTCGGAAAGGCTCATGCCTGCCTTGGCGAGCAGCTTCTTCGTCACATCGACAGGACCGGTCAGCATCAGCGCCGGCTCGGAGCCGATATTGGCGAAAGCGCGCACCCTCGCACGGGGCTTCAGCCCATGGCGCTCGCCCGCCTCGCGCGAGCCGAGCAGCACAGCGGCGGCGCCGTCGACAATGCCGGACGAATTGCCGGCGTGATGCACATGATTCAATTTCTCGACGTCGGGATGCGCCTGAATGGCCACCGCGTCGAAGCCCGCCTGCTCGGCGAAGAAAGCGAAGGACGGCTTCAGCGCGGCGAGCGACTGCATGTCGGTCGCGGGTCGCATATGTTCGTCGCGATCGAGAATGGTGAGGCCGTTGACGTCCTTCACCGGCGCGATGGATTTCGAAAAGCGCTTCTCCTCCCAGGCGCGGCCGGCGCGCTGCTGCGACTGCACCGCATAAGCGTCGACGTCGTCGCGCGAGAAGCCGTATTTCGTCGCGATGAGATCGGCGGAGACGCCTTGCGGCATGAAGTAGGAGGGAATGGCGATGGTCGGATCGACCGGCCAGGCGCCGCCGGAGGCGCCGATGCCGACGCGGCTCATGCTCTCGACGCCGCCGCCGATGGTCAGCTCGTGCTGGCCGGACATGATCTGCGCGGCCGCGAAATTCACCGAGTCGAGGCCGGAAGCGCAGAAGCGATTGATCTGCACGCCGGGAACCTCATAGCCATAGCCGGCGGAGATCGCCGCGGCGCGGGCGATGTCACCGCCGGCCTCGCCGACCGGATCGACGCAGCCGAGGATCACATCATCGACCGGCGCGCCGTCGAGATTGCTCCTCTCCTTCAGCGCGGAAAGAGCGGTGACGGCGAGGCCGAGGCTCGACACCTCATGCAGCGAGCCATCGGGCTTGCCGCGACCGCGCGGCGTGCGCACGGCGTCGTAGATATAGGCTTCGGGCATGAAGCAACTCCGTTGCTGGGCGAATAGCGAATAGGGAGTAGCGAATAGCTCGTCTCTCTCTATTCGCTACTCCCTATTCGCTATTCGCTTTATCAAAACATCTCCGCCGGCAGGCTCATCAGCGTATCGACGCCCGCCGTGATGCGCGCCAGACGAAAGCCCGTCTCGGGCAGCATCTTCTCCATATAGAATTTGCCCGTCGTCAGCTTGGCGTCGAGCCATGCGCCGTCGCCGGGCGCCTCCTTCTTCTTGGCGAGCGCCGCGCGGGCGATGCGCGCCCATGTGTAGCCGAGCGCCACGCGGCCGAAGAGATGCATGTAATCATAAGATGCGCCGGCGCCATTGTCGGGCTTGGCGAGCGCATTCTGCATCAGCCAGATCGTGGCCTTTTGCAAATCGCCGAGCGCGGCCTTCAGCGGCTCCACGAAAGGCTTCATCTCGTCGGAACTGTCATGGGCGATAAAGTCGCTCACCTCGGCGAAATAGGCCATTGCGGCGCGGCCATTGTCCTTGGCCAATTTGCGGCCGACGAGATCGAGCGCCTGAATGCCGTTTGCGCCCTCATAGATCATGGTGATGCGCGCGTCGCGCACGAATTGCTCGACGCCATTCTCGTCTATATAGCCATGCCCGCCCCAGATCTGCTGCGCCTTCACCGCGCTCTCGAAGCCGAGATCGGTGAGCACGCCCTTCAGCACCGGCGTCAGCAGCCCGAGACGATCCTCCGCGATCTGACGCGCCGCCGCGTCCTCCGAGCGATGCGCAATATCGCTGTCCAGCGCGGTGGCGAGGGCGAGGCCGCGCGCCGCCTCGTTGAAGGCCTTCATCTCCATGAGGCCCCGCCGAATATCCGGATGCACGATGATGGGATCGGCGCCGCCGCCGGCGTTCTTCGCGCCGGTGAGCGCGCGTCCTTGCAGGCGTTCCTTGGCGTAGGCCGCCGCATTCTGATAGGCGACCTCCGATTGCGCGAGACCCTGCACGGCGACGCCGAGCCGCGCCTCGTTCATCATCACGAACATCGCATTGAGGCCCCGATTGGGCTCGCCGACGAGAAAGCCCCTGGCGCCGTCATAATTCATCACGCATGTGGCGTTGCCGTGAATGCCCATCTTATGCTCGAGCGCGCCGCAGCGCACGGCATTGCGCGCGCCGAGCGTCCCATCGGGATTCACCTCGTATTTCGGCACGATGAAGAGCGAGATTCCCTTCACCCCGGCCGGCGCGCCTTCGATGCGCGCGAGCACGAGATGGATAATGTTCTCGGCGAGATCATGCTCGCCGGCGGAGATGAAAATCTTCTGCCCGCTGATAGAGTAGGAGCCATCCTCGCGCGGGCTCGCCTTGGTGGTGAGCAGGCCGAGATCGGTGCCGCATTGCGGCTCGGTCAGATTCATCGTGCCGGTCCAGCGGCCCGCCGCCATGGGCGGCGCGAAGAGGCGCTTCTGCTCCTCGCTTCCATGGCGCAGCAGCGCGGCGAGCGCGCCTTGCGTCAGGCCCGGATACATGGCGAAGGACATATTGGCCGCCGAGGCGAATTCATTCATCACCACGGCCAACGTATAAGGCAGGCCTTGTCCGTCATATTCGGGCGGAACCGCCAGCCCCACCCAGCCGCCGGCGACGAACTCGCGATAGGCCTCCTCGAAGCCGGCCGGCGTCGTCACCTCGCCAGCAGCATTCAGCCGGCATCCTTCCGCATCGCCGCTGCGGTTCAAGGGCTGCAGCCGCTCCTCGCAGATTTTGCCCGCCTCGCCGATGATCTGCGCCAGAACGTCGGGCGTGGCGTCGGCGAATCCAGGCAGATTGCCATAGCGCTCGAAATGCAGGACGTCGTTCAAGAGGAAGAGAGTGTCGTCCACCGGGGCCTTGTAGATCGGCATGAGAGCCCTCCCTGCGCGGATCCGTTAGGTGATATCTCGATATAGGCGTTTTCCCGGGGTCGGCCGGCTCCTCGACGATCATGCGCCTGTCTCGGTTACGAAAACGCAACGTCGAACGCGTTTGGACGCCGAAAGACAAGTCGTTCATAATGCGTGCGAATCGGGGGTTCGTTACGTGCGTCCTGCGCAGCAATAGGTAGAGAGCCGGCCGCTCCCGCGCAATAGGGGAGCCACGCGGTCGGCTCCGCGCAAGCGTTTACCCTTTATTTACCTTCTTCGAAGGAAAGTCCCCGGCGACGGCGTACCCCGCCCTCACAGCGTTCCGGCGCGATTCGCGCCTCTCGAGTCGTCGCTCGTCCAGTTTTCCCCAGGCCAACACGGGTCGAGCCCGCCGGATATCCGATGACAGAGGCATTTCCCTGGAGCTTCAAGGGTATAGATCACGAGACCCGCGATGTCGCGCGCGCCGCCGCACGACGATCGGGCAAGAGCCTTTCCGCTTGGCTCGACGATGTGATCCAAGAAAAAGCCAATTTCGACGACCGCTCTTCCGCCGTCGATGACGAGGAGCCGAGCGCTCCGGCGCGCCGACGCGCGCTGCGCTCGCGTCTCTACGGACGCAATGATCGCGGCCGCATGCGCCGCGACGCCGCGCCGAGACGCGACCTGCGCGACGAGGAGCCGGAAGACGATTTCCGCTCGCTCGCGCCGCGCGGCCGCGCCGAGGTCGACGCCAAAGCCATCGTCGACGACGCCGTCGCCCTCTTCGAGCGGCGCTCGGCCGAGAGCGAGCGCAAGACCGCCAACGCCCTCTCCGGCCTCGCCAAGCTGATCGACCGCAATCATACCAGCCGCGCGCGCCTCGGCGACGATATCGGCGCGGTGATGGATCGGCTCGGCCGCATAGAGGAGCGCATCGCCACCACCCGCCCGGATGAAGGCGTGCGGCCGATCCGCAACGCGCTGGCCCGGCTCGAGGCGCGCATCGACAGCCTCTCCAACGACGATCGCGCCTATGAGTTCGAGAATGCGCTCGGCGCGCTCGATCAGCGGCTCGCCGAAATTGCGGCGCGGCTGGACGAGGAAGCCGAGGAGCGCCGCGCCGCCGAGCTGCGCCGGCGTCAAGAACGAGAAAAGCAAGAGCGCGAGAATTCGGAACGCGAGAGACAGGAGCGCGACAGCCGGCAGGAGCGCGAGCGTCGCGCCGCCGCGCGGCGTCCATTGGCGGAAGCCGTCGCCGAGATCACCGAGCGCCAGCGCGCGCTCGAGGATCAGGCGGGCGGCGATTTCGTCGCCAGAGCGGCGATCGAAGCGCGGCCGGCGATCTTCGACGGTCTCGCCGAATCGATCGAGTCGCTGTCGCGCCAGCTGATGTCGGCCCGCGCCGAGCAGAGCGTGCAGGGCGAGCAGCAGGCGGCCGTCGTCGCCCAGATCGACCTTTTGCGCTGTGATCTCGAAGGCCTCTCCCGCGCCCTCGTCGATCTCGCGCCGCGCGCCTCCGTCGCCGCCGTCGAATCGGCGCTGCGCGAGCTGACCGAGCGCGTCGAGGCGCAGCGTCTCTACGGCGTCGAGGAGATGGTGCTGGCGCCGGTGGAGCGTCTCACCGCCGATCTCGCCTCCATCCTGCGCGATCTCGATCCGAGCCGCATCGTCGCCGTCCTCTATGAGGAAGTGCGCGCGCTGAACGACAAGCTCGCCGAGCATCATGCCGCCGGCGGCGCCGATCGCGCCGCCATCGACGCGATCGCCGGCGAAACGCGCGAGATTCACGAGCTGCTGAAGGCGGTTTCCCGCCGTCCTCTGCCGATCGAGAAGCTCGAGGCCGGCATCGCCGCGCTGACGACGCAGGTCGATGAGTTCAGCGCCGGCGTCAATGTCGCGACGGCCAAGGATGTGAGCGAGCTCGTGCAGAGCATTCGCTCCATCGTCTCCACCGAGATCGGCGGCTCCTTCGCCGCGCTCGAGCGCCGGCTCGAATATTTCGCAGCCAAGCTCGACAACATCTCGACGAAATCGGGCGGCGGCAAGCGCTTCGACGAGATCAACGAGCGCATCGAGCAGGTCCACAAATCGCTCGCCGCGCGCATAGAGCGCAGCGGCGCGGGCGTCGACGTCGATCAGGTCCAGCAGCTCTTCGCCTCCTTCGCCAAAAAGATCGATGCGGCGGCCGAAGCCAAGATCGTCCATCCCGTGGACGAGCTCGGCCGCAAGATCGAGAAGCTCGAGCAGCGGCTCCACCAGCCCGCCGCTCCCACGCAGCAATCCGCCGATGCGGAGCAATTGCGTGAGATCGCCAAGAATATGGACGAGCTGCGCGCGGAGATGAAACGCAAGCGCGGCGGCTCCGGCGTCGATCCCAATCAGTTCGAGCGGCTGTTCGCCTCGCTGGCCGAGAAGATCGACGCGGCGACAGAGGCAAGAATCGTTCATCCGGGCTTCGACGAGCTCGGCCGCAAGATCGAGAAGCTCGAGCAGCGTTTGCAGCCGGTCGCCGCCGGCGCGCAGAAATCGGCGGGCTCGGAGCAATTGCGGGCGCTCGCCGAGCGTATCGACCATGTCCACGCCGAGCTCGCCGCGCGCATCGATTCGACTGCGCGCCGGCGCGCCGACGACGCCAATCTGCAATTGGCGGAGCTGGTCGGGCAGCTCGCGCAGAAGATGGACGCGGCGCTCGATCCGGACGCCGACCGCACCACTTTCACCGCGCTGGAAGCGCAGATCGGCCGACTGGCGGAGCGGCTCGACCGCTCCGATATCAACGCCGATTCCTTCTCCGCCATAGAGCGCGCGCTCGGCGCGCTGGCGACCAAAGTCGAGGAGACGCGCAGCTCCACCATGCGCGTCGCCGAGATCGCCGCCCGCGAGGCCGCGCAGGATGCGCTGCGCGACGCGACCGCCCTCAGCGGCGTTCCTGGCGGATTGCAGGAGGCGCTGGAAAAGGAGCTCTCCGAGCTCCGCAATTTCCAGGACGAGGCCGGCCATCGCACCAATCAGACGCTCGCCGCCGTCCATGAGACGCTGCAGCGCGTCGTCGAACGTCTCTCCATGTTCGAGGACGAGCTGACCAATCTGCGCAAGGCCAAGCCGGCCGCCGCCGAGGCCCCGCCCCGCGCCGCGGCGCGGGTGAAGCCGGCGGCGCCGGTCGGCGACGTCGAGGACATGCTGCTGGAGCCGGGCGAGCGCCGTCCGCGCCGCGAGCCGACGATCTCCCGCGAGAATGATCGCTCCGGCTCGGTGCAGCAAGATTTCATCGCGGCCGCGCGCCGCGCCGCCCAGCAGGCCGCGGTCGACGCCCAGGCCGCCGCGGCGCAGGGCAAAGCGGCGCAAGGCAAGGCGGCCAAGAAGATCGCCGCCGAGCAGAAACAGGAGCCCGAGCGAGTCGCGGCGACGGGCGGCGGAGTGGGCGCGGCGCTGCAATCGCGGCGTCGGCCGCTGCTGCTCGGCGTCGGCGTGCTGGTGCTGCTCTATGGCGCCTATCAGATCGCCCGCGTCACGCTCGACGATCCGGCGCCGCAGGCCTCCGCCATTCAGGCGGAGCCGAGCGAGGCGACGGCCTCCGTCCCGGCCGAGAAATCGGCGCCGGAAGCCGCCGCGCCCGCGCCTTCCGCCAAGGACGCCGCCGCCGCGGAGCCGAGCGCGCCCGCCGCCGCGACTTCCGCTCCCGCGGCGCTCTCCGCGGCGGAGCCCGCCGCCAAAGCGCCGGCCCTCTCTCCGAAACCGCTCGGCGTCCCCTCGCTCGCGCCCGGAGCTTCGGGCGTCGGCTCCTTCTCGCCTAATCCGCAGGCTCCGGCCCCCGGACGTTTCGGCGCGCAGACCATCGATCCTCTGCCGGTCGGCGCGATCGGAACGCCGGCGGCGACCGCCCCCGTGACGCCGCGCCAGGATGTTTTCGCGACCATCAAGGAGATCGCCGCCTCCGGCGACGCCCATGCGCAATATGAGCTCGGCCTGCGCTATGCGGAGGGCCGCGGCGGCGCGCCGCGCGATCCCAAGCTCGCCTTCCAATGGTTCGAGAAGGCGGCCGACAAGGGCTTCGCCCCGGCGCAATATCGGCTCGGCTCCATCTATGAGAAGGGCATGGGCGTCGAGCGCGACTACGCCAAGGCGCTCTCCTGGTACAAGCGCGCCGCCGACGCCGGCAACGCCCGCGCCATGCATAATCTCGCCGTGCTCTTCGCCGGCGGCGGCGACGGCAAGCCGGACTACGACCAGGCGGCGCAATGGTTCCGCAAGGCGGCCGAATATGGCGTGCGCGACAGCCAGTTCAATCTGGCCATTCTCTGCGCCCGCGGCCTCGGCGTTCCTCAGAATCTGGCGCAGGCATATCTTTGGTTCTCGGCCGCCGCCGCGCAGGGCGACGAGGACGCCGGCAAGAAACGCGACGAGGTGCGCGCCCGGCTCGACTCCAAGGACATGGCGGCCGCCAAGGCGCTGGTCGACGGCTTCCGCCCCAAGCAGCCGGACAGCGCCGCCAATGACGCGCCGCCGCCCCCGGGCGGCTGGGAGAACGCCAAGGCGCCCGCCAAGCCGGAAGGAAAGCCCGTCGGCAAGCCGAAAGTCTCGGCGCTCTGAAAGTCCCTGTGTCGCCGCGGCGACAGGCGGACGGATTTCGACGCCTCGCGCCAGGCCGAGAACGGGCGACGAGCTGAAGACCGCGGCGGTCGCGCTCGCGGCGGCTCCGGCGACGGCTCGCGCGAGACGGGCTATGCCCGCTCCTCGACGTCGAGCGCCACGCGGACCGACACGCCGCTCATCGACACGCCGCAATCGGTGCAGGCGGCGCCGAGCGAGGTCATTCGCGACCGGCAGATTCTCGACGTGCTCGAGGCGGCGCATGGAACGGCAAGGGACGCCTTCCTACGCTGGCAATGGCCGCGTCATTCGGGACAGGCTTTCGGCATGACGGGCACTGATGATGATGGCGAGCGGATTGCTCTGTCCGCTGCTGTTCGTCACCGGACTCATCCGCTGGCTGCAGAAGAGACGCGCCCGGCGCGCTCGTGCGCAGGCGGGATGAATTTCGCGCGCAGTCCGCTTCTGCTATAAGACGGCGCCCGCGCGGCGCCCGTCGCGCGGGCGAGGAGCCCTCATGTCGGATCAGGACAAGCTCGCATTGCTCGAGCGCATCGCCGCCGCGCTGGAGCGGCTCGCCCCGCCGCCGCCGCGCGCGCCGGATTTTTCCTGCGCGGAAGCCTTCGTCTGGCGGGCGGCGCGCGGCGAATTCTCGGCGGTCGCGCAGATCAATCGCGTCGATCTCTCGCTGCTCGAGGGCGTGGCGCGGCAGCGCGATCAGCTCATCGACAATACGCGCCGCTTCGCGCGCGGGCTGCCGGCCAACAACGCTTTGCTGTGGGGCGCGCGCGGCATGGGCAAATCCTCGCTGGTCAAGGCCGTTCATGCGGCCGTCGCGCGCGAGAAGGATTGTTTGCGGCCGCTGAAGCTCATCGAGATTCATCGCGAGGACATAGAGAGCCTGCCGACGCTGCTCGCCATTCTGCGCGAAAAGCCGTTCGGCTTTCTGCTGTTTTGCGACGATCTCTCCTTCGACGGCGCCGAGACGAGCTATAAATCCTTGAAGTCCGTGCTGGAGGGCGGCGTCGAGGGGCGGCCGCGCAACGCCCTCTTCTACGCCACCTCCAACCGGCGGCACTTGTTGCCGCGTGACATGATGGAGAACGAGCGCTCCTCGGCGATCGATCCCGGCGAAGCGGTGGAGGAGAAGGTCTCGCTCTCCGATCGTTTCGGCCTCTGGCTCGGCTTCCACAATTGCTCGCAGGACGATTATCTCGCCATGGTGTTCGGCTACGCCCGCCATCATGGGCTCGATGCGCCGCGAGAAGAGATCGCGCGCGAGGCGTTGGAATGGTCGATCACCCGCGGCGCGCGCTCGGGGCGCGTCGCCTGGCAATATGTGCAGGAGCTCGCCGGACGGCTGGGCGAGCGCCTCGACGGCTGATCAGCTCGCGTCGCGGAGCGGCAGCGCGATGAAGAAGGTCGCGCCGACATCGGGCTGCGCCTCGACGCTGAGGCGCCAGCCATGGCGATCGGCGATCGCCTTGCAGATGGCGAGGCCGACGCCCGAGCCCGGATAATCGACCTTGCTGTGCAATTGTTTCAGCGGCTCGAATATCTTGTGCGCATATTGCGCCTCGAAGCCGATGCCCTCGTCGGCTATGGCGAGGCAGAGCGAATTCTCGTCGCGAAAGGCCCTGACGTCGATCGTCGCCGGCAATCCGGGCTTTCTGTATTTGATGGCGTTGGCGAGAATATTCTGCACCAGACGCTGAAATTGCGTGGCGTCGGCCTCGATGGCGACATCGGGCAGATCGATCTCCACCTGCGCTCTGGTCTCGGCGATCGTCTGCGACAAGGCCGCGAGCGCGAGCTCGATCGCCGCGCGCAGATCGAACGAGGCGAGCTCGAGCTCATCGTTCACGATGCGCGAGAAGGACAGAAGATCCTGCACCAGCGCGCGGGCGCGCAGCGCGGAAAGCCGCATCACCTCATTGGCGCGCAGAATCTCGTCCGTGTCGCGGCGCAGAATGGCCTCCTCCATCAGATCGCCGAAGACCGCGATCTTGCGCAGCGGCTCCTGAAGATCCTGCGAGGCGACGAAGGCGAAACGCGCGAGACGCTCATTGACGCGCTCGAGCTCCTCGGCGCGCACGATGAGCGCCGCCTCCTCGGCGTTGGTTTCGCGCAGATCGACGATCATCGCCAGAAGGATCGTCGCGCCGTCGCGCGCGAGCGAGGAGAAATGCGTATCGACCGGAAAACGCGCCCCATCGCGGCGAAGGCCTTGCAGGCCGAGATCGGAGCCGCCGGCGACCGGCGACGCTCCCGGCAGCAGAAGGGAGAGCGGCAGGCCGACGATCTCCGCCTCGGCGACAAAGCCGAACATGCGCCGCGCCCAGGCGTTGGCGCCGATGATCTTCCCCAATTGGTCGACGAGCAGAAACCCCGCGACTGTCTCATCGAACACGAGTCGACGCCAGTCGTCGGCCGTCGCGGCCTCCGACATTCTCCCTCCTTATGATCGTATCCGGCCGCAGCGCGGTTTCTCCGCGCGCATTATCGAGCTCTCGTCTCTCCGAATACAGTCTCCCTTTGCGAATACTGGCCTGAGGCCACGCCGAGGTAAAGAAAAAATTGACACGACACTCGCTCGATTTGCCGAATAGCTAGGACTGTGCCGAGTCGAATGTGTTTTGAAGCGCTGACAATTCGATTAAATTCGGTTCTATTCTCTCGAACGTCTTCGGCTCGGCCCGCCTGTATTGCGGGGCGGAGTGTGAGCGCCCTTCGTGGCGTTCCTCCCGATCGGGGGCGCGCCGCGCGTCACACCTTGCCGCCCCGATAGAGAACGAGCTCCGGCCGCCCCGCCGCGGCGGGGCGCACCACGCGCCGGCTGGCCGGCTCCAGCAGACGAAAGCGCGCCTCGCTCGGCGCGATGATGCGAAAGGATTTCAGCCGCAGCGGATCGGCCGGGGCGACGCCGAGCCAGCGCGGACGACGGGCGGGCGCGAGAGCCCCGAGGACGCGGGAGTGCGTCTTGCCGAAATGACGCAAGGGCAGCAGGAGCAGCTCGAGCTCCAATAGGTCGCCGTCGTCGCCGGCGCGCCCCTCGACTCCGGCGACCACAGGCGCCACCCCGTCGATGACGGTCAGCATGACCGAGGCGAGCGTGCGACGGTCGTCGGGAGACCACAGATCGAGAAAGGACTTGCCTTTCTGCTCGTCGAGCCAGAGCGCATTGAGCCGTGTGCCGCACAGCCGGATCGGAAAGCGGCCCGCCTCATCGATTTCGATGATGAAGGAGTCGGGCAGCGCCTCGCGAATCTCCGCCGGGTCGATCTCGGATCGCTCGGGAGCCGACCGCGCCCCTTTCAGGCGGCTCCAATAGGCGTAGAGTTGCTGGTTGACCTTGTGTCTCATTTTGTTTCCAAAACGGCGTATCGTGAAGGGCTTTGCGTCGAATCGGCGCGCCCTGCCGCCCGCCCCCGAGCGGCGAGAGCTGAAGAGCAGGCCGCGTGCCAGCGGCAAGGAATCGGTAACCACGCGGAAGGGCTGTCCGCACAATTCGAAGACGGAAGAGACATGAACGAGCGCTTGGGAGCGAGACCCGAGAGAGAGAAAATCCTCAATCTGCCCCGTGAGGTGACGGCGCTGCTCATCGCGCTCGCGGCGATCCAGATCGCTGCGGGCGCGCTGCCGCGATCGTGGGTCTCCGAGATTTTCTCGGCGCTGGCCTTCGTTCCGGCGCGGATTTCCATCGTCCTCGCGCCGGAGGCTTTCATGCGCTCCCTGGCGGGCGAGCTCGCGCCCGGCGTCGAGGCCGGCGATATCGCCGAGGCTCTGGGCGCCGAGCATCTGCCCTGGTGGACTTTCGTGACCTATGCGCTGCTGCACGCCAATTGGACGCATCTCGCCGTCAATGGCGTGACGCTCGCGGCCTTCGGCTCGCCTCTCGCGCGCCGTTTCGGCGCGGCGCGCTTCCTCGCCTTTCTGGCATTGACGGCGGCGGCGGGCGCGGCGGCGCATTTCGCGGTCCATCCCTTCGATCTCGGTCCGGTCGTCGGCGCCTCCGCCGCCATCTCGGGAACCATGGCGGCGAGCGCGCGTTTCGCTTTCGCCCAGGATGCGCAGTTCGGCGTCCCGCACGAGTCGCGGCGCGCGGCGAGCCTCGCCGAGCTCTGGTCCAACCGGCGCGCGCTCGCTTTCGTCGGACTCTGGTTCGCGGTCAATCTGATCTTCGGCCTGTTCCCCGGGGCGGCGGGGTCGACGGAGCAGATCGCCTGGGAGGCGCATGTCGGAGGCTTCGCGGCCGGCCTTTTGCTGTTCGGCGCATTCGACCGCCGGCGCGAGGGAGGCCGTGAGTAACCGCAACAACTAGCCGCAGGTCGAGAGCGATAAGATAAACTAGCGAGAGGGGAGGGATTTCATATGAACGTCGCCCGCATACTCGCCCGCAAGGGGGCGGAGGTCGTCACCATCGCGCCAGGACGGACATTGCTGCAAGTGGCGGAGGAGCTGACCAGCCGCGGCATCGGCGCGCTCGTCGTCGTCGACGATGATGACGAGGTCGTCGGCCTCATCACCGAGCGCGATATCGTCGGCGCCATAGCGCGCCGTGGCGTCGAGGCGCTCTGCGACGAGGTCGCGCGCTTCATGACCGTCGATCCCATGTCGATCGGCGAGGATCATACGCTGGAAGCGACGATGGAGGCGATGACGGTGGAGCGCCGCCGTCATCTGCCGGTTCTGCGCGAGGGGCGTCTCGCGGGCCTCGTCTCGATCGGCGATGTGGTCAAATGCCGTATCGACGAGATCGAGTCCGAGCGCCAGGAGTTGCGCGCCTATATAGCGACGGCCTGAGAGCCGCTCCGCCAGGGTGACGCCGGAGCCGCTTTCGGCGGCTCACGGCGTCGCGCCGACCAGCGGTATATGGGCGAAGATGTTGGGCAGCGAGCGTTTCGTCGCCTCGTGGCCGAGCTCGATCAATTCCTCGGCGCGGTGGAAGTCGAACATGCCGACGTCCTCGTGGCGGGCGTGGATGGTGGCGTCCGGCGGATCGCCCGCCATGCGCGAGCGCAAGATGCGATCCTGAATGATGTTGAAGGCGTCGATCATCGAGGCCGCGACATTGGGCGCGGCGCCGGGGCGGCGCTGGAAATAGCGCGGCAGCAGATGCGCCGCGAGGCCCGGCTCCGAGGCGTCGACGAAAGGCGCGCTTTCTTTCGCGCGGCCGCCGGCGGCATGGGCGTGGTGGTCGTGGATCACATGGGAGCGATACATCGTATCGGCGGTGACATTGACCGCTATCACGAAATCGGCGCCCAGCGCCCGGCAGACTGTGATCGGAATCGGATTGACGAGCGCGCCGTCGAAGAGCCAGCGGTCGCCGATGCGCACCGGCTCGAAAATTCCGGGCAGAGCGTAGGAGGCGCGCACCGCCGGCGCCAGCGCGCCGCGCTTCAGCCAGACCTCGTGCCCCGTGCCGACCTCGGTGGCGACAGCGGCGAAGCGGAGCGGCAGATCCTCGATCGAAAGGTCGGTCAGCTCTTTCTCGAGCGCCGCGCGCAGGCGCTCGCCGCCGATGAGGCTCATGCCGGAAAAGGAGATATCCATGAAAGTGAAGACGCGCCTTTTGGTCATTGAGCGCGCGAAGGCTTCTACGGCGTCGAGCTTGCCGGCCGCGTAGCAGGCGCCGACCACGGCGCCGATGGAGGTGCCGGCGACCACATCGGGCACAATGCCATGCGCCGCCAATTCGCGCAGCACGCCGATATGCGACCAGCCGCGCGCCGCGCCGGCGCCGAGCGCGAGGCCGATCTTGGGCCGGGCGGTCGCGGGCGGGGGCGTCGGCTCGCGCGCGATGGGCGGCGCATCGACGCCGCCGCCGCCATCCGGCGCCCATCTGTCGAAGGGATTGCGAAAAAAGGCCGTCATCGCGCCTCTCCTGCTTCGCCGTCTCCGCCCGTCTTGGTTTTTCTTATATTGGGCGGAAGGCTGCGCGCATAAAGTAGCGGGGCGGTTAACGGCGCCGTCGCGGCGGCGAGGGGGCTGGATCGGCGGCTCGGCTCAGGCCGGCTCGGTTCCGAAGATCGACCAGCCCATGCGCCGCGCCAGCTTCTCCAGCGCGATGCGGCCGAGATGGGAGTTGCCATTGGCGTCGAGGCCCGGCGACCAAACCGCGATCGAGGCTCTGCCGGGCGCGACGGCCAATATGCCGCCGCCGACGCCGCTCTTGCCGGGCAGGCCGACGCGATAGGCGAATTCGCCGGAGCCGTCATAATGGCCGCAGGTCAGCATCAAGGCGTTGATGCGGCGGGCGCGCTCGGGCGAGACCACCGACGATCCGGTGGAGGGGATACGGCCGGAATGGGCGAGATAGCGCCCCGCCATCGCCAGCTGCCGGCAGGTCATGGCGATGGCGCAATGGTGGAAATAGACGCCGAGCGTGAAATCCACCGGATTGGCGATCACGCCGAAGGATTTCATATAATTGGCGAGCGCTATGTTGCGAAAGCCGGTGCGTTTCTCCGATTCCGCCACCGCCCGGTCGACATAGATCGTCTCGTCCTGGGCCAAAAATTGCAAAAAGCGCAAAATCTCGCCCAGCGCCTCGCGCGGCTGATGGCCGGACAGGATCACATCCGTCACCGCTATGGCGCCGGCGTTGATGAAGGGATTGCGCGGCACGCCGCGCTCGCGCTCCAGCTGCACGATGGAGTTGAACGGATTGCCGGAGGGCTCGCGGCCGACGCGCCGCCACAGAAGATCGCCGACCATGCCGAGCGCCAGCGTCAGCGTGAAGACCTTGGAGACGCTCTGAATCGAGAAAGGCGTGTCGGCGTCGCCGCCGGCGACGGCGTTTCCGTCGGCGTCGATGACGACAATGCCGAAAGCGCCCGGATCGACGCCCGCGAGCTCGGGAATATAGCTCGCGACCTCGCCGCGATCGGGCCGCGCCGCCATTTCGGCGGCGATTTCCTGCACGGCTGCTTCGAGTTCGGTCACGACTGCCTCACGAGCGCCCGAGCGGAAGACGTTCAGTCTCGGAAAACGAGGCGCGGGGTCGCGCCGCCTTCGACGCGGCGATAGAAGCAGGATTTTCGGCCCGTATGGCAGGACTTGCCGTCGCCGCCGGGCTCGACCGTCATCAGCAGCGCGTCCTGGTCGCAATCGACCTCGAGCGACACCACCTTCTGCACTTGGCCGGAGGTGTCGCCTTTGCGCCACAGGCTCTGCCGGGAGCGCGACCAATAATGGGCGATCCCGGTTTCCAGCGTCTTGGCGAGCGCCAGCTCGTTCATATAGGCGACCATGAGCACGTCCCTAGTCGCCGCCTCGACGGTGACGCAGACGATGAGCCCTTGGGCGTCATAGCGCGGCGCGAAGGCGAGTCCTTCCTCGAGCGCATGGGCCTCGGCCGGCGGCAGAGCGGACATGAAAGCGTCTCCCGAAAGGGGTTCAGCGGCCGCCGCGCAGCAGCGTGTAGAAATGCACCTGCTCGGCCGGATCGTCCCGGAACACGCCCGAGAACTGCACCGTCACCGTGGAGGAGCCCTGTTTCATCACGCCGCGCATGGACATGCACATATGCTCCGCCTCCACCAGCACGGCGACGCCGCGCGGCGTCAGATGCTGATTGATCGCGGTGGCGATCTGCGCCGTCATCGCCTCCTGCGTCTGCAACCTGCGGGCGTAGACGTCGACCAGCCGCGCCAGCTTGGAGAGGCCGACGACGCCGCCGGTCGGATAATAGGCGATATGCGCCTTTCCGACAAAGGGGACGACGTGATGCTCGCAATGCGAGAAAAACGGAATGTCGCGGACCAGCACGAGGTCGTCATAGCCCTCGACCTCCTCGAAGACGCGGGCCAGCTCCTCGCCGGCGTCCTCTTGATAGCCGCGGAAGAATTCCTCATAGGCCTTCACGACGCGGCGCGGCGTCTCCTTGAGGCCTTCGCGGTCGGGATTGTCGCCCGCCCAGCGCAGCAGCACGCGCACCGCCGCCTCCGCTTCCTCGCGGGTCGGACGTTGGACGGGCGTCTCGGCCGTCTCTTTACGGTCGAGCAAGGACTTAACCACGGCATCCATGTGGCGCCTCCAGAAAGACTACGGGCCCGACCACTTCGGGGAAGACGGCCGCTTTCAACGCGGCCTGCGGAATTATATACTCAGTGGAAGGAATCCACGTAACCCCCCCGCTAGCAACTTATCGGCCACAATGCTCGATCAAGTCTACAACCAGCGCATACTGGAGCTCGCCGCGCAGACGCCGCGCATCGGTCGTCTCGCCGCTCCAGATGCAAGCGCCACCGCCCATTCCAAGCTGTGCGGATCGACCGTGACGGTCGATCTCACCCTGTCGGATGGAAAAGTGGCGGATTTCGCACATGAGGTCAAAGCCTGCGCTCTCGGCCAGGCGGCCTCCTCGATCATGGCGCGCAACATTGTCGGCTCCACGCCGCAAGAGCTGCGCGACCTGCGCGAGACCGTCCGCAAGATGTTGAAGGAAAACGGCGCTCCACCCCAGGGAAAATGGGAGGACATCGCCGTTCTGGAGCCGGTGCGCGATTTCAAATCGCGTCACGCCTCGACGCTCCTGACCTTCGACGCCGTCGTGGACGCGATCGACCAGATCGAGAAGCGACAGGGCTGAGGGGGGCGCTTCGGCGTTCCCTCTGGCGCGGCGCGAGACGGCGCCGCTCGGGCCGGCTCGTCTCCGACGGGCCGGCGACGACGCGTTGCGCGCTTTTCATAGCGCCGCGGCCCAGATAAGGCGTCGGCGCGCGACGGCGCGCGCCATTGGAGAGTTCGAGTGCCGACGACCTATCTCCCGCGCGTCACTGCGGCCGATCACGAGCTTTTGCGTCACAGCGTCGATAATTATCCGGCCGACACTCACGACAAATGGCTTCGCCTCCAAGCGAAGGAAATCGCCAATTGGCGCGCGAGCGGCTGGGATGTCGTCATGATCGACGTCAGCGCCGAGGATTTCGCCCGCTATTGCCGCGAAACCCGAGCGAGCCCCAATTTCCACACCTTCCGCGCAATCGCCTCCGCCAAGGCGATCGGCAAATTCGCATGAGCGCCGCGCAATCCTCGAAGGACAAGCGATGATTATCTCCTCCGCGGCCGATTATCGCGAGGCCGCGCGGCGGCGCCTGCCGCGCTTTCTCTTCGACTATATAGACGGCGGCGCCGGCGCCGAGCGCACGCTCGCCGCCAATATGGCCGATCTCCAGAGCGTCGCTCTGCGCCAGCGCGTGATGCAGGGCGTCGCGAATGTCGATCTTTCCACTGAGTGGCTCGGCGTCGCGGCGGATTTGCCGGTGCTGATCGCGCCCATCGGCATGTCCGGCATGTTCGCGCGGCGCGGCGAGGTCCAGGGCGCGCGGGCGGCGGCGAAAAAGGGCGTGCCCTTCATTCTCTCCACCCTCTCCGTCTGCCCGCTGGAGGAGGTCGCCGCGGCGAGCGCGCGGCCGATCTGGCTGCAGCTCTATATGCTGAAAGATCGCGGCTTTATGGAGAATATGCTGGCGCGGGCGCGAGCGGCGGGGATAGAGCATCTCGTCTTCACCGTCGATCTGCCGGCGCTCGGAATTCGCTATCGCGACGCGCATTCCAGCATGGCCGGGCCATTCGCGCCGCAGCGGCGCCTGTTGCAGGCGCTGGCGAGGCCCGCCTGGGCCTATGATGTCGGCCTCATGGGCCGGCCGCATGATCTCGGCAATGTCGCGGCCTATCTCGGCGGCGCGATGAAGCAGAAGAATTATCTGCGCGACATCGCCGCCAATGTCGATCCGACGCTCGACTGGTCGACGCTGGATTGGGTGCGCGCGCGCTGGCCGGGCCGCATCATTCTGAAAGGCGTGCTGGACGAGGCCGACGCGCGCGACGCCGTTCGCTGCGGCGTGGAGGCGATCGTGGTCTCCAATCACGGCGGCCGCCAGCTCGACGGCGCGCCCTCCGTCGCGCGCATGTTGCCGCGCATCGCCGATGCGGTGGGCGACGATCTTCTGCTCCTCGCCGATTCCGGCGCCCGCTCCGGCCTCGACGTGTTGCGCCTGCTGGCGCTGGGCGCCAAGGGTGTGCTGCTCGGGCGCGCCTACGCCTATGCGCTGGCCGCGGCGGGCCAAGCGGGGGTGGAGAACGTGCTGGATATTTTCGCGGCGGAGCTGCGGGTGGGGATGATGTTGTGCGGGGTGGGGGAGGTGAGGGGCGTGGGGCGGGGGATTTTGGGGTGAGGGTTTTGCCTACGAGTTAAGAGGCCAATATCGGCAAAGAGGCCTGCCGAATGTCAGAGGTGAGATAAGTGACGTTGCCATAGTCGCCGTACATCTGTTGAAACGTTATCCATTGTTGGCATCAGCGCAGAACGAGAGACGCGTTCTCGACTTAGAATTTCCCCTAATTCACCCACATGATCATGAGAAAGGACAAGTTTTCGTAGGATTACCCTCCTGCAATTTGATTTCACAACAAGATCTTCTACTGCTGCGCGGGAGCCGTCGTTTTGCATGAAGAAAACGCCGGACGCGGCCACGGTAGTGAACAGTCCTGACTGCGCTGCTAAATACGGATTATCTCGCGCGGGCGTCCGTATAATTCTAAGCTGTGGATCGACGCGCGGAGCGCCAGTCAAGTGCGCGGGGAATTCGACGCCTTCAGTCTTAGCTTCAGATACGCGTTGCCGGTGAAGCGCCCAGACGGCAATATTTGATCCACGAATGGGCGAAGTTAAGTTTTCGATCGCGAAAAACGCGGCGGCGACTGGATCAAGCGTCCAATCGAGCAAGCGGGTCGGCAAGCCGTGATGCTGCGCCAAAGCGAGTATCGGAGGCAAGTCAAAATAATTGAGAAACTCGTCGCCTACCAGTGGATGTTCGGGATGCCAGAGCCAATTGGGGTTTTCTGCAGCGTCTGGCGGTAAGCCGATTGAGGGTGTCGATAGCCCTAAAGAGTCGCACCTCAGGACAAAATCCCATACTGGAAGGAGTTCAGCAGTGCACTCTATGGTGAGCGCTCTTTGAAGCACTTCATCCTTGGCGCCAAACGTCGTAGGATGTGATTGATAGTTTGACCATTGCCAACGTAACTCTTGCTTCGGTCTAATAGCATCGAATCGGCGTGTCGCTTCGTCTCGGCAAGCGTTGATTACCGTGTCGGACGTTCGCCATGCAGAGGGCAGCAATTGCCAGTTTTCGTTCGCATGGCCTCGAAAGACCCACGGAATTTGGCCGTTTTCCCACCAGTGGGTATGTGACCGACGAAGCGCAGATATGAAATCATTTGCGCTTTGTGCGTGCGCAACTTCGATTCCTGGAGCTTCCATTGTCCACACGATCTCGCCCATTTTCTTGCCTCAGTCAAAAGTCGTCTATTTTTGTTTATCGGCCGAAATTCAGCGGTGCCACTTTGTAAGGTTTGGAGGAATCCAATTTTCTAACTTTCAACAGTATCGGATATTGGCATCTTCCGCCCCTCCCCCTCGCCGCCCTTTCCCTCTAACCTCCCGCCATGACGGATGAGACGATTCGCATTCTCGGCATAGACCCGGGCCTTCGCAACACGGGCTGGGGGCTCGTCGAGGCGTCGCGCGGCTCGCGGCTCTCCTTTGTCGCTTGCGGCTCGTTGCATTCGGACGGCGACGCCTCCATGGGCGAGCGGCTCGCGCAATTGCAGCGCGGCCTCGCGCGCATCATCGCGGATTATGCGCCGCATGAGGCGGCGATCGAGGAGACTTTCGTCAATCGCGATCCGCAATCGGCGTTGAAGCTCGGACAGGCGCGCGGCGTCGCGCTGGCGGCGCCGGCGCTCGCCGGGCTCGAGGTGGAGGAATATGCCGCCAATGTCGTCAAAAAGACCGTGGTCGGCAATGGCCACGCCGATAAGGCGCAGATCGGCATGATGGTGCGCGTGCTGCTGCCGCTGAGCCGGGCCGAGAGCCCCGACGCCGCCGATGCGCTGGCCGTCGCCATCTGCCACGCCCATCATCGCGCCGGCCGCGTCGCCGCGCGCAAGCTCGCCGCGGGGGCGCGATGATCGGCTTTCGTTCGAGGAGCGAGCCTGAAGGCTCGCGGTCCGGCAACAATCACCCTCGCCCTCATGCTGAGGAGGTCGCGCAGCGACCGTCTCGAAGCACGAGGGCGAGATCCAGAAGGCGGCGCGTGACGCTTCCCTCGTCCTTCGAGACGCGGCCTGCGGCCGCTCCTCAGGATGAGGGAAGCTTCACCCCATCATCCGGTGGACGCATCGGATCGGCCTTCATCGCGGGGGCGAGATGATCGGCAAGCTCAAGGGAATCGTCGATTCCTATGGCGAGGATCACGTCATCATCGACGTGCATGGCGTCGGCTATGTGGTGAGCTGCTCGGCGCGCACGCTGCAAAAGCTCGCGCCCGTGGGCGAGGCGGCGGCGCTCTCCATTGAGACGCAGGTGCGCGAGGACGCCATACGCCTGTTCGGCTTTTCGTCGGAGGCCGAGCGCGACTGGTTCCGCCTGCTGCAGAGCGTGCAGGGGGTGGGCTCGAAAGTGGCGCTCGCCATTTTGTCCATTCTCTCGCCGGGCGAACTGGCCTCGGCCATTGCGGGGCAGGACAAGGCGATGGTGGCGCGCGCCTCCGGCGTCGGCCCCAAGCTGGCCGCGCGCATCGTCGCCGAGCTGAAGGACAAGGCCCCGGCCTTCGCCGGAATCGATCCGGTGGTGGCGCGGCTTTCCGGCGAGGAGCCGGCGGCGGCGCCCCAGGCCGCGCAGGACGCCATTTCGGCGCTGGTCAATCTCGGCTATGGGCGCCCGCAGGCGGCGGCGGCCGTCGCCAAGAGCCTCGAGGCGATGGGCGAGGGAGCGGATACGGGCGCGCTCATCCGCCGCGGGCTGAAGGAGCTGGCGGGCTGACGGGTGCGGTCACTCCCCGCTAATCATGTCCCGCGCTCGCGCTGGAGGGGCGCGGGCGCCGCTCCATTTGACACTCTCGGCCGGTTCGCGGCCTCGAGGGGTCCAAAATGTCACGAGCAGATTTGGGCGCGCGTCAGATCGGCGCGCTTTTTGTCGCCTTCTCGGCGCTCGTCTTCTTCACCATCGTCGTGCTGATGGAGCGCGCCTGCGCGGCGCCGCCCCCGGCCTATCGCATTCCGCTCTTCGCCCAATGCGGGCTCGAGGGGCTGACGCCGGAGCCGGGCGCGGAAAAGCTCGCCCTGCGCGAGACGAGGGAGGGGCGGTCGGCCGCTTTCCAGAGCTGGGCGGCCTCGGCGCGGCCGGTGACGCCCGCGCGGCTCGCCTTCGGCCCGCGGCTGGACGTTTTCCCGGCGGCGCTCTCCGCCGGGGTCGATCGCAAGGCGCGCTATTGTCCCTCGGGCGCGCGGATCTGAGCCGGGCTCAGGCCGCGGCTTTGCGCTCGAGCTCGCGCAGACAGGCGACGATGGCGCCGATGGAGGCGAAATTGCGGCGGCGCAGCATATGCTCGGGGAATTGGACGCCATAGGCGTTCTCGAGCGCGAGCATGATGCGCACCGCCGCGAAGGAGGTGAGGCCGAGCTCATAGAGGTCGGAATTGACGCCGAGTTCACGCGCCGGCGCCGACAGGCGTCCATGCTCGTCGATGGCTTGCCGAACGAGGTCGATCACTTTTACTCTCCGCTCCTTTGCCGCGCCGGGGGCGGTTGCGCCCCTTCGTCGCAGACCACGATCATTCGGCGACAATTCGACGCTATGATCGTGAATCCGACGCTAAGATCGCGGCGCCGGCATGAATGCGGCGTGAACCGGAGCGGCCTTTCGAATTGTAGAGGTTAGGAAATCCTTTCTTTCTCGGTAATTACTTATGGCCCATAGCGTGATCCGCCATTGCCGGGCGCGTTTCGGCCCTCTATGTTCTCCGGCATCGATTTTCGGCCGGCGACTTGCGCGCGCTTCGGAGACGGAGCCGCTGACGACCTCTCCCTGACATCGATCGACCCGGCCCCGCGCAGGCGGGCCTTCTCCTCTATGTTCGGAGAGACGAATGGCGACTGGAACGGTAAAGTGGTTCAACGCCCAGAAGGGCTATGGCTTCATTCAGCCCGACGGCGATGACAAGGACGTCTTCGTCCATATCAGCGCGGTGGAGCGCGCCGGCCTGCGCGACCTGCGCGAGGGCCAGAAGGTGAGCTTCGAGATCGCGCAGGACCGCCGCACCGGCAAGTCCTCGGCGGACCAGCTCAAGGCTCTCTGAGGCTTTCGGCGCTCTGAGGCTTTCGACAAGAGGGCCGCCGCATCGTGGCGGCCCTTTTGGTCATTTTCATCGTTTTCGCCTTTTTTGTCTCGTTCTTCGTTATTGTCTCGCGGCCGGCGCCTGCGCTACAGTCGCCTCATGCGCCTCGCGCCTTCGTCCCGATCTCTCGCCGCAATGCTCGCGGCTATGGTTGTCGCCGCGCCCGGCGTGCTCGCCGCAGGGGCGGAGCAGCAATTCATCGAGATTCCGGGCATAGGACGCATTCCAATTCCCTTGCCGCCCGGCGCGCGCGTGTTCTCGCCGCAGCGCCGTCCGGCGCCGCCGGTCGAGCCGGAGCCCGAGCGGGCGCCGCAATTCGCGCGCGATTCCCTCGACGATCTCATCCGCCGCCTGTCGCTCGCCGAGAGCGAGGAGGAGGAGGCCGCGCTCGCCCAGGCGATCGGCCGGCTGTGGGCGCGGTCGGGCTCGCCCACGGCCGATCTGTTGATGCGCCGCGCGCTCGCCGCCGTGAGCGTCGGCGGCGAATCTCTCGCGCTCGATCTCTTCGACCGCCTGGTCACGCTCGAGCCGCAATGGGCGGAGGCGCTGGTCGGCCGCGCCAGCGTCCGCATCGCGCTCGGCGATCTCGACGGCGCCGAGCGTGATCTCGAATCCGCCGTGCGACTGGAGCCGCGCCGTTTCGACGCGTTCGGAACGCTCGGCGCTCTACGGGAGCGCATCGGCGCGCCGGCGCGCGCGCTCGAGGCCTATCGCCGCGCCCGCGCGCTCGATCCGCGCCGCGAGGACTGGCGCAAGGCGGAGGAGCGCCTGCATTTCGAGGTCGAGGGCCGCGACATCTGAGCCGGCTCTGCGTTCTTTCGTCGAAACGAGGAGCGAATGAGATGGCGCCGGACGGATTTTCACATCGCGAGACTTTGAGCGCGGAGACGCTCGCCCAGCTCTTCACAGAGGCGCGCACCCATAATGGCTGGGTGGATCGGGACGTCCCGGATGCGCTGCTCCAGCAGGCGGTCCGGCTGGCGCTCTTCGGCCCGACCAGCGCCAATTGCCTGCCGGCGCGTTTCGTCTTCGTGCGCTCGGCGGCGGGCAAGGCGCGGCTGGCGCCGGCGCTCGCGCCCGGCAATCTCGACAAGACGCAGGCGGCGCCGGCGACAGCGATCGTCGCCCATGACATGCAATTCTACGAGCATTTGCCGCGCCTCTATCCGGCGACCGACGCGCGCGCCTGGTTCGTCGGCGACGTCCCGCTGATCGAGACGACGGCCTTTCGCAACGGCACGCTGCAAGGCGCTTACTTCCTGCTGGCGCTGCGGGCCGTGGGGCTCGACGCCGGACCGATGAGCGGCTTCGACAATGCGAAGGTGGACGCCGAATTCTTCCCCGGCGGGACGGTCAAATCGAATTTCCTGATCAACATCGGCTATGGCGATCCGGCGAAGCTCTATCCGAGGGGGCCGCGTTTCGCTTTCGAAGAGGTCGCCTCGATCGTTTAAACTCTCGAAGACGTTCCGCCTGCAGGCCGAGCGAATATTCGGATTTTTTACACTATAGGCGTCCGGCGGCGGCAACCATGCCGTGCGCGAAACTCGGCTCACGTCGCATGGGATCGGAACCCGCTCCCGTCATCGAAAATGCGGAGCAGAAACGAAAACGGCCGCGCTCATCGCGCGGCCGTGAATTCCAGCGGGCGGGCCGGAAGGCCCGAAACCTCAGCGGATCACGTAAGGCAGAAGGCCGAGGAAGCGGGCGCGCTTGATGGCCTGGGCCAGCTCGCGCTGCTTCTTGGCCGAGACGGCCGTGATGCGCGAGGGCACGATCTTGCCGCGCTCGGAGATGTAGCGCGAGAGCAGACGCGTGTCCTTATAGTCGATCTTCGGGGCGTTGGCGCCGGAGAAGGGGCAGGACTTGCGGCGGCGGAAGAAGGGGCGGCGGGCTGCAGCGCTCATCAGAAAGTCTCTCCTTCGGCGCGGGGTTCGTCACGGCGCGGGCGGCGGTCGCCACGGTCGCCTCTATCGCCACGGTCGGGGCGCGGGCCGCCGGGGCCGCGGCGGTCGCCGCGATCGTCGTCGTCACGCTTGCGCAGCTGGGCGGAGGGGCCTTCCTCCAGCGCCTCGACGCGCAGAGTGAGGAAGCGCAGAACGTCCTCACTGAGGCCCTGCTGACGCTCGACCTCGGCGAGGGCCGCCGGCGGGGCGTCGATGTTGAGAAGGGTGAAATGCGCCTTTCGGTTCTTCTTGATCCGATAGGCGAGGGACTTCACGCCCCAATATTCGGTTTTGGTCACCTTGCCGCCGAGCGAGGCGATGATGCCCTTGAACTGCGTCGTCAGCGCTTCCACCTGCTGGGGCGAAACGTCCTGGCGCGCAAGATAGATATGCTCGTAGAGAGCCATTCTCCTGCCTTTCCTCGTCGTCGCGAGCCCGCTCTCGGCGCAGAGCCCTTCGAGCCTTCAAAGGAAAGGCTCGATCGGGAAGTTCGAAGGCGGAGACACTGGAAGACGGGCGAACCCTGCCTGTGGCGGAGCCAAAGGCCTTCCGTTCAGCCCCCGGCCGGAAGCGTCGCGAAGCGCGCTTTATAGCGGCCTGGGCGCGGGATGCAAGTCGGCGCCGCCGGAACATTGCGATGGGCGCGCTCACCCCCGCGTCTCGTTCGCCCGATCGCCCTCCCCTTCCCATTTCGGCCGTATTTTCTCCCGACAAACGACTCCGACGTAAACGGCAGGGAGGCCGAAAGGAATGGTCTGCACCAAGACGCGCGCGACTTGCGCAATTTTTCTCGGCTTCGTCCTCGCGGGAGAGGCGAAGGCGGCCAATTTCCTGGATCGCGGCCCGGTCGCGGATTTCGTCAATAATTTCCGCCTGCAGTCCATTCCGAGCCAGGAGGTGGTGTGGAGTCATCCGCAATATAAGAAAGGCACGATCGTCGTCTCCACCAAGGAGCGGCGGCTCTATTATGTGCTCGGCCCCACGCGCGCGATCGAATATGGCGTCGGCGTCGGCCGCGAGGGCTTCACCTGGTCCGGCGTGAAAACGATCACCGCCAAGAAGGAATGGCCCGATTGGCGCCCGCCCGCCGCGATGCTGAAGCGCCGGCCGGACCTGCCCCGCCATATGGAGGGCGGCCAGGACAATCCGCTCGGCGCGAGAGCGCTCTATCTCGGCTCCAGCGAATATCGCATCCACGGCTCCAATGAGGGCGACACGATCGGCGAGGCCGTCTCCTCCGGCTGCATCCGCATGACCAATCGCGACGTCTCCGATCTCTATGATCGGGTGAAGGTCGGAACCCGCGTGGTCGTGCTGAAATGACAGGGACGCCCTTCTCGAGCTATTAACCCGCGCAGCCCTATCGTGGCGGCGACGGCGGCGGAGTTTCGAGGAAGAGGATCATGCGCAAGCTCTGCATTCTGGCGGGTCTCGTCGTCGCCTATGCGCTGCTCGCGGGTTGCGACAAATGCACCCATGAGCTGCAGGACATACGCCTGCCCCTGCCGCCGCAAGCCTGCGCGCGCTGAACGCTTTTTCTGCGGCCGCCTTTGCTCTATAGAGCGCCCTGACGCGGATCGGGGAAGGTGAGCGCGATGGCGGCTGGCCGTTTCGTCGAGATGAAGAAGCGCGGCGAGAAATTCGTCGTGCTGACAGCCTATGATGCGCCGACCGCCCGGCTCGAGGCGGAGGCGGGCGTCGATATCGTCATGGTCGGCGACAGCGTCGGCACAAATGTGCTGGGCTACGCCAGCGAGCGCGAGGTGACGCTGGACGATATGGCGCATCACATCGCCGCCGTGCGCCGCGGCGCGCCGGGCGTCTATCTCATCGGCGACCTCCCCTACGCCACCTATGACAGCGAGGCGCAAGCTCTCGCCAGCGCGGCGCGGCTCACGCAGGCCGGCGCCGATTGCGTGAAATTCGAAGGCGCGCAGCCTGACATCGTGCGCGCGCTGAAGCGCGAGGGCTATGAGGTGTGCTGCCACATCGGGCTCGAGTCGCAGCATCAGGAGGGCAAGCGCCGCCAGGGCAAGACCGCCGAAGCGGCGGCCAAGCTCCTCGCCGACGCGCTGGCGCTGGATGAAGCGGGCGCCGATTTCCTCGTTCTCGAGCTGATCCCGCGCGAACTGGCGGCGAAGATCACAGAGCGCCTGCGCGCGCCGACGATCGGCATAGGCGCGGGCGCCGATTGCGATGCGCAAGTGCTGGTCATGCATGATCTCGCTGCATTGGGAACGCGCGACTTCAAGCATAATCGCCGCTATGTGGAGCTGGGCGCGGCGCTGCGCGCGGCCGTCGCCGCTTATGCGCGCGATGTGCGCGAGGGGCGCTTTCCGGCCGAGGAGAATGGCTTCTCGCTGGAGGCGGCGGAACTCGCGGCTCTGGAAAAGATCATCGCATGAGCACGTCTCGCATCGGGCTTCTGCTCGTCAATCTCGGCACGCCGCAGGGCGCCGATTATTGGTCGGTGCGGCGCTATTTACGCGAGTTTCTGTCGGATCGGCGCGTCGTCGATGTGCCGCCCGTGCTGTGGCGTCCCATTCTCGAGAGTTTCGTGCTCACCTTTCGGCCGCGCCGCTCCGCGCGCGCCTATCGCTCCGTCTGGAACGAGGAGCGCGACGAAGGCCCGCTGAAGACCATCACGCGCGCGCAGACGGAAAAGCTCGGCGCTCGCTTCGGCGCACAAAATGTCCTCGTCGATTTCGCCATGCGCTACGCCGGGCCGTCCATCGGCGAAAAGATCGACGCGCTGCGCGCAAAGGGCTGCGAGCGCATCCTGATGTTTCCGCTCTATCCGCAATATGCCGCCTCGACGACCGCCTCCGTCGTGGACGAGGCCGCCCGCGCGCTGGCGCTGCTGCGCGAGCAACCGACATTGCGCATCGTCCCGCCCTTCTATGACGATCCCGCCTATATAGAAGCGCTCGCCGCCTCGACGCGCGCGCAGCTCGCTGCGCTGGATTTTACGCCGGATGTTCTGATCGCCTCTTTCCACGGCCTGCCGCAGGCGCAGATCGACCGCGGCGACCCCTATCGCCGCCATTGCGAGGCGACATACGATCGTCTGCGCGCCGCGCTCGGCATGTCGACGCAGCATTTGCGCCTCGCCTTTCAATCGCGCTTCGGCCGCGCGCAATGGATCGGCCCCTATACGGCGAATGTGCTGCAGGAGCTGGCGCAGAGCGGCGTGAAGCGCGTCGCCGTGCTGACGCCGGGCTTCGTCTCCGATTGTCTGGAAACGCTCGAGGAGATCGGCGTCGAGCTGCGTCATTCCTATCTCGCCGAAGGCGGCGAAAATTTCGCGCGGCTCGATTGCCTCAATGACAGCGAGGACGGCCTGCGCGCGCTGGAGACGATCGCGCGACGGGAGCTGTCGGGCTGGCTGTGACGCGCCTCGGGCGCGTCGAAAGCGCGGCCGCCGCAGGGTTATCGGTGAACGAGACGCGCGTCCAACCCCACCCCGGACCGCTTCGCGGTCCGACCTCCCCCCTGCTTCTGTCGTTCGCCCGGACCGCCGCTATTCCTGCGGAGCGCGGGCGGTGATCGTCAGGGCGTGAACGCGGGTCGCCAGTTCCTCGGCGAGGAGCGTGTTGACGATGCGATGGCGCTCCACGAGCTTCTTGCCGGCGAATGCCTCGCTCACCACCTCGACCCGAAAATGGCTTTCGCCATCTTGATGATGGCCGCCATGCCCGGCGTGCTTGTCGGACTCGTCGATCACCTTCAAGGCGAGGGGCGCGAGCCCTTCGGTCAGCTTCGAACGGATGCGGGCCTGGACGGCGCCGATATTGCCTTGCTCGGCCATGATGGACTCCTTCTCGTCGCCGAGGCCCAAGCAAAATTCCCGCCGAGTGAAATTGGCGACGGGTTCCGCTTGCAGCCTGCGTCCAGTCTACCATAATGCAGCGCCATGGATTTGAATTCGCCCCTCTTCGATCGCATACGCGTCAAGCCCGAGCAGAGGCAGGAGCGCCGCGAGACTCGTTTTCGCTGCGACGCCCCCGGCTGCGAGGCGGCGGGGGAATATCGCGCGCCCATGGGCCGGCTGCGCGAGGGGCAATATTTCTGCTTCTGCCTGGAGCACGTGCGGGAATATAATAATTCCTACAATTACTTCAACGGAATGAGCGACGAGGCCGTCGCCCGCTATCTGAAGGACGACGCCACCACCGGCCATCGCCCCACCTGGTCCATGGGCGTGAAGCGCGGCCAGGCCTCCTTCCGCGAGGACCCGCTGCGACCCGACAATTTCGCCGATCCGATGGGCCTCTACCGGCAGAGGGCGCATCGCGCCCGGCCGCAGGCCGAGGCGAGCCCGCGCTTTTCGGCGGTGACGATCAAGGCGCTGAATGCTCTCGGTCTCGATGAGACCGCCGGTGCGGAGGCGATAAAGACGCGCTATAAGGAGCTCGTCAAACGTCACCATCCCGACGCCAATGGCGGAGATCGCTCCTGCGAGGAAAGACTGCGGGAGATCATTCACGCATATAAGACGTTGCGGGCCGCCAAGCTCGTTTGAACAAGCGTTTGACCAGGCCTTGCCGGCGCGAATGTCGCGAGCGCGCGTCGGCGAAACGGAGGATCAATGTCAACCCCAAGCGACAAAGCGGCCGGGTCCGCGCCCCTGCCGGACCTAAAAGTTTCCGTGCGCCAGCTGTTCGGCATCGACTCCGATCTCGAGGTTCCCGCCTATTCCGAGCGGACCGAGCATGTCCCGGACAAGGATCCCGACTATCTCTTCGACCGCGAGACGACGCTCGCCATTCTCGCCGGTTTCGCCCGCAACCGCCGCGTGATGGTCACGGGCTATCACGGCACCGGCAAATCGACGCATATCGAGCAGGTGGCCGCGCGGCTCAACTGGCCCTGCGTGCGCGTCAATCTCGACAGCCATGTCTCGCGCATCGATCTCGTCGGCAAGGACGCGATCGTGCTGAAGGACGGCAAGCAAGTGACGGAGTTCCGCGACGGCATTCTGCCCTGGGCGCTCCAGCACAATATCGCGCTCTGCTTCGACGAATATGACGCCGGCCGCCCGGATGTGATGTTCGTCATTCAGCGCGTGCTGGAAGTCTCCGGCCGGCTGACGCTGCTCGATCAGAACCGCGTCATTCGTCCGCATCCCGCCTTCCGCCTCTTCGCCACCGCCAATACGGTCGGCCTCGGCGACACATCCGGCCTCTATCACGGCACGCAGCAGATCAATCAGGGCCAGATGGACCGCTGGTCCATCGTCTCGACGCTCAATTATCTGCCGCATGACGCCGAGACCAATATCGTGCTCGCCAAGGTGAAGAGCTTCAATGCGACCAAGGAAGGCCGCGACGCCATCAATAAAATGGTGCGCGTCGCCGATTTGAGCCGCAACGCCTTCATGTCCGGCGATCTCTCGACGGTGATGAGCCCGCGCACGGTCATCACCTGGGCGGAGAATTCCGAGATTTTCGGCGATGTCGGCTTCGCCTTTAGGCTCACATTCCTGAACAAATGCGACGAGCTCGAGCGCCCGCTCGTCGCCGAGTTCTACCAGCGCTGCTTCGGCAAGGAATTGCCCGAGAGCGCGGTGAATGTGGTGATGTCCTGAGCCCTTGAGTGAAATGCGACCGGACGAGCCTATAGACGGCTTATTCACCCTCCCCTTCAGGGGGAGGGTCGGCCGGCGATAGCCGGACGGGGTGGGGTGCACCCCCACCCGAGCGCTTTCAGCGCTCGACCTCCCCCCTCGAGGGAGATGTGGAAGCGCCTTTTCCGGCGCGCGTCTCTCTCACCCGATCGTTCAGCAAATCCGGCCGCCTCGCGCGCGTCAGCTCGAGCGCGCGCTCATGGCGCCAGCGTGCGATCTTGGCGTGATCGCCGCAGAGCAGAATGTCGGGAATGGCGCGGCTCTCGAAATCGCGTGGCCGCGTGTATTGCGGATATTCGAGCAGACCGCTCTCGAAGCTTTCCTCCTCGCCCGAGGCCGACTCGCCCATTATGCCCGGCAATAGCCGCACGCAGGCGTCGACGAGCGCCATGGCCGCGATCTCGCCGCCCGACAGCACATAATCGCCGATCGAGACTTCCTCCAGCGCGCGCGCCTCGATGATGCGCTCGTCCACGCCCTCGAAGCGTCCGCACAGGATGATCGCGCCCTCCCCTTCGACCAGCGCGCGCACGCGGCTCTGCGTCAACGGCGCGCCGCGCGGGCTCATCAGCAGACGCGGCCGCGTATCGCCTGCCGGCGCAGCGGCGTCGATCGCCGCGGCGAGAACATCGGCGCGCATCACCATGCCGGGGCCGCCGCCGGCGGGCGTGTCATCGACGGCGCGATGACGGCCGAGGCCATGCTCGCGAATATTGCGCGCCTCGAGCGACCAGAGCCCGCGCGAAAGCCCGTCGCCCGCGAGCGACAGGCCGAGCGGGCCGGGGAACATTTCCGGGAAGAGTGTGAGGATCGTCGCGCGCCACATGGGGCGGGTTATGGCATGGGCGCGCGGGGCGGGAAAGGCGAGGCGCTTTCGCCAGCGGTTCTCCGGCGCTAAAGTTGGTCGACTCCATTCGCCACCCCGAAAATTTTCCGCTCGTGGCGCAGCCTCCGCGATGAGGCCCGCGCAGGATTGAACGACAATGGATTTCTTGCAGCTCACCGTCACAGGAAAAATCTGGAGATATCCCGGAAAAGGCGGCTGGTTCTTCGTCTCGCTGAGCGAGGCGGATTCGCGCGTGTTGAAAGAGGAAAAGCGCATCGAGCGGACCGGCTATGGCTATGTGCCGGTCACCGCGACGCTCGGCTCCACCGTCTGGACGACGACCTTGTTCCCTCGAAGGAAGGCCCCTATCTGCTGGCGATCAAGGCCGATGTGCGCGCCAAGGAACGCGTCGGCGTCGGCGACGAGGTCACAGTCGATTGTCGCGTCGCGCTTTCGAAATCGGCGCTAGACGTCTTCCCCTGAAGGCGCGTCGCCCTCGATCTGGAGCGGCGGCTCCACCACCACGCGGCCGCCGGCCACATCGACGATAGGGACCACGGCTTTGGTGAAGGGGAAGAGCAGCGTCTCGCCGCCGGCGGGCGGGCGCACTTCCAACAGATCGCCCGCGCCGAAATTGCGCACGGCGATCACCACGCCGAGCGTCTCGCCGGCGGGCGTTTCCGCGCGCAGACCTTCGAGATCGGCGAGATAGAATTCGTCTTCCTCCGGCTCCGGCAGCGCCGCGCGCGGAAGATAGAGCTCGACGCCGGTCAGCGCCGTCGCAGCCTCGCGGTCGCGCACGCCCTCGAGACGCGCGACGAACATGTCTTTGCCGACCGGCCGCAGCGAGGCGATGACGAAACGGCGCGCGCCGCCGGCGTCGAACAAGGGACCGTAAGTGGAGATCGCCGAAGGATCGGCGGTGAAGCTCTGCAGGCGGATTTCGCCGCGCACGCCATGCGCGGCGCCGAGCCGGCCGAGGAGAACGGCGTTCTTCATGGAATAGCGAGCCTGAAGGCTCGCCGCGCGAGCGAAGCGCTCCAGAGGCCGCCGCGCGGCCCCAGGTCGCTTCGCTTCGCTCGCGAGGACGGCGTCATCAGGCCGAGGCGGCCTCGGCTGCGGCGGCCGCAGCGGCGGCGCGCTCCTGCGCCTTCTTCTTCGGCTGGGCCTTCTGCGGATTGCTGCGCGTCTCGCGCTTGCCGACGCCGACGCTCTCGAGCAGACGGGCGACGCGATCGGTCGCCTGCGCGCCCTTGGCGATCCACTCCTTCGCCTTCTCGGCGTCGAGCACCAGACGATCGGCGGCGTCCTTCGGCTTCAACGGATCGAACGTGCCGAGACGCTCGATGAAGCGGCCGTCGCGGGGCGAGCGCGAATCGGCGACGACGACGCGATAGAAGGGACGCTTCTTGGCGCCGCCGCGGGAAAGTCTGATCTTCAGGGACATTTGGTTCTTCCTTTGTGAGAGCGAATAGCGAGTAGCGAGTAGCGAATTGAGGAAGGCGAGCTATTCGCTACTCCCTATTCGCTATTCGCCCCTTCATTTCTTCTTCCCGAACGGATTGAGCCCGCTCAGGAAACCTCCGCCGCCGCCGAGGCCCGGAAGCGTCGGCTTGGCGGAGAATGCGGAAGCCGGCGGCGCAGCGGGAATGCTGGGTCCGGCGCCGGGCGACAGGGCGCCGCCCATTTTCTTCTGCAATTGCGCGAGCTGCTCGGGCGAAGGCGCCTGCATCCCGCCCATGCCCATCATCTGCGCGGCCTTGGCCATCATGCCGCCGCCCTTGCCGCCGCCCATGGCTTTCATCATGTCGGCCATCTGGCGGTGCTGCTTCAGCAGCTTGTTGATGTCCTCCACCTTCGCGCCGGAGCCCGCCGATATGCGGCGCTTGCGCGAGGCTTTGAGAATGTCGGGATTGCGCCGCTCCTTGGGCGTCATCGACAGAATGATCGCGCGCTGGCGCTTGAACATCTTGTCGTCGATGTTGGCGGAGGCGATCTGCTCCTTCATCTTGGCGACGCCGGGGAGCAGCCCCATTATGCCGCCGAAGCCGCCGACCTTCTCCATCATGGCGAGCTGATCGGCCAAATCCTGCAGATCGAACTTGCCTTTCGCCATGCGCTCGGCGGCGCGCTGCGCTTGCTCCTGATCGACGGCGGCGGCGGCTTTCTCCACCAGCGCGACGATATCGCCCATGCCGAGAATGCGATTGGCGATGCGCTGCGGCGAGAATTCGTCGAGCGCATCCATCTTCTCGCCGGTGGCGATCAGCTTGATCGGCTTGCCGGTGACGGCGCGCATGGAGAGCGCCGCGCCGCCGCGGCCATCGCCATCGACGCGCGTCAGCACAATGCCGGTGAGGCCGACGCGATCGTCGAAATTCTTGGCGAGATTGACCGCGTCCTGACCGGTCAGCGCATCGACGACGAGCAATATCTCATGCGGCTTGGAGACGGCCTTGATCTGCGCCATCTCCTCCATCAGCGGCTCGTCTATGTGCGTGCGGCCCGCCGTGTCGAGCAGCACCACATCATAGCCTTCGCGCCGCGCCGTCTCCTCGGCGCGCTTGGCGATCTTCACCGGGTCCTGGCCCGGCACGATCGACAGAGTGTCGACCTCCACCTGCCGGCCGAGAATCGCGAGCTGCTCCTGGGCGGCCGGGCGCTTGACGTCCAGCGAGGCCATCAGCACGCGCTTGCCGTGGCGCTCTTTCAGGCGCTTGGCGATTTTGGCGGCGGTCGTCGTCTTGCCGGCGCCCTGCAGACCGACCAGCATGATGGCGACGGGCGGCGCGGCGTCGAGATCGATCGGCTGCGCGGTCGAGCCCAGAGTCTCCACCAGCACGTCATTGACGATCTTGACGACCATCTGGCCGGGCGAGACCGACTTCACCACATTGGCGCCGACGGCCTTGGCCTGCACGCTGTCGGTGAATGTGCGCACGACATCGAGCGCGACATCCGCCTCGAGCAGAGCGCGGCGCACCTCGCGCAGAGCCTCGGCGACATCGGCCTCCGAAAGGGCGCCGCGCCGCGTGAGCTTGTCGAATATGCCGGAGAGCTTGTCGGAAAGGCCCTCGAACATGCGGTTCTCCCAGGGAGCGAGTAGCGAATAGGGAGTAGCGAGTAGAGCCGAAGCTCGATCTCTTCGCTACTGCCTATTCGCCACGCGCCCGTCCAAAGCAAAGCGCGCCCGGGGGCGCTCAGCGCTGCCGGACGTTGGCCCTACGCCTCTGGGGCGAATGGGCGGGTCATAGGTCATCTCTGACGAGATTGGCGCGTTTTTAGGCGCTGGGGGCCGGGAAGTCAACGCGGCGCGTGGCGGCCGATCGAGGACCGGCGCCCCACCCTCCCCTTCAGGGGGAGGGTCGGCCGGCGAAGCCGGACGGGGTGGGGTGCAACGCCCCAGACTCGGGGGTTCACCCCCTCCCGATCGCCTTCGGCGCTCGACCTCCCCCCTCGAGGGGGAGATGGAAACGCCTCTTCCAGCAACAAATCTCGGTCCAACCCCGCTCCACCCTCCCCTTCAGGGGGAGGGTCGGCCGGCGAAGCCGGACGGGGTGGGGTGCAACGGCAAAGACTCGGGGAGGCACCCCCTCCCGATCGCCTTCGGCGCTCGACCTCCCCCCTCGAGGGGGAGGTGGAAACGCCCTTCCCGTTTATCCCATGCGCGACGGCGACGAAATAGGATTATCATCCTCCCACGCCGAAGCGCCCGGCGCCTCGCGGCGGCGGGGGAGGAAGGGCGGTTCGGGACGCTCCGGCCCCTTTCGGCCGCAGCGCGAAGAGATGTTCGTCGGTTCCGGAGCGTCCCGAAACGCGGCTTTGCCTTCTCGTCGACGTCCCGAGGCGCATTCGGACCCGCGAATCCTGGGCTTTCGCATTCAAGATCCGATCGCTTCCGAAGGCTTGGGCTCACGGAACGGCTCTCGCTCTTCCCTGTGGACGGGAGAGAAACACCGGTCCGGCGACGCGCCGCCTGTCCAGGGACGGGGGTCGCCGTCCCGGATGGAGCCGGCCCCCGCCCGCGTTCCCTGACCCGAGAAACGCGCCCTTGCGTCGGCGGGAGCGAGGGCAGATATAGGAATATTTTCAGCGTGTGTCAAGGGGCGGCGGTGGGGCCGGCTTCGGACGCGAAGCCGTCGACTTTCGATCGTATCTTTTGCATGCCCCAATCTATTGAAACTGGAGGCGGCGCGCCGACTTGCAAAAATCTTGAATTCTGCACTGAGCAAAACACTGCGCGCCGGGAATGAGCCGGGAGGTGCTAGCTAGAGACCGATTATCGGTTCCTGGCTTTGCGGTCGAAAAGATTGGACATCCCGCCTGTGTCGCCCAGTTATTTCGCCTCGGCATTCCCGAAAGCCAGCCAGTTTATAACTGTCTCGTAGGATCGTGTCCCAGAGCGTGGTGTAGCTGGATCGAGGCCGACACCGGGATTTCCGGCTATGGCCGGAATGGTCAGGCGGTCACGGCGGACAGCTTGACGATCGGATCATCGC
>NZ_WOVC01000070.1:0-7121 GCF_011378635.1 Methylosinus sp. RM1
GGCGCGGGCGCGGCGGGTTGCGACGTCGCGGCCGGCGCCGGGGCGGGCGCCGCGGCGGCGGTCGGCTCCGCGGCCGTCTGCGCCAGCGCGGGAAGGATAGGCGCGGCGAGCGAGGCGGCGGCCGCCAAAGTCGTGAAAGCGAGACGAAGCTGTCGAATCCGTAACTTGTGTCGCATGTCGTTCCGCGCCAGAATCGCGCCCGAAAGTCGCCGATGCATTGCTTTATCGGAGCTTTTCCGCCTTGCGAGGCCCGCGGTCAACCCGCCGGGCGCCCCCGCGGCGATATTCCGCGAAAGGATTTTCGAAAGATGCGGCGTTTTTTCCGTCTTTTTCTCGCGGCCATCGGGATTGTTCTCGCGGTCTGCCGCGGCGCTTCCGCCGCGCCCGCCCTCGAAGCGAGCGATGTCGCGGAGCTCGTCGATCCGATCATGACGGAATGGATCGACCATGGCGGCGCCGGCGCCGTGGTCGTGGTGGTCGATCGCGACCGCACGATCTTCGCCAAGGGCTATGGCCTCGCCGACAAGGACACGAACCGTCCCTTCACAGCCGGTCGAACGCTCGTTCGACCGGGGTCGATCTCCAAGCTCTTCACCGGAATTGCGGCGATGCAGCTCGTCGACGAAGGCAGGCTCGATCTCGACCGCGACGTCTCCGACTATGTCGGCTTCGCGATCCCGACGCCGCCCGGCGGCCGCCCCGTGACCTTGCGCCTTCTGCTGACGCATCGCGCCGGTTTCGAGGAACATTTCAAGGATCTCTTCTCCCGCGCGAGCGAGCCCATGCCGCTCGCCGCCTGGGTCGCGAAATCGCTTCCGCCGCGCATCTTCCCCAATGGCGATGTGACCGCCTATTCGAATTACGGCATGGCGCTCGCCGGCTATGTCGTCGAGCGCGTCTCCGGAGAGAGCTTTCCCACTTATGTCGAGCGTCACATTCTCACGCCGCTGCGCATGGAGCGCGCCACCTTCCGTCAGCCTCTGCCAGAATCGCTCGCGCCGCTGATGGCGAAGGGCTATCGCGGCCTCGGCTGGCCGCCGCTCGATTATTTCGAGACCATAGCCGCGGCCCCGGCCGGCGCCCTCGCCGCGACGGGCGAGGATATGGGCCGTTTCATGCGCGCGATTCTGAATGGCGGCGAGCTCGACGGCGCGCGGATTCTCCCCTCCGCGCGGCTGGAGCAGATGCTGACGCGGGATGCGCCGGGCGGCGAGCTCGGGCTCGTCTTCATCATGCGCCGGCTCGGCGGAGCCGAAGCCGTCGGCCATGGCGGCGGCACGCAGGCATTCTTCAGCGATCTGGAGCTGTTTCGCGAGAGCGGCGTCGGCGTCTTCGTCTCGCGCGACGGCTTCAGCGATCAGCAATCGCCGCCGGATGTCGCGCAAGCCTTGGCGAAGCGTCTCGCGCCGGAGGAGGCGCCCGCGGCCGCGGCGCCCGCTGATCCCCGGCTGGCGGGCGTCTATCGGGGAAGTCGGCGGGCGGAGACCAATTTCATGAGCGTCATGGCCTTGGCGTCGCAGCAGCTCATTCGGGTCGAGCCCGATGGCGGGCTGAGGTTTCTGCCGGCTCTCTGGCCCTTCGGCGCCGGCCGCGCGATGAAGCCTGTCGGCGCCGATGTCTATGAGGGGCCGGGCGGCTGGCGCTTTTCCGCCGTTCTCGGCGCCGAGCCCTATCTCGACGGCGGCGGGCAGCGGCTCATGCGCGCGCCCTGGGCGATCGACGCCCGCTGGCTCGTCCCCGCCTTCGCGGCCAGCGTCGCCTTTGCGCTGTTCTCGCTGCTCGCATGGCCCGTCGCCGCGCTCTGGCGGCGCTGGCGCAAGCGAGCGTCCGACCTGCCGCCCGCGGATCGCCGATGGCTCGTCATCGTCAGGCTCGCGGTTCTCGCCGATCTCCTCGTGATCGCGGCCCTAGCGACGCTCGCCGCGCGCAACGACGCCAGCCTCTTGAACGATGCGTTAGATCCGGCGCTGATCGCGATCTATGCGCTGGCCTGGCTCGGCGCGCCGGGGGGCGGGGTCGCGCTCTTCGTCGCCGTCGACTTCTGGCGCAGGCGCGTCGGCGGGAGATGGACGCGCCTCCATCAGAGCGCGCTGGCGGCGAGCGGGCTCGTCATCGGCTATGTCTTTCTCGTCTTCCACATTGCCGGAACGACGCTGAATTATTGAGCGGAGGTTCGACCCGTCATGCGTCGGAGCAGAGCGGCGGCGGCCTCCAATTGACGGTCCGCTCCGGCCGAATAGGGGAGGTCGTAAGGAGACGCTAGCGTCGGCTCGACGCCGACTCCCTCCAGCGTGGCGCCATCGACCTCGACTGTCTGCACTGCGAGCAGCAGCAGACTGTCGTCGTCGAGCAGAAAAGCTTGGCCACCCGCCACGGCGCCGGCGGTGCGGCTTCCGACGAGCGGCACGCCGTTGGCGGCCAGCGAGTGAGCCAAGACCTCGGTTCCGCTGCGCGTGCGATGGTTCACGATCGCGACCATCGGCCTGCCACAACGTCCCAAGCGGCTCGACCGCCGTCGTCCGTCGCGCGAGGTGGTGACGAATTCGGGGGCCTTGCCGAGGAATGTGTTGACGGCGTCGGGGCGCGCGCCGCCCCAGCGGCAGCGCAGATCGAGGATGAGGCCGTCGGCCGAGGCCAGAGGCTCTTGCGAGAGCGATCTGTCCACCTGATTTCGGATCGCCTCGGAATGATAGGCCCACATGCGAAGATAGGCGAAGCGCCTGCCTTCACTCTCGACGACTCGCGCGCTCTTGCGCACGCTCGCGAGAAGAACGTCCGACGGCCGCAGCGACGCGACCTTGACGGAAATCTCGACGAGCGGCGCATCCTTTCGCCTGCGGACGGAGACGATCCTCTCGGCTCCGAGCGGGCCGCTCATCGGGTCGTTCGGGCGAAACGGCTTCCCGTCGAGGCCGACGATCTCGTCGCCGGCGAGAAAACCCGCCGCCTCGGCGGGCGTGTCGGCATAGACGGCGGTCACGAAGCTCGCGGAGCCGAAAGTCTCGGTCGCGATGCCGACGCCGGCATAAGCAACCGCGCCGTCCGGCGGAAAGGCCGCGGCGAGCGTGCGCGGACCTCGCGGACGGTAGATGTCGAGATTTTCGTAGTAATCGAGGCTCGATGGCGCATAGCGCGCCGTGTGCGAGAGGCCGAGTGCCGCGAGGAAATCGTCGATGGCCCTCGTCGCCTCGGCCGGCGTCGCCGCCGCCTCGAGAGCGTGCCTATGCGTCGCCAGCGCCTCCTCGACTCGCGCGGGAAAAATGAAATTCGCCCTAGCGAGCTCGACGACCCGCGCGCAGACAGCCGCGGGCGCGTCCGCAGGCTGCGCTCGCCCGAGAGCGGAGCTCAGCGACGCCGCCGCCAGCGTTCCGGCGCCGCGAATGATCTGTCGACGGGTTTGCATAGCCCCCTCATTTTCAAAAAAGCGCTCGAATAAATCCGAGCGCGAACATGAGCGCGTGCTGTGTTCTATTTGCGGCGCCGCCCGCCGATGCGCGCCCCCTCTTCGCCCGCCCTCTTCGCCCGCCCCTTGCCTTTTCTCCCCGTCCCGCCCATACCGCGCCGCAGCGAGATCGCTCGAGGAAACGGGACGCCATGGGCTTCAAATGTGGAATCGTCGGCCTGCCGAATGTCGGCAAGTCGACCCTCTTCAACGCGCTGACGCAGACGGCGGCCGCGCAGGCGGCCAATTACCCCTTCTGCACGATCGAGCCCAATGTCGGCGACGTCGCCGTGCCCGATCCGCGCCTCGAAAAGCTCTGCGAGATCGCCGGCTCCAAGCAGATCATCCCGACGCGCCTCACCTTCGTGGACATCGCCGGCCTCGTGCGCGGCGCCTCCAAGGGCGAGGGGCTCGGCAATCAGTTCTTGGCCAATATCCGCGAATGCGACGCCATCGCCCATGTGGTGCGCTGCTTCGAGGATGGCGACATCACCCATGTCGAGGGCGACGTCGATCCGATCCGCGACATCGAGACGATCGAGACCGAGCTGATGCTCGCCGATCTCGAGAGCCTGGAGAAGCGCGTGGTTCCGCTCGAGAAGAAGGCCAAGGGCGGCGACAAGGACGCCAAGGAGCTGCTCGATCTGATGCGCCGCTGCCTCGATCTGGTGCGCGACGGCCGCCCCGCCCGCCTCGTCACGATCGCGCCGGAGGAGCGCGGCGCGCTCGCCGGTCTCGGCCTGCTGTCGTCCAAGCCCGTCCTCTATGTCTGCAATGTCGAGGAGGGCGCCGCCGCGGAGGGCAATTCCTTCTCGCAGAAGGTCGCCGCGCGGGCGCGCGAGGAGGGCGCGGCGAGCGTCGTCGTCTCGGCCAAGATCGAGAGCGAGATCGCCGTGCTGCCGGCCGAGGAGCAGAAGGACTATCTCGAGGCGGTGGGGCTCGAGGAGCCGGGCCTCAACCGCGTCATCCGCGCCGGCTATGCGCTGCTGCGCCTCGTCACCTACTTCACCGTGGGACCCAAGGAGGCGCGCGCCTGGACGATCGAGCAGGGCACGCGCGCGCCGCAGGCGGCGGCCGTCATCCATACGGATTTCGAGAAGGGTTTTATTCGCGCCGAGACGATCGCCTATGAGGATTATGTCGCGCTGCGCGGCGAGGCGGGCGCGCGGGAGGCGGGCAAGTTCCGGCTCGAGGGCAAGGACTATGTCGTCGCCGACGGCGACGTGCTGCATTTTCGATTCAATACCTGACGCGGGGGCGGCGCTCCTGAGGCGGGAGCGGCGCTGGCCGCGCTATTGATGCGCTTGTCGAGGGCGACTGTTGCTCGACACTTTTGCAAAGGCGCCGGGGCCACAGGCGCTATCGCACGCTCTGACCCGCCATGCCTCTGGCCATGCGCCGCCGCCGCCTTATCTCTCCCGATTCGCAAGGTTCGCGGCAAGGGAGGGACGCATGAGCGATCGCGGCGTCATCGAGCAGAGGGGGAACGGCCGAGGCCAATTTCGAGGCCGCCCTTATGACATAGCCTGCCTGGTCCTCGGCGGGATCGTCTGCATCGCGCCTTGGCTTTTCGGCTATCATCACGACGTCACGGCGGCCGCGGCGAGCTGGATCGCCGGCAGCTTCATCGTCGTCGCGGCGGCGATCGCGCTCACCAGCTACACGCGGCTCTTCCGCGAGGTGAATGTCGTGCTCGGCGCGCTTACGGCTTTCGCGCCATGGCTGCTGCGCTTCGAGCACAATGTCCCCGCCGCCGTGGCTCTCGGCGCGCTGGGCGGGCTCGTCGCCTTTATCGCGGCCGCCGAGCTTTTGTTCTGGCCGGAGACGGATTCCGGCCTCTGAGCTATTTCGCCGGCGGCGTGCAGACCACCGAGCTCTCGTTCAGCACGAAGCAGATCGACATCTGCCCAGAGCGCAGATCGACGCGAAACACGCCGCCCTCACCCGTATGACGCGAGGCTATGAGGGCGTATTCGCTGAATTGTCCGGCCTTGGCGCCCTCGCCCGGCGGATAGCAGAGCGTGACGCCGATGGCGGCGCCTTCCTTCAGCCCATATTGGCAGGCCCCGACCTCGCCGCTGGCGCGGTCGAGCCGAAACACCCGGTTGAGATCTGTCTGCGGGGCGGCGAGAAATTCGTAATTGCCGGCGAGCGCCGCGCCGATCGACGTGAAGAAGATCGGCGCCGCCAGGGCGGCCCCGCGAGAGAGGAGACGAATGGCTGCGCGCAAGGTTACACTCCCTTCGACGAATCACCGGGCGCAGTCTACACGCCGATGCGGCAATCGCGAGACGGCGTCCGGCGCGGCCTCGCGGAGAAGGGCAGGGGGATGGTCGGCGCGCCGATTTTGGTCTTCGATCTCGACGGCACGCTCGCCGACACGGCCGGCGACCTCATCGCCACATTGGGGGTCCTGCTGGAGCGCGACGGCCGCGCGCCCGTGCCGCTCTCGGCCGTGCGCGCGCTGGCCGGCGCGGGGGCGCGGGCGATGATCGAGCGCGGCTTCGCCGCCACCGGGGCGCCGCTCGCGCCGGAGCGGGTGGAGGAGCTGTTTCCGGTCTTCATCGACCATTATCGCGAGCGAATCGCCGTCGAGACCCGGCTTTTCCCCGGGGCCGAGGCGGCGCTGGCGCGTTTCGCCGAGGCCGGCTTCACGCTGGCGGTCTGCACCAACAAATCCGAGGAGCTCGCCTTTCTGCTGCTCGAGCGCCTCGGCGTCGCCGAGCGATTCGCCGCGATCTGCGGCCGCGACACATTTCCAGTGCACAAGCCCGACCCCCGCGCGCTGACGCTGACGATCGACAAGGCCGGCGGAAGGGCCGATCGCGCGGTGATGATCGGCGATTCGCAAACCGACATAGCGACGGCCAAGAACGCCGGCGTGCCGGTGGTGGCCGTGGATTTCGGCTATACGGATATTGCGGTTTCGAGTTTCGGCCCGGACCGGGTGATCTCCCATTTCGACCAATTATGGCAGGCCGTGGCTTCGCTTCGGGCTCTAGAAGCCTCGACGTGCACAGAAGCCTCGCCCTGCACTTGACGGAATGCGCCGTCGTCTCTTAGAGACATAGTCGGCCACTAAGGCTTTCGGGCGGCTAGCTCAGCGGGAGAGCACTCCCTTCACACGGGAGGGGTCACAGGTTCAATCCCTGTGCCGCCCACCATTCCCCCAGTTTCGCTGAAATTCGTCGTCGACGGCGCGCTCGAGCTCATGGCGAATGTCTTGCGTCGGCGCGATCACTGTGGCACAAGGCCGCCCGACGCTGCAGTAGCTCAGTGGTAGAGCACTCCCTTGGTAAGGGAGAGGTCGAGAGTTCAATCCTCTCTTGCAGCACCATCGCCTCTCCCCCTCGGCAATTTGCGACCACAGGCTCCGCGAGCCTCTTCGTGCGTCCAAAATTCGCGCAAAATGAGGATTTCGAAGCGGCCGTGGTGACCGAACCGCCCCGCCCAAACGCCGCAACTTCAATTCGTCATCGGGATGCCGAAAAATAGCTTCGCTTTTTCAATATGATATAAAATTGACGACGGTTTCGTGAAAAAAATCGAAAGGACCTGTTGACAGTTCGGAGGGGGTGGCCCTATAAAGCGGCCATCGACGGCGGCGCTGCCAACGAGCAGCGAACGAAGTCGCTTCTTCGTCTTCTAGCGGAGTTCAGCCACCCGGCTGGTTCGTCGG
>NZ_WOVC01000071.1:0-6987 GCF_011378635.1 Methylosinus sp. RM1
CGGAAAAAGACTTGACCGCGCTCATGGAGCGCTTCCAGGCTGCGCTCTCAGAAAACAAGGTCACGGCCGCCGTGCTCGCCGTGGGGTGAGAAAATGAGGGGATGCTTGAGGATGCTTATCGGACGCGGTTGCTGCCAACCCGCAATACGCCAAATCAAAAGCAAACCGATAGTTCGCTTTTCCTGTGCGCATGATGGCGATTAGATCTCACACCGACGTTAAAGGCCGATTTCAAGCCAAGTCCCCAACCGCGGCTTGGAAAGCGGCCTCAGTAGAGCAGTCACGCATTTCGTCCGTAACTGCTTCTCTAGCGCGGCGGTGGGTCAAACGACGACCGGATCTGTTCGAGATTTCCCGCAAACTGGAGACGATGCTTGGACGCGAGGCCGTCGGTCAAGGAGCGGGCGCCTGCTTGGTTGGCGGATCCGTGAATTACCACGACTACACCGCAATTCGCCGTGTAGTCATGGAATGTGGCAAAAACCGCGCATGCTCTAAAAACCCGCTAGATGGCCCGACGTTTGCCCCGGGGCCTTCGACCCTCATATTCCCACTCTCGAGCTCTTCGAGCCAATCCTACGCCCATTTGCAGCGTTCGATATTTTCCCGGCACCAATTTTTGTGACGACGCGAACATACCGAGGCCTCCAAACGTCGGAATTTTTCGTTCCCGCGACGATGAGCTTACCATCGTTATGACGACGCATCATCCCCATCATCTGGCGGAGGCGAATTTTGTGATTTTCGTGAGCTGGCTCGGCCAATGAGCGGCGCATGGCGCGCCCGCGAGGCTGCGTAAAAGCCGGTCACATTTGTGGGCGAACCATTCCGAAAACCAATTCCGAAAAAACCGGAGATCTACCCCGGAAAGCGACGAGCTCTCGCAACGGGCCTGCTCAAAGCCTCGACCTCCCTCATAGTTCGAGCCGTCGGCTGCACGAAAACTGCAAAATAATCCTCGAAATCTGAGATCGGCCGGCAATCGCGCTGCAAAGCCCCAGCGCATTGTCCGCACATGGCCGACGTCATCTCCTTTCCCTTACTCGCAGGACGCCTGCCGCGCCGGCTCGTAAACGACGGCTGGTGGCTCGCCCGCCATCCCAACCAGCCGCCCGCGGAAATCTCGCCATTCCCCGTCCGCCAACGGCGGCGCTGCAACGTCATTCCCTTCCCGATCGCGCATCGCCAAAGGAAAGCCAGCGATGATTGAAACTTCTCTGTCCTCTCGCACTCCCATTCAATGGCTGGCGTGCAGGCTCGCTCTCGCCGCCTCTGCTGCGGCTCTCGCCGATTGGCTGTTCTTCGATCGAGCCGGCGTCGGCTTGTCGCTGGCCCTGTTTCTCGGCGCTGTCGGCCTGCTGACGATCCTCGTCAATCCGATCCGCGCGAGCAGGCAATTACGGATCGCCGCCGCCGCTGCGCTTATTCTCGCGCTGCTGGCCGTCATGGAGAACGTCTCCTGGCTGTCGTTTCTACTCGTTATTGGAGCGACGCTGATGTTCGCCCAGGTCATGACTTTCGGCGACAGCGGCGTCTGGCCCTCGCAGCTCCGCCGCGCCTGCAATCTGCTGTTCGTCGGCCCGTTCTGGCTGATCGGCGATATTCTTCGTGCGCGGAGGCTATCGCGGAGCAGGTCCAGGACTGTCCAGCCTGCGGGGACGCTGGTCGCCTGGATCGCGCCGATCGGGCTTTTTCTCGTATTTCTGTCGCTCTTTGCGACGGCGAATCCCGTGATCGAGGACTGGGTGGGCCTATTGGATCCGAGGCGCGGATTCGAGCTGGTCTCGCCGATACGAATCCTGTTCTGGCTGATGATCGCGTGCCTCATATGGCCGTTCATTCATCTGCGCCGCCCACTTGAGCCGGCGCAGCGAAAGGCGCCCGCATCGGCGAGCCAAAAGGACGACGGCGCGCTGCTCGGCGCGGATGCGGTGCTACGATCGCTGTTCTTGTTCAATGCTTTGTTCGCCGTGCAGACGTCCCTGGACACAGCCTATCTCTGGGGCGGCTTGGCGTTGCCGCATGGCCTCACCTATGCGGCCTATGCGCATCGCGGCGCCTATCCGCTGCTGGCGACAGCAGTGCTCGCCGCCGGCTTCGCCCTCGTAGCGATGCGTCCGGGCGGCCCTGCCGAAAGATCGCGTTACATAAAGCCCTTGGTGCTGATCTTTGTCGCGCAGAACGTCATGCTCGTCCTGTCGTCGATGTTTCGGACCGCGCTCTATGTCGACGCCTATTCCTTCAGCGAACTGCGGCTCGCGGCGATGATCTGGATGGGCCTGGTCGCTGTCGGCCTCATGCTGATCACCATTCAGATCGCCGCGCGAAAATCGAACAAATGGTTGCTCGACGCCAATGCGCTCGCCGCGGTCGCGACGCTCTACCTCTGCTGCTTCCTGAATTTCCCTCATCTCGTCGCGACCTACAATGTGACGCATTGCGCCGAGACGAGCGGCGCCGGCCCGGCGCTCGACATCGACTATCTTGTTTCGCTCGGGCCGCAGGCGATCCCCGCCTATGATCGATATGTCCGGCTCTACGCCGAGCGGACAGGGCGCCGCCCGCCGAGAGAGGAGAAATTCGCCCGCGCCTCCGCCCGCGCCGCCATCGCCGATATCGACTGGCGCAGCTGGACCTTCCGAGGATGGCGCCTGAAACGATATTTCGATACAAATCCGCAAGGCGCGGCGCCGACGAGCTCCGACGCCTCTGGCAATCGATAGGCACGCTACCGTGGCCCACCGCATTCTCGTCGCCGACGACGATTCCCACATTCGCGACATCATCTGCTTCGCGCTGGAAAAGGCCGGCATGAAGACGGTCTCCGCCTGTGACGGCGCCGAGGCTCTGCGTCGCTTCTCCGAGGCGGCGCCCGATCTCGTCGTGCTCGACATCGGCATGCCCGAGATGGACGGCCTCGAGGTTTGCCGGCGAATCCGCAAGACCTCGGATGCGCCGATTCTGTTCCTGTCCGCGCGCGACGAGGAGATCGACCGGGTGATCGGCCTCGAGATCGGCGGCGATGATTACGTCACCAAGCCCTTCAGCCCGCGCGAGCTGGTGGCGCGCGTCAACGCTATTCTAAAACGCGCGCAGGCTCGCCCTGCGCCGGAAGCCGCGTGGCTGTCGCGTGGCGATCTCACCCTCGATCCGAACGCCCGTGCCGCGACCTTCGGCGCGCAGCCGGTCGCGTTGACGGCGATCGAATTCGCAATCTTGAAGACCCTGCTCGCCCGCCCCGGCACGGTGTTCACGCGCGACCAGATTTTGGATGCAGCCTATGGCGGCGCGATCCATGTCGCCGATCGCACGATCGACAGCCATATCCGCAACATTCGCGCGAAATTCAGCGCTCTCGCCTGCGACAATGCGATCGAGACGGTGCATGGCGTCGGCTTCCGGATCGGTCGTTGTGAGGCGAAGGCTTGATCGACCGACCGCCCTATATAGAAGTGCCGCGCAAATGGCGGCCGAGCGTCGGCTTGATCGTATCGCTCGTCATGGCGACCGCGCTGGCGCTGCCACTCGCCGGCCTGTTCTTCTTCCGCATCTACGAGAACCAGCTCATACACCAGACGGAATCCGAGCTGATCGGGCAGAGCGCGGCCATCGCCGCCGTCATGCGCCGCGAACTCGAAACGCGCGCGCCGGCGAATATTCCTCTGGGAACGGAGGTCTCTGCGCCGAGGATTGATCCTGCGGAGCCCTATACGCCGATCATGCCGACGCTCGATCTGACCGCTGACGACATGCTGGGACAAAGGCCAGACGCACAACCCGCCGCAGCGCCGGCCGACGCCGAATTCGTCGCGCTCGGCGCGCGCCTCGGGCCCGACCTCGTCGAAATCCAACAGGTCACGCTCGCCGGCTTTCGTCTGCTCGATCCCAAAGGCGTCGTGATCGCCGGACGCGAGGAGATCGGCCTGTCGCTCGCGCATGTCGAGGAGGTCGCCGAGGCGCTTCAGGGGCAGTATCATAGTGTCATGCGTTCGCGGATTTCGAAGCACGAGCCGCCACCGCTCTATTCCTGGAGCCGCGGGACGGCGGTGCGCGTCTTCACCGCCATGCCGATCATCCTGCGCGGCCGCGTCGCCGGCGTCGTCTATTCCTCTCGCACGCCGAGCAACATTTTCAAGAGCTTTTATGACGAGCGCGGCAAGGTGGCGCTCGCCGCCCTGACCATTGTGAGTCTCGCTCTGCTGATCGGCTTCGTGTTCCAGCGCACGATCACGCGGCCGATGCGCGAGCTCATGCGCCGGACAGCAGCCATCGGTCGCGGCGATCGTAGCGCGCTGCGGCCGCTCGCCCATCACGGAGCGATGGAAATTGCGCAATTGTCGCAGAGCTTTCTCGATATGGCCACGAATCTCCAAAATCGTTCGGACTTCATCGCGACCTTCGCCGCCCATGTCTCGCACGAGCTGAAATCGCCGCTGACATCGATTCAGGGCGCGGCAGAGCTGTTGCGCGACGATCTCGATCCATCCGCCCCTGGCATGAACATCGACGATCGGCGCCGCTTTCTCGATAATATCCTTTCGGATACGGGCCGATTGACGGCCGTGGTGCAAAGGCTGCGCGAGCTCGCGCGCGCGGAAGCCACGCCAACCTTGGGAACGACGACAATGGCCGACGCCGTGACCGATTTGCGATCGACCTTTGAAAGTCTGGGCATAGAAGCGCATGGCGACATCGACCGTCCGATTCGGATATCGGCGGAAAGCGCGCGCATCATCCTTTCGCATCTCGCCGACAATGCCGCGCGCCATGGCGCCACGCAATTGACGATCGCGGCCTCAGCGCAAGGCGAGGACCTGCGTATCGCGGTTCGGGACAATGGTTCGGGCGTATCGCGCGCTAATCGCGACAAGGTCTTCGACAGTTTCTTCACGACACGGCGCGACAGCGGCGGCACCGGCATGGGTCTCGCAATCGTGCGCGCCATGCTCCAAGCGCATGGCGGAAGCATTGCTCTGGCCGAGGATGGCGAGGGAGCGCCGCCCGGCGCAGAATTTGTTTTGACGATCCCGCTCGCGGAACGGGATCGGCCGCAGTCATGAAAATGCGCTCGGCCATCTGCGCGGCGATCATTCTCGCCGGACTATCCCTGCGCGCCTTCGGACCTGGGCTCGGCCTGCCGGCGTTCGTGGTGAAATACGGCGGCTCCGTCCTGTGGGCAACGATGGTCTATTTCCTCGTCGCTGTTGGCTGCGGCAACTGGCCGCGATGGCGGGTCGCAGCGGCCGCCATGTCGATCGCGATCGCGGTGGAGGCCTTCCGGCTCTATCACGCGCCCTGGCTGGACGCTTTTCGCCTGACGCTGCCGGGCGCGTTGATCCTCGGCCGCATATTCTCATTATGGAACATTCTCGCCTACGCCATCGGCGTCGCTGCGGCGGCGGCTTGCGATCCTTGCGGGGGACATGGCGCGCGGCCGACGTTTTCGCGCGCGATATTCGCCCTCCTATGGGCGGCCGGCGCCGGCGCGATTGCAATCGCCGTCAGCCTCGAAGATCCATTGTTCTTGCCATATCGCAACTGGGCATGGGCGGCGATCCTCGGCGCGTCGATCGCAGGCGTCTTGACGTCTGCTTTCGCGATGCGGCGCGGCGGGAAAGTTTGGCGCCAAGGCGGCCTGCTCGTCGCGCTTTGGTGCTGCGCTCCGCTCACGCTCGCCGGCTATTGGCTCTCGGCGCGGCTGGTGAACATCGCGTGATGAGCACGCCACTGGAGCTCGGCCAGCGCATTTCATCGTCGGCTATGAGAGCGTCGGCGAGGTCGCGCCTCTCGCCGCGCGCGGTCTGATCGGTGGGATTTTCGTCACCCATCGCAATGCGGCCGGCCGGAGCCTCGACCGATTGCGCGATGAGATCGCCCAGCTCCAAAGACTGCGGCGCGACGCCGGACTACCGCCACTGATCGTCGCCGCCGATCAAGAAGGCGGGATCGTCTCGCATCTGTCGCCCCCGCTTCCCGCACATTCTCCTCTGTTCGATCTCGCAGGGTTGCCGCCGGACGTCCGACGCGCAAAGGCGCGCGAGGCTGGCGAAGCGCTCGGCGCCGAACTGGCGGGTCTCGGCGTCACAGTCGATTTTGCACCAGTGGTCGATCTGCGCTTCGAGAGACGGTCGGATGCATCCGACAACGGTAGCCGGATCGCAAGCCGCGCCATCGACTCCGATCCCGCCGTCGTCACGGAGACCGCGACCGCCTTCGCATTGGGGCTCCACGCGAAAGGGGTGAGCGCGACACTGAAGCATTTCCCCGGCCTCGGCCGCATCGCGGAGGATACGCACGCAGTGCGGGCCCGCCTCGCCACGCGTGAGGACGATTTGGCTCTATCAGATTGGGCGCCGTTCCGCGAAATCGTGCGAAAATCGCCCACGCTCGTCATGGCGAGCCACGCGATCATAGATGCGGTCGATCCGCTTCATCCGGCGTCCCAGTCGAAGGCGGCGATCTCCGGCCTGCTTCGAGGCGAATGGGGCTTCGAAGGCCTCGTCGTGACCGATGATCTCGACATGGGCGCCGTCTACCGCCACGATATCTGCTCCGGCGTCGTCGCTTCGCTCAACGCCGGCGTCGACTTGCTGCTGGTTTCGTATGACGGTCGCCAATACTACCCACTGATGGAATGCGTGCTCGCCGCCGACGCTAAAGGCCAAATCGATCGCCAGATGCTGGTTGTCAGCGACGCCCGACTTCGCGCTTCCGAAAATTGAACCTTCGACGAGTCAGCGGTTCCGAAAAGGTACAAGGTCCGCAGCGGCACGACTCTGTGAACCTGAAAGTTTGACCCATTGCGGACCGGCGCCATACGAACGGCGGACGTCCGGCTGCGCCGATAGGAGAGATTCCCGTGTCCAGGCGAAAGGGGGTAAGCGCCGTCGCGACCCCATTGATTCTTTGGGTTCGGAAGGATTTTCGGATGTGAGATTCTTCGGAGGGACAGCCATGTCTCTGGAAGGATCCGAAGATGAACGAGAA
>NZ_WOVC01000011.1:0-122355 GCF_011378635.1 Methylosinus sp. RM1
CTGCGGCATCGGGCCGTCGGCGGCGGAGACGACGAGGATGGCGCCGTCCATCTGCGCGGCGCCGGTGATCATGTTCTTCACATAATCGGCGTGGCCGGGGCAGTCGACGTGGGCGTAGTGGCGATTGGCGGTCTCATACTCGACGTGGGCCGTCGAGATGGTGATGCCGCGGGCGCGCTCTTCCGGGGCCTTGTCGATCTGGTCATAGGCCGTGAAGGTCGCGCCGCCCGTCTCGGCCAGGACCTTGGTGATCGCCGCCGTCAGCGACGTCTTGCCATGGTCCACGTGACCGATCGTGCCGATGTTGCAATGCGGCTTCGTGCGTGAGAATTTTTCCTTGGCCATGGCCACACTCCTTAGAGAAGACTGATTCCGCGACGTTGAGACGATCAGGCGTATTTGGCCTGAACCTTCTTCGACTCCGCCTCGGGGACCTGGTCGTAGTGATCGAATTGCATCGTGTAGTTCGCGCGTCCCTGGGTGAAGGAACGCAGCTGATTGACGTAGCCGAACATATTGGCGAGTGGCACCATCGCATCGACGACGACCGCATTGCCGCGCATGTCCTGACCCTGGATCTGCCCGCGCCGCGAGTTGATGTCGCCGATGACCGAGCCCGTATATTCCTCGGGCGTCACCACTTCGACCTTCATGATCGGCTCGAGCAGCACCGAGCCGCCCTTCTGCAGCGCGTCGCGGAACGCCGCGCGCGAGGCGATTTCGAAGGCCAGCACCGACGAGTCGACGTCGTGGAAGCCGCCGTCGATCAGAGTCGCCTTGACATCGACGACGGGGAAGCCCGCGAGAATGCCGGATCCCATCACGCTGTTGATGCCCTTCTCGACGCCGGGGATATATTCCTTCGGCACCGAGCCGCCGACGATCTTCGACTCGAAGGCATTGCCGGCGCCGGGCTCGTTCGGCTCGAAAATGATGATGACACGGGCGAACTGGCCGGTGCCGCCGGTCTGCTTCTTATGCGTGTAGTCGATCTCGACGCGCTTTGTCAGCCGCTCGCGATAGGCGACCTGCGGGGCGCCGATATTGGCGTCGACCTTATAGGTGCGCTTCAGAATATCGACCTTGATGTCGAGATGCAGCTCGCCCATTCCCTTCAGAATGGTCTGGCCGCTCTCCTGATCGGTCGAGACGCGGAAGGACGGATCCTCGGCGGCGAGCTTCTGGAGCGCGATGCCGAGCTTCTCCTGATCGGCCTTGGACTTCGGCTCGATGGCGATCTCGATGACCGGCTCCGGGAACTCCATGCGCTCCAGAATCGCAGGCTTCAGAGTGTCGCAGAGCGTGTCGCCGGTGCGGGTCTCCTTGAGGCCGGCGAGAGCGACGATGTCGCCCGCATAGGCTTCCTTGATATCCTCGCGATTATTGGCGTGCATCAGCAACATGCGGCCGACGCGCTCTTTCTTGTCCTTGGTCGAGTTGAGCACGGTCGTGCCCGACTCGATCTTGCCGGAATAGACGCGGCAGAAGGTGATCGTGCCGACGAAAGGATCGTCCATGATCTTGAAGGCGAGCATGGAGAAAGGCTCGCTGTCGGACGGATTGCGCACGAGCTCGTCGCCGGTGTTCATGTCGACGCCCTTGATCGCCTCGCGATCGACGGGCGACGGCAGATAGTCGACGACCGCGTCGAGCAGAGGCTGCACGCCCTTGTTCTTGAAGGCCGAGCCGCAGAACACCGGATGGAAGGCGGTATAACGAACAGCCTTGCGGACGAGCTTCTTCAGCGTCTCCTCGCTCGGCTCCTGGCCGTCGAGATAGGCGGCCATGGCGTCGTCGTCGAGTTCGACCGCCGCCTCGATCAGCGTGGTGCGATACTCTTTCGCCTTCTCGACGAGATCGGCCGGGATATCCTCGTCATGATATTTCGCGCCGAGACCCTCGTCGTCCCAGACCACCGCCTTCATGCGGACGAGATCGACGACGCCCTTGAAATTATTCTCGGCGCCGATCGGCAGCTGCAGGCAGACCGGCTTGCCGCCGACCTTGGTGACGATATCGTCGACGCAGCGATAGAAATCGGCGCCGATCTTGTCCATCTTATTGACGAAGACGACGCGCGGAACCGCATATTTGTCGGCCTGACGCCACACCGTCTCGGTCTGCGGCTCGACGCCCTGATTGCCGTCGAGAACGCAGACGGCGCCGTCGAGCACGCGCAGCGAGCGCTCCACCTCGATGGTGAAGTCGACGTGGCCGGGCGTGTCGATGATGTTCAGGCGCTTGCCGTTCCAGAAGGTCGTCGTCGCGGCCGAGGTGATCGTGATGCCGCGCTCCTGCTCCTGCTCCATCCAATCCATCGTCGCGGCGCCTTCATGCACCTCGCCGATCTTATGGCTCTTGCCGGAGTAGTACAGAATACGCTCGGTCGTCGTCGTCTTGCCCGCGTCGATGTGGGCCATGATGCCGAAGTTGCGATAGTCTTCGATGGGATGGCTACGGGGCATTTGAGATGTCCTCGATCAGAGGGCGACGAAAAGGGTTACCAGCGATAGTGCGAGAAGGCGCGGTTCGCTTCCGCCATGCGGTGCGTGTCCTCGCGCTTCTTCACCGCATTGCCGCGGTTGTTGGAGGCGTCGAGCAGCTCCGCCGAAAGACGATCGACCATCGTCTTGTCGTTGCGGGCGCGCGCCGCCGTGATGATCCAGCGAATCGCCAGAGCCTGACGGCGCTCGTTGCGAACCTCGACCGGCACCTGATAGGTGGCGCCGCCGACGCGCCGCGAGCGAACCTCGATCGCCGGCGCGACATTCTCGAGCGCCGATTTGAACACCTGCAGAGGATCGCTCTTGGCCTTGGCCTCGATGATGTCGAAGGCTCCGTAGACGATCGCCTCGGCGACCGACTTCTTGCCGTCGTACATGATCGAGTTCATGAACTTGGTGACGACGGAATCGCCGAACTTGGCGTCCTCGATGATTTCCCGCTTCTCGGCGCGATGGCGACGCGACATCTGTCTCGCTCCTTACTTCGGACGCTTCGCGCCGTATTTCGAACGGCGCTGCTTGCGGTCCTTGACGCCCTGCGTGTCGAGCACGCCGCGCAGAATGTGATAGCGCACGCCGGGAAGGTCCTTCACGCGGCCGCCGCGGATCATGACCACCGAGTGCTCTTGGAGGTTATGGCCTTCGCCGGGGATGTAGCCGATGACCTCGAAGCCATTGGTCAGGCGCACCTTGGCGACCTTGCGGAGAGCCGAGTTCGGCTTCTTCGGCGTCGTCGTATAGACGCGCGTGCAGACGCCGCGCTTCTGGGGGCAGGCCCCGAGATGGCGGGACTTCTCGCGGTAGGTCTTCGGTTGCCGCGGCTTGCGGATCAACTGGCTGATCGTCGGCATTCCAGTTCCTTCGCTCCAGATCAGGCGCATGTGTTCGTGCGCCCGGCGAATTGGCGAATAATCGTTCGCCCGCAGGCGTTCGCGAGAACGCAAGCGAGCCGAGCGCCCTCGGCCCTTCGGCCCAAGGCGCTCCTCATGCAGAGGACCCCGTTTCCGGGGTCGTGCCTTCCTGGGAGACGCTCGCGCGCCTCATGATTACCAACTGCGTGGCAGTCTCAGGTGAGGCCGACAGCGTATAAGTTCGAAGGATCGCGAGCGCGGCGCTTGCGACGACATGAACTTACGGCCTGTCGAAAGTGGGCGGAACCTAATGGCGCTCCATCGCCGCGTCAAGCGCAGATTGTGTCATGTAGAAGAAAATTAGCAGTCAATGAAATTAAGGCGAAAGCCTCGCCATGCGCCTCCCCTCGCGAGATCGGACCATGCGCGACGCGCCCCCTATTCCCTCGACCGAAAAGACCGGCTATCGCTGCGGCCACTCCCATATGAGAAAGAGCCGCACGATGAAACTTCCCAATCAATTCTACCGTCCGCTCGCAATCGGCGCGCCGGCGCCGCTGCGCGAGCTTCCGGTCAAGGTCGAGCGGATGATCCATTTCGTTCCGCCGCATTTGGAGAAGCTGCGCGCCAAAGTGCCGGAACTCGCCCGCCAAGTGGATGTGGTGCTCGGCAATCTCGAGGACGCCATTCCCGCCGACGCCAAGGAAGCCGCGCGCAAAGGCTTCATCGAAATGGCCAAGTCCACGGATTTCGGCTCCACGGGCCTTTGGACCCGCGTCAATTCGCTGAACTCGCCCTGGATTCTCGACGATCTCATCGAGATCGTGGCGGCCGTCGGCAATAAGCTCGACGTGGTGATGCTGCCCAAGGTGGAGGGCCCCTGGGACATTCATTATCTCGATCAGCTGCTCGCCCAGCTCGAAGCGCGCAATGGCGTGACCAAACCCATTCTCATTCACGCCATTCTGGAGACCGCCGAGGGCGTGAAGAATGTCGACGCCATCGCCGCGGCGAGCCCGCGTATGCATGGCATAAGCCTCGGCCCGGCCGATCTCGCGGCCTCGCGCGCGATGAAGACGACGCGCGTCGGCGGCGGCCATCCGGACTATCGCGTGCTCGCCGACGCCGATCCGGGCCAGGGCCTGCGCGCCGCCTATCAGCAGGATTTGTGGCATTACACCATCGCGAAAATGGTCGACGCCTGCGCCTCGGCGGGCATCAAGGCCTTTTACGGCCCCTTCGGCGATTTCTCGGATTCGCCGGCCTGCGAGTCGCAGTTCCGCAACGCCTTCCTGCTCGGCTGCGCGGGCGCCTGGTCGCTGCATCCGACGCAGATCGCCATCGCCAAGCGCGTCTTCTCGCCCGATCCCGCGGAAGTGGCCTTCGCCCTGCGCGTTCTCGAATCGATGCCGGATGGCGCCGGCGCGGTGATGATCGACGGCCGAATGCAGGACGACGCCACCTGGAAGCAATGCAAGGTCGTCGTCGACCTCGCTCGCCAGGTCGCCGCCAATGATCCGGAATTCGCGGCGATCTACGGCTTCTGATCTCCGCGCGCGGGCGGTTCGCCGCCCGCGCGTTCCGCCGTTGACGCGAGCCGCGGCGCTGCGCTACCGTTTCGAACGGTGTGAAGCGTAACAACGGCGTCGATCCTATGACGAGAGAATGTAGCGCCAAATTCGCGATCGGGCAGGTCGTCAAGCATCGCCGCTATCCGTTTCGCGGCGTGATCTACGACGTCGACCCGGAATTCGCCAATACCGAAGAATGGTGGCTGTCCATTCCGGAGGAAGTCCGGCCGCGCAAGGACCAGCCCTTCTATCATTTGTTCGCCGAGAATTCGGAGACGGAATATGTCGCCTATGTCTCGGAGCAGAATCTCATTCCCGACAACTCCGGCGATCCGGTGCGGCATCCGCAGGTCGAGGAGACATTCGAGCGGGCGCCCGACGGCTATTATCGCGTGAAATCGGTCAAGCGGCACTGAGAGAGACGACTCCCGATCGGCTCCGCCCGCGGGAATGACGACGAATTCGATCCAGCTCCGTCATTGCGAGCAGAGCGATCCAGAGCCGCGAGGCGGCCCCTGCATCGTCTCGTCGCTCGCTCCTCGCAAATTGTCCGAGGAGGACGAACCCCGGCGCTCGCCCCATCGGGAGATCGAAACGCCGGTGTCCGCATATGTCACTTCCCGGCGGGCGCGGCCGGCTTCTGCTGGCTCTCGAGCTTCTTGCGCTCTTCGTCGGCTTTCTTCTGCAGCTCTTCCTGCAGCTTCTTCTGCTGCTCCTCGAGCACCTTCGGATCGACGGGCGGGCCGTCATAGGACTTGCCGAAGCCCGACAGCGGCAGAAGGAAGGTCACTTCATTATTGACCTGGTTCTTGACCACTATGGTCATTTTGTCGGCCTTCTTCATCTGGTCGATGAGCGCCGTCTTGACCTTGGCCTGCGCGAAGCAGCCATTGGGGAAGCAGATTTCGAACTCGCCGGCCTCGAGCGCGCCGGCGCCGACGGCGAAGCGGAAGCCCGGCTTCAGCAGCAGGCCCGGCGGCAGCAGCAGACGGATGATCTTGGAATCGTCGCCCTTGGGGTCATAGACCGCGAGCGCCAGCAACGGCTGGTCGGCCTGAGCGCCGAAATCGCGCGTCGTGTAGCAGATTTCCTTCTTCGACTGCTGGTCCGCGCCGCAGACCTTGGTCCATTCCGGCTGCACGGGGACGAGATCGGCCTTGATCGGCCCCTGAGGCTGCTGCTGTTGCTGAGCCGGAGCCGGAGCCGGAGCCGGCTGCTGCGCCGGAGCGGGCGCAGGGGCCGGAGCGGCAGGCTTGTGAGCCGGCGGCTTTTGCTGAGCCTGCGCCACGCCCGCCGTAACGAGGAGGGCCCCCGTCAGAACCGCAGCGAAGATCCGCGGAAATTGAATTGGCATAAGTCGTCCTTTCGAGTAGTGCACGATCGAGTGGGCGCACGGGGCGTCATTCGCCGCGAGGAAAGAGCCTCTTACCTCCCCGTCCTCGGTCTTCGCCCTGGGACGGGGCGAAAGGTAGACGGCTAGCCTCATACAAAATCGACGCGCCGAATTCCAGCGGGCGCATCGCAGCTCGAGCGAAAGCTCGGGAAACGCGAAAACGGAACGCCCAAGCCTGTGCAGCCCTCGTATTTCCAAGAACATATGTGATTATCCCGAGTTCGTCGGAGACGTCTTGTCCCGGTCCGCCCGCCCTGAAATATGGTCTGCCCATGACGATTCGAGCGATTCGCGCCGCAGTTCTCGCTACGCTTTTCCCCTTGTTCTTCGCAGGGGCGCAAGGCGCGACGGCCTTTGCAGCCGAGAGCCATGGCCTCGCAATGCATGGCGAGCCGGCTCTGCCGCCCGATTTCGACCATCTTCCCTATGCCGATCCACAGGCGAAGCAGGGCGGACGGCTGCGAATCGGCCTGCAGGGCGCCTTCGACAGCCTCAATCCCTTCAACCTCAAGGCGGGCTCCACCGCGCAAGGGCTCGAGGGCAATGTCATTCAGCGGCTGATGGCGCGCTCGCTGGACGAGCCCTTCACCGTCTATGGCGTCCTCGCGCGGTCGATCGAGGTCGATGATTCGCGCGAGCATGTGACCTTTCATCTCGATCCGCGCGCCCACTTCTCCGATGGCGCGCCGCTCACCTCGGCGGATGTGCGCTTCTCCTTCGAGTTGCTGAAGGCCAAGGGCCGTCCGCAGCAGCGCAGCGCCTATGGGCTGGTGAAGCGCGTCGAGACGCCGGACGCGCAGACGATCGTCTTCGATCTCACCGGCGCCGATGATCGCGAGCTGCCGCTGATCCTCGGCTTTCTGCCCGTGCTGCCCAAGCACGCCACAGATGTCGAGCATTTCACAGATGCGACTTTGAAGCCGCCGATCGGCTCCGGCCCCTATATGGTCGAGGATGTCGAGCCTGGCGCGCGGCTCGTGCTGAAGCGCGACCCGAACTACTGGGGCAAGGATATCCCCATGCAGCGCGGGCTCTATAATTTCGATCAGATCGACGTCAATTATTTCCGCGACGCCAATTCGCTGTTCGAGGCCTTCAAGGCCGGCGTCGTCGATTATCGCGAGGAGTCGAGCACCACGCGCTGGGCGAGCGGCTATGACTTCCCCGCCGTGCGCGACGGGCGCGTCGCCGTGGAGACGCTGCCGAGCCCGGGCCCCAAGGGCATGGAGGGCTTCGTCTTCAACACGCGGCGGGCCATGTTCCAGGACGCGCGGCTGCGCGAGGCGCTGGGCCTCATGTTCGATTTCGAATGGATCAACGCCAATCTCTATTCTGGCCTCTACACGCGCACCAAGAGCTTCTTCGACGAATCGGAGCTCGCCTCCACGGGCCGCCCGGCCAGCGAGGCGGAGCGCGCTCTGCTGGCGCCCTTCCCCGGCGCCGTGCGCGAGGACATTCTGGAAGGACGCTGGCGCCCGCCCGTGCATGACGGCACCGGCCGCGACCGCGAGCCCGCCCGCCGCGCGCTGGAGCTGCTCGGCAAGGCCGGCTACAAGCTCGTCGACAATCGGCTGGCGAAGAACGGCGATCCGCTCTCCTTCGAGATCATGGTCGCCAATCGCGACCAGGAGCGGCTGGCGCTGTTTTTCGCCGCCTCGCTGCAGCGCATAGGCGTCGCGGCGAGCGTGCGCCTCGTGGACGAGGTGCAATATCAGCGGCGCCGGCAAAAATTCGATTTCGACATGATGTTCGGGACCTGGACCGCCTCGGCCGCGCCTGGAAACGAGCAGCGGATGCGCTGGGGCTCCGCAAGCGCCGCGCAAGAAGGCTCCTATAATCTCGCCGGAGCCTCCTCTGCGGCGATAGACGCTCTCATAAGAGCGCTGCTGTCCGCCCGCGGGCGCGAGGATTTCGTCGCCGCCGTGCGCGCCTACGACCGCGCGCTGCTATCCGGTTTCTACATCGTGCCGCTCTATCACTCTTCGACGCAATGGATCGCTCATTCGACGAAAATCGCGAGGCCGTCGAAATTGCCCCGCTACTCTCCCTTGTTTGGCGCCACGCTCGAGACATGGTGGAGGACGGAGCCGTGACTCTCGCCGACAATTCCGGCCGCACGCTCACGCGCGCGCATCCGCTGACCATGTTCGGTCTCGACGCGCTGATCGCCGGCGCGGCGCGGCTGCGCCCCGCGCGTCTCGCCGCCGCCGACGCCGCGAGCGGCGCGGAGATCGACCACGCCGAATTCGACCGGCGCGTCGCCGCCTTTCGCGCCGATCTGCGCGGCTTCGATTTTCAGCCCGGCGAGCGCATCATGCTCTTCGCCGCGCCGAATATCGCGACGCTGGTCGCGCTCATCGGAATCATTTCCGCCGGCCTCGAGCCCGTGGCGGCGCCGCTCGGACTCTCGATCGGCGCGCTGGCGGCGGGCGCGCGCGCCGTCGCCGCCGCCGCGCTGATCGCGCCGGCCTCGATCGGCGGCGAGAGCCTCGAGGAGCTCGTCTTCGGCGTCGCCTCGCAAGCGCCTTCGATAAGGCTCATCGGCTCACTCGACGGAACCATAGACGGCGCCGTCGATTTCGGCCCGCGCTCGCACAGCGAGAATGATTCTCTTGCGGCGACGCGCGCCGCGCCCGCCAAGAAAGTGCTGCTCGGCGCGCTGGATTCCTATGGCGCGCCGCATTTCTACGAGCAGGCGGGGCTCATTTCCGCCAGCCTCGGCCTCATCGCCAAAGCGCATGTCAATGGCTCGGCGCCGCTGCTGTCGCTGGTCTCGCCGGGGTCGATCGGCGGGCTCGTCGCGGGACCGCTCGCCGCGCTGCTCTCCGGCGCGGCGCTGCATTTCCTCGCGCCCTTCGACGGCGCCGCTTTCCTTGCCACGCTCGACGCCATCGGCCCGGTCCGCCTCGTCGCGCCGCGCGCGGTCATGTCCGAGCTCGACGCCGCCGGCCTGCTGACCAGCGGCGCGCTTCTCGCCTGCGTCGCCGTCCACCGCGCCGGCGAGGAGGCGCCCGCCTTCGAGCCCTCGCATCCCTATTCCTGCCCGATCGTCGAGATCGGCGCCGACGGCGCCCTGCGCGCGCCCGCGCGCGCGCCGGTCGGCCGCTCCGTCTATTGAGCGGCCCTCCCCGACCCTATCCGCGCGCCCGCCGTCCGACGAGCGCCGCCAGCGTCTCGCCCTCGCGCTCCAGCGCCTCCAAAATTCCGCTCTTGATGCGCTGCACCAGCCCCGGCCCCTCATAGACCAGCGCGCTATAGAGCTGCACCAGGCTCGCCCCCGCCTCGATCTTGGCGAGCGCCGCCGCGGCCGAATCGACGCCGCCGACGCCGATGAGCGGAAACTGCCCCTCGACGCGCAGAAACGTCTCGGCGAGCATTTTCGTCGAGAGATCGAAGAGCGGCGCGCCCGAGAGGCCGCCCGCCTCTCTCGCGAAAGGCGATGCCAAAGTCTGCGGCCGCGCCAACGTCGTGTTGGAGACGATCATTCCGTCGATCTCCCGCGCCCGGGCGACGCCCACCACATCGTCGAGTTGCTCGAGCGAGAGATCCGGCGCGATCTTCAACAGAACGGGGCGCCGGCGCCGCGCTCGCTCGCGCGCCGAGAGAACGCGCGCCAAAAGCTCGGAGAGTGCGTTCTTCTCCTGCAGATCGCGCAGGCCCGGCGTGTTGGGCGAGGAGACGTTGACGGTGAAATAGCTCGCCAGCTCGGAGAAGGCCGCAATGCCGCGCTCATAATCGGCGATGCGGTCGGCGGCGTCCTTATTGGCGCCGATGTTGACGCCGACGATTCCGCCGCGCGAACGTCGGGCGAGCAGCCGCTCATAGGCGAGCGTATGGCCGACATTGTTGAAGCCGTAGCGATTGACGATTCCGCGATCCTCCGCCAGCCGAAACACGCGCGGGCGGGCGTTGCCGGCCTGCGGTCGCGGAGTCAGCGTGCCGACCTCGGCGAAGCCGAAGCCCATGGCCAGCATGGCGTCGGGAACCTCGGCGTTCTTGTCGAAGCCGGCGGCGAGGCCGATCGGATTGGGAAAATCGAGGCCGAAGGCTTGCACCGCTAGGCGCGGATCGTCGCGCGGCGGCTTCGGCGCCGGCATCAGCTGCAGAGCGACGATCGTCGCCTGATGCGCCGTCTCCGGCGGCAGACGGCGAAACAGCGAGGTGGCGAGATCGCCGAAAAGAACCTCGATCATTCGAGACGCCCCGCGAAATCATGGCCGCCGTCCGCGCGCATCGGCACGGCCGTCACTTTGGCGACGCCGGCGACGGGCAGCGTTCCATAGAGATGGGGGAAGAGATCGCCGCCGCGCGAGGGCTCCCATTTCAGCGCGTCGCCGAGCGGCTCCGCCTCCACGGCGACGAGCAGAAGATCGACGACGCCGTTGAAATAGCGCGCCGCCGTCTCCTCGACCTGCGCGCTGGTCGAGAAATGAATGTAGCCGTCGGCAAGATCGATCCCGGCGCCGGCGAAAGCGCCCGCCGCCTCGGCCTCACGCCAGAGGGAAGCGGGGAGAAGCTTGTAGATGAGGGTCATGGCGGAGAGATAGCAGGCGTTCGGGGCGCCGCGGTAGGGGGCTGGAATGAAAGGCTTGACCCATGCCGATATCAAGATATATCTTAGATCGCTCTAAACACTGACGATCCGCCATTCCAAAGCTTCGGCTCGATCCATTCCTCGAGCCTTCGAACTCGGCGCGAACGCAACGAGCGCCGAGCGAAGAGGTGAAACTCCACTCATGCAAGACACATCTTCCAGGCGCATAGCGCCCATTCTCGGGGCTCTCGGCGCTCTTGGGCCGTTGTCGATCGATATGTATCTGCCGGCCATGCCGCAGATCGCGGCGAGTCTGAATGTCGGCGAAGGACAGGTGCAGTTCAGCCTCATGTCCTTCTTCGCCGGTCTCATGATCGGCCAGCTCTTCTACGGCCCGATCTCCGACTCCATCGGCCGCAAGCCGGTCATCTACGCCGGGCTCTTCTTGTTCGTTGTCGGCTCCATCGGCAGCATCACCGCCACGACGGCAGAGCAGCTCGCCGCCTGGCGCTTCATCCATGGGCTCGGCGGCTCGGCCGGCATGGTGATGGGCCTCGCCATCGTGCGCGACCTGTACACGGGGCAGACGGCCGCCAAGCTCATCGCGATGATGATGCTCGTCCTCGGCGTCGCGCCGATTCTCGCGCCTCTGTTGGGCTCGGCGATCATCGCCGTCGCGCCATGGCAGGCTCTGTTCGGCGCGCTGGCGCTGTTCGGCGTCGCCGATCTCGTCCTGGTGTGGATCGCCTTGCCGGAGACCCGCATGGAAGAGCTTCGCGCCGCCAGCCGCCCGCTCGACGCCGCGCGAAACTACGCGCATCTTCTCGCCAGCCGCCGCTTTCTCCCTTATGTGGCGGTGGCGGCGTTCGCGCAGGCCGGATTTTTCGCCTATCTCGCCGGCTCTTCCTTCGTCTTCATTTCGCTGCATGGACTGACGCCCGCCGCCTATAGCGGCGTCTTCGCCGTCAATTCCATCGGCCTGATCGCGGCCGCGCAGACCGCGCCGCGACTGATGGGCCGCTTTCGGCCGCAGACGGTCGTGCGCGCGTCCGTCGCGGTCTATGCCGTGACGGCCGTCTCGCTGGCGGCGGTGGAAATGGCCGGCGGCGCGAGTCTCGCTGTGCTCGCCGCGTCGCTCTTCGTCATCATCGCCGCCAGGGCTGTCGTCATGCCCATTTGCAGCGTCATGGCGCTGGAATCCTATGGCGCGATCTCCGGCACGGCGTCGGCGCTGCTGGGAGCGCTTCAGTTCGGCGCCGGAACATTCGCCTCCTTCATCGTCGGCGCGACGGCCAATGGCGCGGCTCTGCCGATGATCGCCGCTATCGCCGCTTGCGGCGTCGCCGCATGTATCGTGGCGTTCGTCGCCCTTCCAAAGCAGGCTTCCGCTCTTTCGCAGGAGCGACATCGCGAACCCGCGTCGGCGCCGTGACGCCCGCGAAACTCGCTGCGATTTCCAATCAGCGCGACAGCTCGACCCGCGCGGGACGAGCTGCTCGTCTCATTTCGGATGCCCGTTCGTAGCCAAATCATCATAAGCGACTGTCAAGAATTTCATTCCCACTCGCCAGCCGATGCGCTGCGCGCCGCGCCGGCTCACTTTTTCGAGCAAAAGGCTTTTCAAATGACCCTTCCATTTCTTCTCTGTGCGTCGATCACGGCCGTCAGCGCGATGATAAGCCTCGGATTTTCCATCGCCGCGACTTTCACGGCCGCCGCTGATGTCCGAGTGGCGGCGCTCTATGCCTGCGCGAGAAGCGTCGCTCTTGCGCTGGTGAGCCTCGTTCCCTTCGTCACGGGCTCCGCGCCTTGGCTCGCGGCGACAGCTTGCGCCATGATCGTCGTTCAGGCGTGCGACGCCGCTATAGGCGTGACGATCGAGGATCGCATGAAGACCTTCGGCCCCGCCGGAACCGCGCTGGCGAACCTCGCCGCGCTCATTTGGCTTTCGAGCTCCGCTTGATTCCACGGGCCGCGAGGGGGATGCGCGCAGCCCTCCTCGCTCCTATCTTCGCCCTATGACCCCCGCCCAATTCCATGCCTCCCTCGCCGCCGCGACGCCCCCTGCCCTCTCGCCGCCGCTGCTCGCGCTGTGGAAAAACGCCAAGGGCGACTGGGACGGCGCGCATAAATGCGTCGACAGCTCCAGCAAGGCGAACGCCATGTGGGTGCACGCCTTTCTGCATCGCGCGGAAGGCGATCTCGGCAACGCCGGCTATTGGTACGCCCGCGCTGGCAAACCGGCCGCGATCGGTCCGCTCTCGCAAGAATTCGAGACGATTCTCGCCGCTCTGCTCGGATGAAATGGATCGGCCCCTCATGCTGAGGAGCCGGCGTCTCGAAGGGTCGGACGCCCCGCCTTCTGGAGCATCCTTCGAGGCTTTTTGCTACGCAAAAAGCGCCTCAGGATGAGGGGGCTGTTTGTCTCAGAGAAAGCATCTCTCGCGCCTTCGCCGCATCCGCGCGCATTTGCGCGGTGAGCGCGTCGAGCGAGGGGAATTTCGCCTCGCCGCGAATGAAGCCGATGAAGGCGACCTCCACCGTCTTGCCGTAGAGATCGCCGTCGAAATCGAAGACGAAGACCTCGAGCAGCGGCGCGCCCTCCGCCTCCACGGTCGGCCGGCGGCCGAAATTGGCGACGCCCTCGCGCAACACGCCGTCCGCCTCCAGCGTCACCGCGTAAATGCCGTGGCGCAGCTTGCTCGAAGGATCGAGCGCGATATTGGCGGTCGGAAAGCCCAGCGTGCGGCCGAGCTGGCGGCCTCGGGTCACGACGCCCTCGACGAAATAGGGATGGCCGAGCAGCTTCGCCGCCAGCGCGACATCGCCGGCGGCGAGCGCCTCGCGCGTCGCGGTGGAGGAGACCGCCTCGAGGCTGCCGGCCTCGTCCTGCGTGATCCGCGGCACGATCTCGACGATGAAGCCCAGCCGATCGCCCTCGGCGCGCAGAAACGCGGGATTGCCGGCGCGCATGGCGCCGAAGCAGAAATCATAGCCCGCCACCGCCGCCGAGACGCCGAGCCTCTTGTGGAGAATCTCCTCGGTGAACTCTCGCGGCGGGCGCGCGGCGAAGTCCTTGTCGAAAGTGAGGATCACCATTCCATCCAGGCCGAGGCGGGCGAGCATCGCGGCCTTGGCGTCCGGCGGGGTGAGGCGGAATATGACCGATTTTCCGGCGAAGCAATCGGCCGGATGCGGCTCGAAAGTGAGCAGCGCGCAGGGCTTGCCGAGCTTTTGCGCCAGAGCCTGCGCATGGGCGATGACGCCGCGATGGCCGCGATGCAGCCCGTCGAAATTGCCGATGGCGACGACAGCCCCCTCGAGCCCCGGCGGCGGGGCGAGCGGATCGCGGGCGACGATGAAAGAAGGCGCGGAAGACAAGGCGGCGTCCAAGGCTTGTGCGATGCGGGAGCCGACTCACTTTGGTTCGGAAGCCGCGCCATGTCCAGAGCGGGGCGGAGGGAAGCCATGGCGAGCGCCGAAAGTGCGCCACGTGGGTGGCCGGGACGAGCCCGGCAGGACGCCGTGAGGCGAGGAGGATGTGAGCATCCGATAGTCTTTCACCCGACCTTGACATATACTGAAAATATTCCTATCTCTCCCTCGCTCCCGTCGACGCAAGGGCGCGTTTCTCGGGTCAGGGAACGCGGGCGGGGGCCGGCTCCATCCGGGACGGCGACCCCCGTCCATGGACAGGCGGCGCGTCGCCGGACCGGTGTTTCTCTCCCGTCCACAGGGAAGAGCGAGAGCCGTTCCGTGAGCCCAAGCCTTCGGAAGCGATCGGATCTTGAATGCGAAAGCCCAGGATTCGCGGGTCTGAATGCGCCTCGGGACGTCGACGAGAAGGCAAAGCCGCGTTTCGGGACGCTCCGGAACCGACACATATTTCATAGCGCTGCGGCCAAAGGGGCCGGAGCGTCCCGAACCGCCCCTCCTCCCCCGCCGCCGCGAGGCGCCGGGCGCTTCGGCGCGGGCGGATGATAATCCTATTTTTGAAGCCGTCGCGCAGCCGTCCTGGCCGAGACGTCGCGGGGGGTGGGGAGGATGTGTGCATTCGATTGCCCCTCGAGGGGGAGGTGGAAACGCCTTACCAGGCGCCGATTCTCATTCGCCCGATCGCCCCGGGAGGGAAGCTTCGGCCCGCTCCGAGGATCAAGCGGCGCTCCAGCGCAGCCTCGGCTTGCGCGCGGCGGCGGTCTCGTCGAGACGGCGCCGCGGGGCGTAGCGCGGCGCCTGCGTGAAGCGCCGCGTCTCGCCGCGCTTCGCCGCAGCGACGAGGCTGCGCAATGTCGCGACGAAGAGATCGAGCGAGCGTTTCGACTCCGATTCGGTCGGCTCGATCAGCATGGCGCCGTGAACGACGAGCGGGAAATAGATCGTCATCGGATGATAGCCCTCGTCGATCATCGCCTTGGCGAAATCGAGAGTCGAGACGCCCGTGCCCTCGAGGAAAGCGTCGTCGAACAGAACTTCGTGCATACAGGCGCGATCGCCGAATGGCTGCGTCATCACGTCGCGCAACGCCGCGCGCAGATAATTGGCCGAGAGCACGGCGTCGCGCGACGCCTGCGCGAGCCCGTCGGCGCCATGCGACAGACTATAGGCGAGCGCGCGCACGAAGGTCCCGAATTGTCCATGAAAGGCCGCGAGCCGGCCGAAGCTCCGCGTTCCGCGCGCATGTTCGACGAGCCGCAATGTCTCGCCCTCGCGCAGCAGGAACGGAACCGGCGCGAAAGGCGCGAGACGTTCGGAAAAGACGACAGGACCAGAGCCCGGCCCGCCGCCGCCATGCGGCGTCGAGAAGGTCTTGTGCAGATTGAGATGCATGGCGTCGACGCCCATGTCGCCGGGCCGCGCGATCCCGGCTATGGCGTTGAAATTGGCGCCGTCGCAATAGAAATAGCCGCCCGCCTCATGCACGCGCCGCGCAATGGCGACGATATTGCGCTCGAACAAGCCGCAAGTATTGGGATTGGTGAGCATGATCGCCGCGACATCGGGACCGAGCGCTCTGGCGACGGCCTCCTCGCTCACCACGCCATCGGCGCCCGCCTCGATCACGCGCGGCTGAAAGCCGAGCAGAGCGGCGCTCGCCGGATTTGTGCCATGCGCCGACTGCGGAATGAGAACCGCCTTGCGTGTCGCCGCTTCGCCGCGCGCTTCCAGCGCCGCCTCGATGGCCATGAGTCCGCAGAGCTCGCCATGCGCGCCGGCTTTCGGCGAGAGCGCTATGGCGCTCATTCCGGTGAGCGTCAGCAGAAAGCGCGACAACTCCTCCATCAGCGCCAGCGCGCCTTGCGCGGTCGATTGCGGCTGCAGCGGATGCAGATCGGCGAAACCCTCGAGCCGCGCCATTTTCTCATCGAGACGCGGATTATGCTTCATCGTGCAGGAGCCGAGCGGATAGAGGCCGGCGTCGATCGAATAATTCTTGCGCGACAGACGCACATAATGGCGCATCGCCTCCGGCTCGGAGAGGCCGGGCAGGCCGATCGGCCCTTTGCGCTCGAGCGCGCCGAGACGCGGCTCCAAATGCGCCGGCTCTTCTATGTCGACGCCGCTCGTATCCTTGCGGCCGATCTCGAAGATGGGCGGCTCCTCCTGATCGAGCCCGCGATTTTTCGAGAAGGTCTCGAAAGCCGCGTCATCCGAATGATCGAGCATCAGAGCGCTCCTCTCAATGCAATGGCGAAAGCCTCGCGATCTTCCGCCGTATCGACCTCTGTGCTGGCGACGATGAGGAGATCGTCGAGCCCCGCGTCCGGCAGCAGTCGCGAGACGGGAACGCCCGCGAGCACGCCCGCCTCCGCCATATCCTCGACGAGCCGCGCGGCGTCGCATGGAACACGCAGCGTGAATTCGTTGAAGAAGCTCTCATTGAGCGTCTCGACGCCGCGAAGCTCCGCGAGCCGGTCGACGAGATCCACGGCGCTCGCATGATTTGCGCGCGCGAGACGGCGCAGGCCCGCTTCTCCGAGCAGGCTCAGATGAATGCTGAAGGCGAGCGCGCAGAGATTGGAATTGGTGCAGATATTGGACGTCGCCTTGTCGCGACGAATATGCTGCTCGCGCGCGGAGAGCGTCGCGACATAGCCGCGGCGCCCATCCGCATCGACCGTCTCGCCGATGAGGCGTCCCGGCGTCTGCCGCAGATTGGACTGGCGCGTCGCGAACAAGCCGAGATAAGGGCCGCCGAAGGAGAGCGGATTGCCGAGCGACTGGCCCTCGCCGACGACGATATCCGCGCCCATCTCGCCCGGAGGCGTCAGCAGGCCGAGCGAGACCGCCTCGGTGAAGACGGCGACGAGCAGCGCGCCGTGACGATGGCAGGCCTCGGCGATGAGCGTGAGATCGCGCAGATTGCCGAAGACATCCGGCGTCTGCACGATGACGCAGGAGACGCTATCGTCGATCGCCGCGGCGAAATCTTCACGCGCGAGGACATCCGGCGCGAGAGCGACGATCTCGTCGCCGGCGAAATGCGAGATCGTCTGAAGCGTCTGCGCATAATGCGGATGCAGACCGCCGGAGAGCACGGCCTTGCGCCGCTTGGTGATTCGATGCGCCATAAGCGCCGCCTCGGCGCAGGCGGTGGAGCCGTCATACATCGACGCATTGGCGATCTCCATGCCGGTGAGCATGGCGACCTGGGTCTGAAACTCGAAGAGATATTGCAGCGTGCCCTGCGAGATCTCCGGCTGATAGGGCGTGTAGCTGGTCAGAAACTCCGAGCGCTGGATCAGATGATCGACGCTCGCGGGAATGTGATGGCGATAGGCGCCGGCGCCGATGAAGAAAGGCGCGCTCGCGGCCGAGAGATTGCGCTTCGACATGGCGGAGAGCAGACGCTCCACCTCCATCTCCGATTTTGCGCGCGGGAGATCGAGCAGCCCTTCGAGCCGCAGCTCCTTCGGCACATCCGCGTAGAGCGCGTCGACATGATCGACGCCGATCGCCGCGCGCATCTCTGCGCGGTCGGCTTTCGTCAATGGCAGATAGCGCATGGCTCATCCCTCGCCTTCGACAAAGGAGCGATAAGCGTCTTCGTCCATCAGCTCCTCGAGCTCGGCTGCGTCGGCGACTCGCAAGGTCAGCAGCCAGCCTTCGCCGAGCGGCTCCTTGTTCACGAGATCGGGCGAGGTTACGAGCCGCTCATTGACCTCCAGCACCGCGCCGGAAATCGGCGCATAGACTTCGCTCGCCGCTTTGACGCTCTCGATCGTCGCCAGCTGCTCGCCCTTGGCGACGCGCCTTCCCGGCAGAGGCAGCTCGACATAGACGATGTCGCCGAGCTGCGATTGCGCGAAATCGGTGATTCCGACAAAGGCGACATCATCCTCGACGCGCACGAAATCATGATCCTTGGTGTAGCGTTCGCCGCTCATGATCTGTCCTTTCCGGCAGGGCCGCGGAAATAGCGATGGGGGACGAAAGGCAGGGACGTGACCTCGACCGCGACCAGATTGCCGCGAAGCCGGCTCTCCAGCATGACGCCGGGCGTGGCGAAGGGCGTCTCGACATAGCCCATGGCGATCGGACGCGAGAGCGTCGGCGAATAGCCGCCCGAGGTGAGGCGCCCGACGATTCGTCCGTCCGGGGCCGCCAAGGTCGCGCCTTCGCGCAAAGGGGCGCGGCCTCGAGGAAGAAGGCCGACGCGCTTGCGCGCGGGCCCCTCGATCAAAGCAGCGCGGATGCGCTCATAACCGGGAAAGCCGCCCTGCTCGCGCCGGCGCTGGCCGATGGACCAGGCGAGCCCGGCCTCGACCGGATCGGTCGTCACGTCGAGATCATGGCCATAGAGGCAGAAGCCCGCCTCGAGCCGCAACGAATCGCGCGCCGCGAGGCCGGCGGGCGCGACGTCGGGATGCGCCAGCAGAGCCTCCGCAAAGGGCTCGGCGAGATGGTCGGGCACGGAGATTTCAAAACCGTCCTCGCCCGTATAGCCCGAGCGCGAGACGAAAAGCCCGGCGCCGCGAAACTCCGCGGCGCGCCACGCCATGAAGGGCAATTCTACGACATTCGGGAGAAGCGTCGCGATCGCGGCGGCGGCGCGCGGCCCCTGCAATGCGATCAGGGCTCGGCCGGCGAGCACGGCGAGGCCGAGCTCGGGCAGCTCCTGTCGCAAAAAGTCGAAATCCTGTCGCTTCGCTGCGGCGTTGACGACGAGCAGCAATCGCTCGTCGCGCCCAGGGAGGCGCGTGATCATCAGATCGTCGAACACGCCGCCGTCCTCGGCGAGGAGCTGGCTGTAGCGTGTGCGCTCCGGCGCGAGATCCCTCACATCGGCGGGAACCAGAGCCTCGATCTTTTCCGCGGCGCCGCGGCCGGAGAGGATCGCCTGCCCCATGTGGGAGACGTCGAACAGGCTGGCCTTATCGCGCGTATGCAAATGTTCCGCGACGACGCCGGACGGATAATGCAGCGGCAGCTCATAACCGGCGAAGGGCGCCATGCGCGCGCCGAGACGACGATGCAGCGCATCGAGCGGCGTCTTCTCCAGCGGCGTGGGAATGCGAGGGGCGAAGCTTTCGCTCAAAGGGCGCTCCCGACAGACGGCGTTCCGCATTGGGCGGATTTCTCCGCCCGGCTCGCGCCCCCTCTGTCTGGAGACCTGAGAGATTTCCCTGCTGCGCAGGTTACGCCCTTCGGTGGGCGCGGATGGGCCGCGCCGCTTTCCAGAGTGTCTCTTTCCTCGCGGTCCTTTTGCCTGAGCGTTTCCGGGGCGGTTGCGCCTTCGGCTCCGGCGCGCGCGCCGGCCTCTCCCGCGAAGATCATCGAGACGAATAAAAGATGAGATCGAAACGCGCGCCCGTCAAGCCTCGCCGGCGACGAGCTGCTGCGTCGGTCGGTCGCGCCCCGCTCGGGGCGGCCTCATTCTTCGCAATCGGTGGACAGGACGACCTCGTCCGGCAGTCCCGCCATCACGCTCTTTTCCAAATTCACCCCGACGAGACGGGCCAAGGCTCCGTCTCCCTCGAGGATCACCACGGCTTCGCTCGGCATGTCCTTCAGCAATTCGATCAATTGCGCGACCGTCATCGAACATCCTCGCGTCTACTTTCCGACGCGCCGACACGCGGCGCGTCGGTCTCACGATCAGCCGAATTTGAACAGCACGCCATAGCCGCCGCGCGGATAATTCCACACGATGTCGCCCTGCGGCTCGCAGAGAACGCGACATGTGCCGCATTCGAGACAGCCGTCCGGCGTGATCTCGACCTGACCGGAAGCGTTCTGCTCATAGCAGCCCGCCGGACAGACCTTCGTCATCGCCAAGAGATTCTTGGATGGCGTGGTGTGCGGTTGCACGACGATATGGGGTTTTCCTTGGTCGACGAGATAGCGGTTCTGGAACAGCTTCTCCTCGACTCGCGCAGCTTGCGTCGACATCGCGATTCCTCCTCTCAGCGCCAGGCGCGCGCCAGACGCCATGCATCTCCGAACAATCCCGTCAGCGAGCGCTTCTCACGGAAAGCGCGGACCGACGCCTTTTCCTTCTCGAGCTTCGGCGTGCCGTCGACGCGTAGGAAATTCTCCATCGCCTTCGACACGAGCGTCGGATAGGTGAGGAAGAAATTCTGCGCCTGCGTATGCAGCAACGCCGGCATATCTTTGTATTTCTTCAAATCCTTCATGACGAAGCTGTCATCGAGGAGTTTCTTGTAGAGCGCCAGATTCTGCTTCGTCATCGGATCGCGGCGGGACTTCACTTGGAAAATCGCCTCGCCCGCGAGCCTGCCGGACGTCATAGCAAGATTCGAGCCTTCTCTATGGATGGCGTTGTTGAGCTGCGCGGCGTCGCCGACGACGACCCAGCCATCGCCGAACAGCTCGGGAATCGTGTTGTAGCCGCCCTCGGGAATGAGATGCGCGGCATATTCCTTCACTTCCGAGCCCTCGAGCAGCGGCGCGATCGACGGATGCTTCTTGAACACTTCGAGCATTCCGTACGGAGTTTCGTCATTTTCGGCGAAATCCGACACGAGGCAGCCCATCCCGACAGAAATGCTCTCTTTGTTCGTGTAGACGAAGCCCATGCCGGTCATCCCCTTGGAGATGGTGCCGGCCGCCTCGATCACGACGCCTTCGTCGCCATGCAGATTGAAACGCGCCTCGATCGTCTCGCGCGGCAGGAAGTGCATTTCCTTGACGGCGAGCGCGACATGCTCGGGCTTGGGCGTCGGACGCAGCCCCGCGCGCGCGCCGAGCAGGCCGTTGACGCCTTCCGCCAGCACGACGACATCGGCGAAGACAGTGCCGCCGGCGCGATCCGTGCGCACGCCGATCACCTTGCCATAGGCGTCGCTGACGAGCTCTGTGACCGTCGTCTCGCTGATGACGATCGCGCCCGCGGCCTGCACCTGCTTGTTGAACCAGCGGTCGAATTGCGAGCGGATGATGGTGTAGCGGTTCGGCTTCTCCTCGTTGAAGTCGTCCGAACGATATTGCATCCCCGTATGCGAGCGATCGGTCATCATCCAGAAGCGCTGCTCGATGAGATGGCGCTCCAGCGGAGCCTCCTCGCGGAAATCGGGAATGATCTTCTCCAGCATGTCCGCATAGAGAATGCCGCCCTGCACATTCTTGGAGCCGGCGTATTCGCCGCGCTCCAGCTGCAGAACGTTCAAGCCGCGCGAGGCCATCGTATAGGCGGCGGCGTTGCCGGCCATGCCGGCCCCGATGACGATCGCGTCGAATTTTTCTTCGATCATGATGATCTCCTCGGGTTAGCCGGCGAGCCGGTCTGCGTTCTCGGGCGAGAGACGTTTGCGGAAAGCTTCCGTCAGCGCCGGAAGCAGACGAATGGCGTCGGTCACTATGCCGATATGCGCGAAATCGAAGATCGGCGCATTCTTGTCGGTGTTGATCGCGACGATGCAATCGGCTCCTTCGACGCCGACGCGATGCTGGATCGCGCCGGAAATGCCGGCGGCGATATAGAGCTTGGGACGGATCGATTTGCCGGTCTGGCCGATCTGACGATCGGAGGTGATCCAACCCTTCTGCACCAGAGGACGCGAGCCGCCGAATTCCGCGCCGAGCACAGAGGCGAGATTGCGCACGAGCTGATAATTCTCCGCGCTCTGCAGGCCGAGCCCGCCGGCGACGACGACATCGGCGAAGGCGAGATTGCTCTTGGCCGACTCGCGATCGGGGATGAACTTCAGCAGCTTGGTGATGATCGTCTCTTCGTCGAGCTCGGCCTTGAACTCGATCACGCGGCCGGAGCGCGATTCGTCGCGCGACGGCGTCGGCAATTGGCGCGGACGCACCGTCGCCATCTGCGGCCGATAGTTCAACGTATAGATCGTGCACAGCAGCGAACCGCCGAAGGTCGGACGCGTCGCGGCCAGCGAGCCGTCGGCGTCGACCGCGAGCTCGGTGCAATCGGCGGTGAGGCCGGTGAGCAGCGTAGTCGCTACGGAGCCGGCGAGATCGCGGCCGAGCGTCGTCGCGCCGAGCAGCAATATCTCCGGCTTATGCGTGTTGACGAGCTGCGTCACCGCCTTGGAATAGGGCTCGTTGCGATAATCGCCGAGGATCGGATCCTCGACGAGATAAGCGAGATCGGCCCCATAGAAGAAGGATTCGTTGACGGCCTTGCGCGTCGCCTCGCCCGGCGCGCCGAGCACCACGGCGGCGAGATCGACCTTCAGCTGATCCGCGAGCTTGCGGCCGGCGCCGAGCAGCTCCCAGGACACGGGATGCACCTCGCCGCGCTCCAGCTCGACGAACACCCAGACGTGCTTGTAGCCGCGGAAATGCTCCGGGAGCTCCTTTTTCGCGCTGGCGCGGCTCTGCTGCGGCGCGGCGGGGGCGGGCTTGTCGGACATTTGCGCTTCTCCTTTAGAACCCACTGGCCAATTTCGTCATGTCTTCCTCGAGCGCCGTATGGCGCTTGAAGATCGCCTCGATCAGCGCGTCGGCGGACTCGCCGGCGTTCTTGCCCGGCTCCACGAAGGCGGCGCGATCGGTCCGCACCGGAGGAGCGAAGACCTTCTTCACGATCGTCGGCGATCCTTTCAGTCCGCATTTGCCGAGGTCTTCGATCTCGGCGTCCTTCGCGCTCCAGGTGATGATCTCGGCGCGCGCGGCGCGCAGCGAATCCGAGATGGAGCCGCGACGCACTTCGTTCGTGCCCTCGAGCATGGCGATGAGGCAGGGCATTTTCGTCTTGAGGACTTGCGTGCCGCCTTCCGCGCGACGCTCGATCACGACCTCGCGCTTCTCCTCATCGGCTTCCACGATTTTGGAGACATAAGTCAATTGCAGAAGGTTGAGACGCTTCGCCACACCCGGACCGACCTGCGCCGTGTCGCCGTCGATCGTCTGCTTGCCGGTGAAGACGAGATCGAGATCGCCCCAGGACTTCTGAATCTTGTTGATCGCCTGCGCGAGCGCATAGGTGGTCGCCAGAGTGTCGGCGCCGGCGAAGAAGCGATCGGTGAGCAGAATGGCGCGATCGGCGCCGATCGCCAGCGTCTTGCGCAGCGCATCGGCGGCCATGGGAGGCCCCATGGTCAATGTCGTGACCTCGCCGCCGAATTTGTCGCGCAGCTTCAACGCCTCTTCCAGCGAGAAGAGATCATAAGGATTGATGATCGTCGGCACGCCCTGGCGCATGATCGTGTTGGTGACCGGATGCACGCGGATTTGGGCGCTGTCGGGAACTTGCTTGATGCAGACCAGTATCTTCATGAGATTCTTCCTCTCGCCATCCCGACCTATCGTTCGATTGTCATCCGTTCGACGTGGTGACCGTGCTGAGCGGCACGAAGGGCTTCTTCGGCTCCTCTTTCGGCTTTACCGCGTCCTTGTGCACTTTGAAAAGCCGTTCTTCGATCGGCGAGGATTTCGTGAAATCCTGATAGGCCTTCGCGAGAAACTCGCGGCAGGCTTCGCGCACCTCGTCGTCGGACGCGCCCTCGGGCGCCGCCTTGTGAAGATACTCGCCCATGCGTCGCAGGATATGCAGCCTCGAGTGCCGCACGATGTTGGGGTCGTATTCGACGCCGAGAAGGTCGAAGAATTCCTCGGCCGCCGACAATTTGCGCAGATCGTCCAATATGCTCATGGCTTGTTGTCTCCGACTTGCCTATGGGAGCCTTCGCTGACCCGCACTTGCAGATGCGCGAGCCGCGCTTCGAGAAAATCGATGCGGTCGATGAGCACGGAAATCGCATCTCCGACCGGATCGGGAATAAGATGATGCTCGAGGTCGATGCGCCCGTCCGCTCCCGATCGGCGACGCTGCTCTCGCACGACACGCCCCGGAATGCCGACCACCGTCATCTCCGGCGGCACGTCCTCGATGACGACGGAATTGGCGCCGATGCGCGCGCGCGGACCGACGCTGATCGGCCCGAGAATTTTCGCTCCGGCCCCGATCAGCACGCCGTCGCCCACCGTCGGATGCCGACGGCCGACCGACCAGGAAGTGCCGCCGAGCGTGACGCCATGATACATCGTCACATCATCGCCTATGGTCGCCGTTTCGCCGATCACCACGCCCGCGCCATGATCGATGAAGAAACGCACGCCGATCGTCGCGCCCGGATGAATGTCGATATTGGTGACGAGACGGCCGAACCACGACAGCGCCCGCGCCGCGAATTTATGGCCGCCGCGCCACAAGCGATTGGCGATGCGATGCCATATCAGAGCGTGAACGCCCGGATAGAGCAGCACGACTTCCAAAGTGCTGCGGGCCGCTGGATCGCGCTGTGCGACGCAGCCGACGTCTTCGCGGATCAACGCGAAAAGGCTCTTGCTGGCCGCGACGCTCGGCGTCGCGACGATCGAAACGGGGCTCATGACACGCCTCCGACATCGTGCCGCGCCGCCAGGGCGGCCTCGGCCTGCGCCCGATCGACGAGGCGCATGAATTCGCCGCGATTGACCGGCCTCTTCTGGTCCAGAGCGCGACGCTTCACATGATCGAGGAGCCGCGCCGCCGTATCGCGATCGAGATCGACGCCGATCTCGGCGCATTTCTTCTGAATGGCGCTCAAGCCCGAATGCTTGGCGATGACGATGCGATGCCGTCGTCCGAGCCGCGAGGGATCGAGCCCCTGATAGGTGCGCACATCCTTCATCAGCGCGGCGACGTGAATGCCCGATTCATGCGTGAATATGTCGGAGCCGACGATCGCCTTGGCGCGCCCGATCTTGCGGCGCGCCGCCGCGGCGACCAGCCGAGCGACGCCCTGCAGGCGCTTGAGATCGACATTCGTGCGCCCGTGCGCGACATGGCCGAGCGCGACGACGACCTCCTCCAGCGCGGCGTTGCCGGCGCGCTCGCCGAGACCGAGCATGGTGACCGACGCATGGGTCGCGCCGCCGCGCACTGCGGCGAGCGTGTTGGCGGTGGCGAGGCCGACATCGTCATGGCCGTGAAATTCGATCGGCAGATCCGTCTCCTCGCGCACGCGACGAATCGACTCGTAGGTCGCGAAAGGATCGAGCGTGCCGAGCGTGTCCGCGAAGCGAAACCGTGTCGCCCCCATCGCCGCCGCCGCGCGGGCGATCCTGCCGATGTCGCGCGGATCGGCGCGCGAGGAATCCTCGCCGCCGAGAGCGACAGTCAGCCCCTTGGATCGCGCATAGGCGACGACGCGCTCGACGCGCGCCGCGGCGCCTTCGACATCGGTCGAGAGCTTCACGCCGATCTGCAATCGCGACATTGGCGACGAGACGTTCACATGCGAGACATTGGCGGCGACCGCGGCGTCGACGTCGCTTTCGCTCAGCCGACACCAGGCCATGACGCGGCAAGGCAAGCCGTCCGCCGCTATGGCGGCGATCGCCTCGATCTCATCGCGCCCCATGGCCGGCGTCCCCGCTTCGATCTCATCGACGCCGAGGCTCGCCAGCGCCCGCGCGATCGCGAGCTTTTCCGCCCCTGTGAAGGCGACGCCCGGCGCCTGCTCGCCATCGCGCAGCGTCGTGTCGTTGATGAAGATGCGGGGTTGATCGCTGTTCACGGGAATAGCGCCTTCACGCAAACACTTGCTTGGAGTCGTAGGTCTTCTTCTCGGCCTCCGCCCAGAAGGGCGACATTTCGCGCAGCTTCTCGACGATGCCGGGCAGCGCCTCGATCACGCGATCGACATCCTCTCCGGCATTGTCCCGCGAGAAGGAGAAGCGCACCGCGCCATGCAGCGCCGCTTCGGGAATCTCCATCGCTTTCAGCACATGGCTCGGCTCCATCGACCCCGATGTGCAGGCCGAGCCCGACGAAGCGGCGACGCCGCCGCGATTGAGATGCAGCAGGATCGCTTCGCTCTCGACATATTCGAACGCCAAATTCGACGTGTTCGGCAAACGATCGTGCCGATCGCCGTTGACGATGCAATTGGGAATGCGTTGCAGAACCGCCTTTTCCAGGCGATCCCGCAATTCGCGAACGCGGCCCTGCTCATCCGCCATGTTCTGAAGCGCGAGTTCCGCCGCCTTGCCGAGACCTATGATCGCCGGCACATTCTCCGTTCCGCCGCGACGGGCGCGCTCCTGATGGCCGCCTCGGATGAGCGGCTTGAAACGCGCGCCTTTTTTCACATAGAGCGCGCCGATTCCCTTCGGCCCGTGCAGCTTGTGGCCGGAGAGCGACAGCATGTCGATCGCACTGTCCTTGAGAGAAATCGGCGTCTTGCCAGCGGCCTGAACCGCATCCGTATGAAACAGCGCGCCATGCTCCTTGGCGATCTCCGCGAGCCCTTCGACCGGAAAAATCGTGCCCGTCTCATTGTTCGCCCACATCAGCGAAACAATCGCCACCTTGTCGGACAGAGCTGCGCGATAGGCTTCGATATCGAGCTGGCCGGACTTGTCGACGCCGATGAAATGCACCTTGGCGCGCCCGATCTTCTCGAGATGCTCGCACAGCGAGAGAATGGCAGGATGCTCGACTTTGGAGGTCACGATCTCATTGCGGTCCGGCAACGCCTCCAGCGCGGAGAGGATCGCGGCGTTGTCGCTCTCCGTGCCGCCGGAGGTGTAGATGATCTCGTGATCATGCGCTGCGCCCAGCAGCTGCTGGAGCTGCTGCCGCGCCGCCTTCACCGCCGTCCCCACCTCGGCGCCGAAAGAATGAGCGGAAGACGCATTGCCGAAATGCTCCGTGAAGAAGGGCAGCATCGCCTCCACCACGAGCGGATCGACTCGGGTCGTCGCATTATTGTCGAGATAAATCGCCTTCATGACGAACTCCTCAGTGAGCGTTGCGCCCGACGGGAATCACGCGAACGGGCACGCCCAATTTGGCGATGAGCCGCTCTTGGATTCCCGACACGGTGACGCTCGCCATTTGACAGCCGACGCAAGCCCCTGTGAGGCTGACGAGCACATTGGAGCCGTCGACGTCGATCAGCTCGCAGTCGCCGCCGTCCTTGCGGAGATAGACGCGGAGATCTTCGATCGTCTCTTCGATCAGCCGAATCTTCTTCAAATTGGTCATGCCCGCAGAGGGCGGCGGCAGAGGAGAAGCCGGCGACAAAGGCGACGCCCCGGCCGGGGGCCGAACAGAAGCGCCCGGACGCACCGTCGCCGCGGGCGCGGGCGCCGATCGCACCGGCGCGGTGAACAGATTGACCGAGCCCGCGCGAGAGGCGGCGACTTCCGCCCTCGGCGCCGACGTCGCCGCTTTTTCGGCGCGAGCGCTTTCTGCGGCCTCCACGGCGACCGCGGTGGCCGCGGCGACCTCCGACGTCACGCGCAGCAGAATGTCCTCGATCTGCTCGTAACAGGTCGTGCAGCCGGTTCCCGCTTTCGTGTGCGCGCTCACCTGCTCGACGGTCGACAGCCCATTGTCCCTGATCGCGCGCTCGATGACGACGGCGTCGATCCCTTGGCATTTGCACACCAGCGGCGCGTCTTCACGCATCGGCCGCCGCGTTTCGCCGCGAAAATTCGCGATCGCAGCCTGAAGCGCCTCATGACCCATGACCGCGCAATGCATTTTTTCGGGCGGCAGGCCGCCGAGGAAATCCGCGATGTCCCGATTGCTGATCGCGCCCGCCTGCTCGAGCGTCTTGCCGATCACGAGCTCGGTCAGAGCCGAGGACGAGGCGATCGCCGAACCGCAGCCATAGGTTTGGAACTTGGCTTCGAGAACGATCTCCGTCACACGGTCTATATGGAGCATCAGCTTGAGCGCGTCCCCGCAAGACAGGGCCCCGACCTCACCGATCGCATTGGCGCCGTCGAGAACGCCCGCATTCTTCGGATCGAAGAAATGCTCCATGACCTTGTCGGAATATTCCCACATCGCGGCTCTCCCGAAGACGATCAACCGAAAGATTTGCCGCAGGAACAGCTCGACTTGGCCTGTGGGTTCTCGAAAGTGAATCCCGAACCCTCGAGCCCGGTGACGAAATCGACGCGCGTCCCGTCGAGATAGGCCAACGAGCCCTCCTCCACGAACACTTTGACGCCATCGCGCTCGAACACATGGTCCGCGGGATTGGATTCGTTGACGAGACCCATGGTGTATTGGAAACCGGCGCACCCCCCGGCCTCGACCATGATCCGCAGCCCCTCGACCTCCTGCCCGGCGCCCGCAATTGCCGAACGCACCGCGTTCAGGGCGTTGTCTGTGAGTTCGATCATTTGCTTAACCTCTTCCCGGAAAATCACCCGTGGTGAGGAAAGCAACCGCTATGCCAAAATGGATTGCTATCGTGAATCAGTCGATTTGGGGGGCCGATGGCTGTTCGCATTCCCACAATGTCGGAGTTCCGACATGGATGGCGATTCTGCTTCGAAATACGCAGAAATCCGCCCGAAACGATCGCTCGGGCGGCGTCGAATGGAAGTAAAACTCGAGACAGTCAGGAGTCGGAAGGCTTGGCGCGCGATAGCCGGGCCAGAGCACTCTCGCCGGTCTCATCGCCGAAGCAATCATGAAAATCGCCGCATTCACGGCAGGTCGGCGCCGCGCAGAGCACGAAACCTTCCATCTCGCACAAAGAGCGATAGAAAAATTTCTTCCATTTCATGTGATCGACATTGCGCTCGGCGAGGCCGGGAAAGCGCTCTCGCATCAAACGGCCGAGCTCGTCGCGCTTGGCCAGACCGAGGTCCTGCCATAAATGACGGGGCGACATCGCGCGTTTGGTCAATATGGAGGCCAACCAGCTCGTCTCTTCGGACGCGTCACCCTTGAATCTCCGCAGAAGCTGGCGGATCTGGTCTTCCTCGTCATCCAGGCCGACCATCTCGGCTTCCATAGAGAGATCGACCATGGCGCGCGCTTCGGGCGCCCAGCGATCGATCAGATGTTCGAGTTCGGCCCTTCCCAGCGCCAGCGATTGCCCGAGCGCGCCGGGCCGGCCCGCGGCTTCGCTCACGCCGAGCGCGAGCACACAGCAGAAGACATGCGCCGTGAAAGGATCGTCGCGTCCGAAATCACTCGGACGCGACCGTAACCGCACGTAAATGTCCGCCGGATCCGGCTTCGGCTGCAGCAGCCCGCTCTCCGACCGGCGATCTTCGGAGAGAAAAGCCATCGGATCACCCGACCAGCTGGTCGACGGGAACGTGCGTCTGGCAGTCCTTCGGACAGACCTTCGAACACGCCGAGCACCCGATACAATCCTGTTCCCGCTCGACCTTCATGATCTTGCGGTTGAGTTCCCCGTCGAAATCGTCATCATCGTCGTCGGTCACGATCCCGAGGATCGTTCCTTCGGCGTCGACGCCGTAGAGCGCCATGACATCCTGCGGACACACTTTGAAGCATCGTCCGCAGCCGATGCATGTCGCCGGATTGATATCCGTCAGGTAGGACGGCGTCCAATCGGCGCCGCCTCTCGTTTTGAACGCCCCCATCACGCCGTCTCCAAATCTTTGAGTTTCTGTCGCGCGGCTTCGAGAGCCGCATATGCGTCATAGGTGTCCTGCGCGATGGTGAGAATCGTGCCCCAATTGACCGGCAGCTCTTCCGAGAGATCGTGCAGATTCATTTTCATATTGGTGGCCTTGGCCGAGAGCTTCTTGATCTCGGCCTTCAGCTCGTCGACGGAGCTCATTTTTTCTCTCCTTCGATATCAATAACGCGCGACTTCCGGGAACTTCTCGATCATCTCGACGCCGGCGGCCACGAGCTTCGTGCCTTCGTCGGAGAGCTTCTCCAACGAGTCGAAGCCAAAACGATGAACGTCGCGCAGCTGCTTGTTCACGACGATGAGGCGCCCTGCGATGAGCACTTGGCGACCAAAGCCCTCATGGCTCATCTTGATCATCGGCTGCACCATGACGCCCGTCGCGCGCTCGATCGAAAGCGCGATCGCGTTGTAGAAGAGCTCGACGCGCCAAAGAATCTCGGGATCCGGATCGCCGATCAGCGGCAGCGCCTTACGGGCTTCCTTATCGACGATGTAGGGCTTGATGAGATCGAGGTCTTTCTTGTTCTCCCAGGTGCCGTGCGTATCCTGCGCGCGCCACTGCTTGATGAGTTCCTTGATGAAGACGCTCTCAGCCGCGTCATTCGCCGTAATCGTCTCCGTCTCAGCCATTTGCAGCCTCTTCCTCGAAATCGAAGGTTCTTTCCTGGCCCTTCGTCATGACCTTGCGCAACCACGGCGGCGGCGCGCCCTGCAGGACCACCTTGAGCTTTTCCAGCAGATCGACAATATTCTCGGGCTGCGGAACCTTCATCGGGTGTATGCCGGACGCCACGACGCGGGCGGCCCCGGAGCCGCCGATCGCAGCGACGTACAATATCGCGCAGTCCTTGATCGCATCGAGTTTCGGCGCGAGCTTGTCCTCGTTGCCGTCTTCCTGCAGATCGCCCTGGAATTCGATCGCTTCGATGAAGCTGTAACCCTCGGCGGTGAGTTCATAGAGAGCGATATTCTTCGCCCATCCGAAATGGGCGTCGACTCGTACGAGGTCTTGCGTGGCGAATGCGACTTTCATACTGCCTCCTCGTGGTCAGGCCATCGCGGTGATTTGAACGAGCTCTGGTTTATGCTCGTCGCCGAAATGCGTGACATTTTCGTCGTCCTGGCGCCATGTGTCCGGATCGGGCTCATGCGCCTGCGAGATGAACATATTGCCGATGTTGAAGATGAGCGTTCGGGTGCCTCTGTAACCAACTGTCAGCTCGTGCCCAGCGCCCAATCGATCGAAAGTCGGCAGCCCGAGCCGAAAGAGCGGCACCCCCAAGCGCTCGGACGCCTGGCGCCCGTGCGAATGCGTCATCATGAGATCGGCGCCTTTCGACTTATTCTCGAGATCCTCCAGATCTCCGATGAGAACCTCTTCGATCGCGAGCTTCTCCAACACCGGCGAATGGGTGGTCGTCACAGCGCCTTGCAGATGCGCGCCCATCTCCGTCAGCCAGGAGCCGATCGCGAACAAAAGATCCGGCTCGGCGCCGATCGTCACTTTTTTTCCGCCGAAATGGAAATGCCCATCGAGCATTGCGTCGACGAGCTGGCCACGCTGCCGTTTGTATTTTTGAGGAACCGGCCGCCCGCTGATTTTCGACAAGAAGCCGATCAGCTCGTCATTGGGCGCGAGACCGGTAAGACGATCGAACAACACGAACGGAACGCCGTTTCGTCGCTCCAACGTCGTCGCCGCCAGACGCATCTGCTCGCCGACCGCGATCGTCCACGCGGCAGATCCCATAGCGGCCATAGCGTCGCGCGATGTGCCGCCGAGCGTCGTCGGCGTGAAATCTTCCGGCAGATGCCCATCCAACGACCCGGAGAGATCTGGGAGAAACGTCGGCTCCAGCCCGAAGCTCTCGATGATGTCGCGCAATTCGTCTATGTCGCCCGGGGTGAGATGACAGCCCGGCAAAACATTGACTCGCTGAGGCACTCTTTGAACCGGAGCCTCGCTCGCAGGAACGAAAACCTCGATCAGCTTGGCGACCGCCTTGCCCCAGCCGTCTTGAAACGCGTCTTTGAAGTCCGGCGTCGATACATAGACAATTCCCATGTGATCGAGCTCGGGGTGACGCTGGCGCACGAGCTGAATATAGCCGTCGACGTCGTCGCCTTTGGTCTCTGTCACGCCGGTCGAGCAAATGCCGATGATTTCAGGCTTCGCCCGTTTGGCGATATTGACGATCGCCTCTTCGACATTTTCCAACCCGCCGAGAACCGTCGCCACCTCGCTCATTGCAGTGGTCTGGAGCGGAATGGCTTCGCGAAAATGCCGAACGAACAGCACCAGCCCAAAAGATGTGCAACCTTGTGATCCGTGCAGCAGCGGCATACATCCCTGCACGCCCATGAAGGCGAGCGCGCCGCCGATCGGCTGGCTCATCTTCAATGGATTGACCGCGCAGGCCTTTTTGGAAACTTCGACTCTAGCCATCGGAGCGCCTCACGCGGCTTTCGATGCAGGAACCGCGCCACCGGCGTTGGCTGCCTCGATCATCTGCTCCAAAGTGTCGCGACATCCGCCGCAACCCGTGCCGGCGTGGGTCGCCTCCGCCAGCGCATCGACCGTCGTCAAAGAACCGGCGGCGATCGCGTCCTCGAGGGCGCCCACATTCACGCTGTGGCATTTGCAGACGCGCTTTTCACGACGCACCTGCTCGGCCTTGACCGGATCGGCGGCGAGCTCGGCCGCCTCGGCGGCGATGGCCTCGCTCGCTCGCTCTTCCCAGGTCTTCTCCTGCCACGGCGGCGGGCGGCGGACCTGCTCCCAAACCGGATTGAAGAGCGCCTTGTCGATCTCGTGAACGAGCTCGACCATGCCCTCATAACCGGCATAGGCGTGGTGACGCTCCTGGTTGATGTCGAGCCAGGGCATCTTGGCTTTGAGCGCTATGAACTGCGAGCGGCCGCCCGATAACATGATATCCGCCTGCGCGTCTTTCAGCATTTTATACATTTCGCGTGGCGTCATATCGTCGATCATATGGGCGTCCTGACCCATCAGTTCCTTGATGCGCTCCTTGTCCTCCTTGGTGGACTTCTTGACGCTGGTGCCGACGAGCTCCATGCCGGCTTCCTGCAGAGCGGCGACGACAGACCAGGATTTGACGCCGCCCGTGATGAGCAGAACCTTTTTGCCTGTGAGGCGCTCCTTATAGGGAGCGATGCGCGCCCAGGCGCGCGCTTCCTCACGCTCGATGAGCGCGTCGGTGCGATCCTTCAGCTCCGCGGGGGCGCCGCGCTCGACGAGCAGGCGCGCGATCTCGCGAAGCGAATCGCTCATATCGCCGATGCCGTAGAAAGACCCTTCGAAGAAGGGAATGTCGTAGCGTTCCTCCATCTTGCGAGCGACGTTGATCATCGCTTTGGAGCACACCATCATCGACGCTTTGGCGCGATGGGAATAGGCGACCTCATTGTATTTGCCGTCGCCGGAAATGCAGGACAGGATGCGAATGCCGAGCTCATCGAGCAGAGGTTTCACCTGCCACAACTCGCCAGCGAGATTATATTCGCCGATGATGTTGATATCGTAAGGAGTCGTATATTCCGGCTCCTGCGTCCCGATCACATGTTCGAGGATCGCCTCGCCCGCGAGCTTATTGCCGAGATTCTTCGGCCCCACGAAGCCGGGCGAGTTCACCGGGATAACGGGCTTGTTGAATTTCTTCGCAGCGGCCTTGCAGACGGCGTCGATATCATCGCCGATCATCGCCGGAACGCAGGTCTGATAGACGAAGACCGCCGGCGGATCGTATTTGTCGATGATCTCCTTGATCGATTTGTAGAGGCGCTTCTCACCGCCGAAGACGACGTCGGTCTCGCCGATATCCGTCGTGAAACCTGTGCGGTAGAGGCTGGAGCCCGAAGTCTTGGCTCCGCGATTGTCCCAAGAGTTGCCTTCGCAGGCGATGGGTCCATGAACGAGATGGGCGACGTCGGTGATGGGCTGTAGAGCGATCTTGGCGCCGTCGAAAGCGCATCCACCGGCTGCGGCGCCCGGCGCCAATTGCTTCGTGCAGCCCTTTTTTCGCTCTTTCTCGGATTTGCCCTTGTTCTTGTCGCAACCGGGCTCGTTGAAAACTTCTTGAACTTTTGCGGCCAGCGTGCTCATCCGCGCCTCCTGCAACGGCCATCGCCTCCCACTCTGCGCACGCATTGCGCCAGCGCGGCGATCGACCCGACGGATCAGGCTCTCGTTGTTCCGCCGGGTCGACCCCGACCCGGCGGAAGCTCGTGAATGTCAGCGAATGATGTCGAAGCTATAGTCCGACTTCGCGACGACGTTGGTGTTGCGATCGATCTCGTCGAAGACTTTGTCGAGCAGCCACACCAGGACGTTCAGGCCGCCCTGATAGCCCCACACCGGATAGCGGTGATAGTGGTGGCGATCGAAGACCGGGAATCCGATGCGGATCAGCGGCGTGCCGGTGTCGCGCTCGAGATACTTGCCGTAGGTGTTGCCGATCAGGAAGTCCACCGGCTCCGTGAACAGCAGCGAACGCATGTGCCACAGATCCTTGCCCGGATAGGCCGTACAGTTCTTGCCGAACGGCGAGCTGGCGAACAGCTCGTTCATCTTCTCTTCCCAGAGCTTGCCGCCATTGCTGGCGAGCACGGTGATCGGCTCGGCGCCCAGCTCCATCAGGAAGGCGGAGAGGCCGTAGCAGAGATCCGGATCGCCGTAGATCGCAAAACGCTTGCCGTGCAGATGCGCGGAAGAGTCGGCGATCGCGTCGACGAGGCGGCCGCGCTCGCGCGTCAGCTCCTTGGAGATCGGCTTGCCGGTGACTTCCGAGACCTTCATCAGGAACTCGTCGGTCGCGCGCACGCCGATCGGATGATGGAAAGAATAGGTCTCCTGCCCGCTCGCGGCGATCAGAGGCAGCGTCTTCTCCGTGGAGAAATGCTGCATCGAGAAGGTCGCCTTGGCGTGGATCGCATTGGCGGCGTCCTCCAGCGTGGTGCCGCCGTCATACATGCGGAACTCGCCGTCGGTGGGCGTATCCCACACGTCGCTCGGGTCGCCGAAGATCGTATATTCGACGCCCATGGAGTCGAACATGCGCTTCACTTCGCGGATATTGCCGACGACATAGCCGTCGAAGCCGCCGATGAAGTTGATCTTCTCGTTCGGGACGCGCTCGAGCTTCGGCGCCGTGCCGGCTTTGCCGTTCCAGAAATGCTCGACCATGCCCTTCATGACATTGTCGTAGCCGGTGACGTGGCTGCCGACGAAGGCCGGGGTGTGAGCGAAGGGAACGTCGTAATCGGCCGGAACCGAACCCTTTTCCTTCGACGTCTTGATGAAGGCGTTGAGGTCGTCGCCGATGACTTCCGCCATGCAGGTGGTGGAGACGGAGATCATCTTCGGCTTATACATATTGTAGGTGTTGGCGAGGCCGTCGATCATGTTGTTGAGGCCGCCGAACACCGCCGCGTCTTCCGTCATCGAGGAGGAGACGCAAGAGGTCGGCTCCTTGAAGTGACGCGAGAAGTGCGAACGATAATAGGCCACGCAGCCCTGCGAGCCATGGACGAACGGAATCGTCTGCTCGAAGCCGAGCGAGGCGAACACCGCGCCGAGCGGCTGGCAGGCCTTCGCCGGATTGACGGTCAGAGCTTCGCGAGCGAAGTTCTTTTCCTGATACTCTTTCGTCTTGGCCCACTCGCGGACGCGCTCGACTTCGGCGTCGGGGTGATGATTCTCGAACTCTTTCTTCTTCTTCTCGAACATCTCGAGATATTCCGGCTGGCGGAATAGGTTGAAATGGTCGAGGACGTTATCTGCATTCTGTGGCATGTCGATTCCCCTCGTTGTCCGCGAGCGCCCGCCCTCTCGGACCGAGGCGGCGACCCGGCCTCGGTCTCTTCAACGCGAACGGGGAAAACCCCGTTCGCGAAGAGAGCGTTTGCAACTCAGTCGATCAAGCCGCCCACGGCGCCTTGGCGAATTTCCAGACCGGCGAGTTGATCGCCATGTCCATGTCGCGAGCGAAGATCGCGAAGCCGTCGTAGCCGTGATACGGGCCGGAGTAGTCCCAGCTGTGCATCTGACGGAAAGGAACGCCCATCTTCTGGAAGACGTACTTTTCCTTGATGCCGGAGCCGACCAGGTCGGGCTGGATCTTCTCGACGAACTTCTCGAACTCGTAGCCGGTCACGTCGTCATAGATCAGCGTGCCGTCCTTCACATAGTGAGTCGTGCGCTGATAGTCGTCGTTGTGGCCGAACTCATAGCCGGTGCCGACGATCTCCATGCCGAGATCCTCATAGGCGCCGATCACGTGACGCGGGCGGAGACCGCCGACAAACAGCATGACCTTCTTGCCTTCGAGACGCGGACGGTACTTGGCGATCACCGCGTCCATCAGCGGACGATATTTGGCGATGACGCGCTCGGCGCCTTCCTTGATCTTGTCGTCGAAGTGGCTGGCGATCTTGCGCAGCGACTCTTCGATCTTCGACGGACCAAAGAAGTTGTACTCGACCCACGGAACCCCGTACTTTTCTTCCATGTGACGGGAGATGTAGTTCATCGAGCGGTAGCAGTGCAGCACATTGAGCTTCGCGCGAGGCGTCGCCTCGAGCTCCGCGATCGTGCCGTCACCCGACCACTGCGCAACGACGCGGAGGCCCATTTCCTCGAGCAGAATGCGCGAAGACCAAGCGTCGCCGCCGATGTTGTAGTCGCCGATGATCGCAACGTCGTAAGGCGTCGCTTCGAAGAGAGCGGGCTTGCCCTCCATCTTGTCGAACACCCAGTCGCGGATCGCATCATTGGCCAGATGGTGGCCGAGCGACTGCGACACGCCACGGAAGCCTTCGCAGCGAACCGGGACGATCGTATGGCCGTTGTACTCCTTGGTCTTGGCCTTGGAGACGGCCTCGATGTCGTCGCCGATCAGGCCGATCGGGCACTCGGACTGCACGGAGATGCCCTTGTTGAGGGGGAACAGCTCCTGGATTTCGTCGATCAGCTTGGCGAGCTTCTTGTCGCCGCCGAACACGATGTCCTTCTCCTGGAAGTCCGAGGTGAACTGCATCGTGCCGAAGGTGTCGATGCCCGTCACGCCGATGTAGTAGTTGCGGCGAGACGCCCAGGAATACTGACCGCAGCCGACCGGGCCGTGGCTGATGTGGATCATGTCCTTGATCGGGCCCCACACGACGCCCTTCGAACCGGCGTAAGCGCAGCCACGGATCGTCATCACGCCGGGGATTGACTTGATGTTGGACTTCACGCCGCAATCCGGCTTGCCGTCCTCGAACGTGCCGAGGTGCTTCGCGCGGCGCTTGGCGGTCTTTTCAGGATAAACTTCGAGAACCTCTTTGATCAGCGCCTTATTGCGCGCCTTGAGGTCTTCGATGGATTCGGGTTGAGCCAGGCTCATGACGCCATCCCTTTCTGATTAGTCAGTGTCTGAAAGATCGGCCCGGCCCCGTGCGAGGCCGGGCCGCAAGCTTTCAAACGGATTACGCGATCGCGGCGAGGTCCGCAGCGGTCTTGCCGACCTGCGACTCGTCGACCGCCTTCATGATGCCGTGCTCCATGAGGAGGTCTTCGAGCTCGTCCATGGTGATCGGGGTCGGAATGATGCCGTTGCCCTTGTTCGCATGGACCTTGTTGGCCAGGTTGCGGTAATGGCCGGCCTGCGTGGAGTCGGGAGCGTACTCGACGACCGTCATGCGGCGCAGCTCGGCGTGCTGAACGATATTGTCGCGCGGCACGAAGTAGATCAGCTGGGTGCCGAGCTTCTTGGCGAGGGACTCGGCCAGCTCGTACTCTTTGTCGGTCTGGCGCTCGTTGCAGACCAGCCCGCCCAGGCGCACGCCGCCGGAGTTGGCGTATTTCAGAATGCCCTTGGAGATGTTGTTGGCCGCATACATGGCCATCATCTCGCCGGACATGACGATGTAGATTTCCTGAGCCTTGTTCTCACGGATCGGCATCGCGAAGCCGCCGCAAACCACGTCGCCGAGCACGTCGTAGGAGACGTAGTCGACGCCGTCATAAGCGCCCTGCTCCTCGAGGAAGTTGATCGAGGTGATGACGCCGCGGCCGGCGCAGCCGACGCCCGGCTCCGGACCACCGGACTCGACGCAACGGATGTCCTCGAAGCCGATCTTCATGACGTCTTCGATCTCGAGGTCCTCGACCGAGCCAGCCTCAGCCGCGAGCGACAGGATGGTGTCCTGGGCCTTGGCGTGCAGGATCAGACGGGTCGAGTCGGCCTTGGGGTCGCAGCCGACGATCAGGATCTTCTTGCCCGTCTGAGCGAGAGCCGCGAGAGTGTTCTGGGAGGTCGTGGACTTGCCAATACCGCCCTTGCCGTAGAACGCGATCTGTCGAAGTTCTGACATTTCTGTCTCCTTAAGATACCGTTTCATTGCGATCGGCGCGCACGGCGCGCAGGCCGAAGTCGTTTCGTCCGACCGAGCCCGGCGCCGGTTGCTTGATCGCCCCCTTGGTGATCGGGGCCGCCCAATCCGCAGCCACTCGCCTTGCGGGCCCTGTCTCGCAAGCAGCGTGCCAGCCCTCGAAATCGCCTTATAATTATTTAATATCAATTAGTTATCGACAGCGCACGCGCCGTCGATCGAGGGTGTGTCAAAGCCGACAGTGATGCGCGGAATCGGACGAAGGGCATTTAGGCGACAGGCTCGTTCGGAACTATTGTAAGAATCGGACAAGCGCTGTCGCGATTGTCGACTGTCGCACGGCATAGCGATTGCTTAGAAAGCAGGCAGTCAACTACGGAGCAGACGAGATGCAAATCGGCGTCGAAACGTCCAGGGCGGTCGAAAACAAGCGCATTTTCGTCGTCGACGACGACGAGATCATTCGGGCGGCGCTTCAGTTCATGCTGCACGATGAATACGAGACCCATGAGGTCGGAAGCCTCGATTTCGCCTTCGACAAGGCGGCGTCGGCAAAGCCCGATCTCTTGATTTTGTCGGAAAATATCGTGAAGACAGCGGGGCTTCCGATATTGAAGGAAATTCCGCAGCGGATTCCCGGCGTCAAAGTTCTGGTGATCGTGGACTCGCTGCAGAACGGCTTCGGCAAGGAGAGCCAGGCGGCCGGCGCCCATGGCTATATCGTCAAGCCGCTGACGGTCGAGTTCGTGCGGCAGAAAGTGGACGTTCTTCTCGGTCGTCGGCAAGGAGTCGCCATTCCGTTGACCGTTCTCTGACATTCGACGAATACATGCGTTAGGCTATCGAGGCCGGAGCGCTGGCTCCGGCCTTTTTGTCGTCGGCGCCCATTTCGCGCGGTTCACAAATGAAAAACGCCCGCGGCGATCGCGGGCGTTTTCGTATTGTCACTACGTCAGCGTCAGACCTGCGGCACGATGATCAGCCGCTCGACGGGATTGCCGTCGATGAAATGCGATTGGACGATTTCATCGATGTCCTCGGGCGTGCGCGGCGCGTACCAGACGCCTTGCGGATAGACGACCATCAGAGGACCGGCGCGGCAAAAGCCGAGACATCCTGTCGCCGTCATGGAGACGTCGGGCAGAGGCTGCGCGCCGAGCTTCGCCTGCAGCCGATCCCATAGCGGCTTCGCGCCGGACGTCGTGCAGCTGCCGCGCGGGTGTCCCGGCGGCCGTTGCTGAAAGCACGTGAACACATGGTACTTGAATACGACTGGAAGGTCTTCGAGCATTTTCGGTTCCTGAATTTGACTTGGTCCGCGCCGATGCGCGCGCGGTTCAAGCCGCCGCGTCGGCGCTGGAGGCGACGATCGCCTGCCCGGTGAGGCTCGCGACGAATTCGGCCAGCGGCGTCTCAATTCGCGTGATGTTCTGCTCGGCGAGGAACTTCGCCTCGTTTTTGGTCAGCGGGCCTTCGATCACCGCCCAATGCTGGTCGGAAGAACGCTTCATGATCTGCCGAGCGAAATTGCGCTCGAGCTGCGTCGTGAAACGGCAACCGAGGAAGAGAAAGCCGCGACCTTTTCGGATCGACTGAACGGCCTCTGGAATCGGCGTCTGAATGTCGATCTCTGTCAGGACCTCGACATAATCGGAGTCAGAGATCACGAAATTCGCCGCCGGCGTCACTGAACCGATCGGCTGATAGAGCAGCGTTTCCCACGACAAGGTTTCTTCGGGCGCCTCGGCGGGAGCTTTCGCGCCCGAGCCGTCGCGGTGGAATTCCTTATTGGGCACGAGCGACGAGTCGGGTCGGAAATAATTCACCCAATAGCCGAAATGTTCGGCCTGCGACACGCCTTGCACAATGCCCCAGCTCTTGCGCCCCGCCAGCGCCTTCTGCGGCAGATCGTCGTACCAGGCGTTGACGACCAGCGGCAGGCTCGGCTGCTCGGCGATCCAATTGTGCAGGACGCTCGGCTCCGGCGAGATCTCGAACGCCTTCTTCATCGCGGCGGAGATGGTCTTGCGATGCTTGAAGTTCTCTATGTATTGAGCCGCAGCGGTGAGGTTGTTGCGGATTTTATGCGGAACGGTCGCGGCCTTGGTCAGCTGCACGACCAGTTCCTCGGGCGAAGCGGGAACCGGGTTCCCGCCTGTCGCCAGCGTCAGCACGCCGGGTCCGAGATAGGGTATCACGAGGCCTCGCTCAAACCCCGTTTTGATTGCGCTCAGCACTTGTGTTTCTCCTCTCGTCGAACCCGGATTGCCTGCTCTGTCACTGAAGCGTGGCGCTCTTGGCGACGTCGAGCTCTTCGGGCGTCAGCTTGAAGGCGCCGCGACCGCCCGACAGCGCCATGTAGTCCATTGCGTAGGCGTTGGTCAGCTTGGTGAACCACTCCTGGCTGGAAAGGCTCGCGGGACGCTCGCCGATCTCCTGCACGGAGCCGTCATTGTAAAAGCGGACATGAATGATGACGGATTTGTCGCTCATCTTGATTCCCCTCCGGTTCTCAGCGACCCGAGTCGAAGCCGAGCAGCTCGACCGTGACGTTCTCGGTTCCGAAATTGGCTTGGCAAGCGAGACGTGATTTCGAGCCCACGCCGACGATCGTGTCCAACTGCTCGTTTTCGGCGCGGGTCGTCTTCGACAGGCTCTTCCTTCCTTCCTGGACGAACAAGTGGCAGGTGCCGCATTTGGCCTCGCCACCGCATTTGCTTTGGATTTTTTCTTCCGCTTTCAAAATTGCGTCCAGGAGTCTGCTGCCCGGCTCAACTTCGATGGTCTTGCCCGACGGCAGAATGGTCAGTACCGGCATGTCGTTCACTCCTCCTTGCCAAAGGTCCTCACAGCATTCGCCCAGCAAGTTTCGAACCACTCTAAACTTCGTGCTAGGCGCGGCGCATGTCTGCGCCTCGCGTCGAAAAACGCGCGCAAACTCACGATATTGGACAGTTTCGATCGCGAGCCGGGAATGCTGCGGACCACTCGCGACGCAGACACGTCCGTTTATCGACAATGATTTCGAGCAAGGATCGGCGCCGGCCGCCGGCCGGCGCCGGGATCACAAATAAATGGCCGTGCCGGCGCCGACATTGATCGAGGCGTCTTTCATCGTGCCGACGATGAAAGCGACTTGGTTTTCCGTCAAATGCGCATGGAACGGGAGAGCCACCGCACGGTCGGCGACTTTCTCGGTCACGAAAAAATTGCCGCGGCGGTAGCCGAGATCGAAATAATAGCGCTGCAAATGCAGGGGATGCGAATAAGCGGAAGCGTCGATCTTTTCGGTCTGCAGATCTTCGATGATCTGATCGCGACTGGACCGCGAGAAGCGCGTGCCGAGGTGCACGACATAGAGGAACCAGTGAACCTCGTCGACATCCGGCGCGATAAAAGGATCTTTGATCCCTTCGAAGGATTTCACATATTGGTAGAACCAGCGCTCGACGCGCGTGCGGCGCGCGAGAAGCAGCTCCAGCCGTCGAAATTGGGCGAGCCCGAGCGCTGCGGTGATGTCGCTCATCGCCGCCTGCATGGGAGGATAGGCGCCCAGGACGACGGAAGACCGCTCTGCGACGCGACGGCTGCGCAAATTGCGGATCGCCGAAGCGCGATCGTCGTCGTCGGTGACGATCATCCCGCCTTCGCCGCAGGCGATAACGCCCGGCTGAGAGAAGTCGAATATCGAACAATCGCCGAACGAGCCGACGAGCTTGCCCTTGTAGATCGATCCGATCGCCTCGGTGGAGTCTTCAATGAGCACGACCTTCTTCGCCTCGGCCAATTGGCGAAGCGGCTCCCATGGCGCGGGATGGCCGTTGGTGTTGCCGGCGACGATCGCCTTGGTCCTGTCCGTGATGACCGCTTCCGCCTTCTCGGGCGCGAGAGTGCCGGCCCAATAATCTATGTCCGCAAAAACAGGACGAGCGCCGCACAACGCAATGGCGTGTGTCGTCTCACGGAAAGAATGAGCCGAGGCGACGACTTCGTCGCCGGGCCCGATTCCATAGGCGCGCAGGGTGAGCAACAGACCGATCGTGCCGCTGGAGACCGCGATCGCATGTTTGCGGCCGAGATAAGCCGCGAATTCCGCCTCGAACTCCTCGACCTTCGGGCCCGACGACAGCCGCGGCGAAGTAATCGTCTCGACGACCGCGTCCAGATCGCTCTGGGCGAGGTCCGGATCATTCATCGGCAGAACGGACGTCTTCATTGTCGCTCACCTTTTCGGGGCAACCACCAATCCAGTGGCGATAGAGGGGTCTGCGGTGATCTTGACGCAATGCTCGCGCGCGTCGATCAAAAACAAGTCGCAGTTTTCGTAGGTGCGGAACGGCGTCTCATCCTGCATGTCCGCCTTATCGCATCTTATCGCCGTAAGGCCCGGAGCGACTTGCCTCAGAGCGGAAACGGCCGCATGATCGGCGGCCGCCGTCGCGAGCGTCGCGTCGATCGCCTCGAGTTGCTCGGTCGCGATCGGCATTTGTCAGTCTCCACTTATTTTCTTGGCTTCGACCGTGATCGGAAGCGACGTCTCCGCCGCCATCTCCGGCAGCTGAAGCACCCAACCATTGGCGAGCGTCACCGTGCCGCCCCACAATTGAGGGCTCTCCTGTTCGACGATCGGCTCTTCGAGATCCTTCTTCGGCACATAGGCCGAAAGAATGCCGTCGGAACCTCTGCGGATCATGACTTTCACACTGCGCCTCGCTGTTAGATTGACCCTAGTCGTTTAGCAATGTTCATACCGCGAGTCGTGTGAAAAATCGCCGATCAGACCGGCTCGATCTCCTCTTCGAAACAGCCGATCACGGTCTTGCCGCCGAATTCGACGATATAGACCGGCGTGTCGCTCTCGACATGCTGGCCGATCTGGACGATTTCGCCCGGATCGCCGGCTTTGACGAGAAGCGCCTCGGGCTCATGACCCGGATGCGAACCGTCGTTGAAGAGATCGACAGTGGCGCGCACCCGCATACCCCAGTCATATTTGATCATTGAGCCGCCTCTTGGGTCACCACCTCGACGGGCTCGAGCTCCTTTTTGCGCATTCCGACCTTATAGCCGGTCTCCACGAACTCGACGCCGTAGATGTAGAATTGCTGCAAAAATGTGCCGATGCTCGAGACGTAGCCGATTTCGCCCTTTTTGACGAGAATCTCGCCGACATCCTTGCCGGGGAAAGTTCCGTCGTTCCGCACGACCTTTTTCGACTTGACCTTTTCGCCATAATTGAAGGCAGGCGGGTCGTTGAGCTCGACGGCGCCGTCGTCACGGTTGATATTGCTCATATCCGTTCCTCGATGTGGCTGTGGTTGCGCTCGAAAGCCTTCTTGCCGGACGGATCCGGCGTCGCGCCAAGACGCGCCGCCGCGGTTTCCTGCACGATCGGATCCTCGTCGGAGAGAAGCGGTCGAATGTCTGCGAGAGGGGCGCGGCGCGCCACCTCATAGCGCACGCGCCAGTCCGAATCGCCGATGAGATCGGGAAGCTGCGCGACCTCGAGCCGCTGCGTCGCCTCGAAGCGAACGCTCGCATCCGCGTCGGTCGTCATGCGCTTCAGCGCTTGCGGCGCGATGCGCTCCGCCACGACGCGCCTGACCTCGACCTCGGCGTCGTCGATCATCAGCACGAGGAGATCCGGCGAGATGCGACGAGCGACGACTTGGCGAACATAATAGTCGCGATCCTCGATCATCGGCAGAAGATCGATGGGATCCAACCGATGCGCGACACGGATGCGCACCTCCCGGTGCGGATCATTGCGAAGCTTGAGAAGATAGCGATCGGGAAGCCGCCGGGCCGCGGCCCAGCGAACGGTCTCTTCGGGATCGTCCAAAAGCGCTGGAAGGAGAAAAATCTCCACGGCCTTGGCGGCCCAGGCGCGCACTTCGAAATAGGGATGCGCGATATAGTGGCGCGCCAGTTCCGGATTCCAGTCGAAGAAGCGGTCGATCCGACGCGCATAGCGGTCGAATACGCAGGCGCGAAGCGGCTTGCAGCGCCCCTCGGCCAAGAGCTCCTCATGGGGACATCCGGCGCATTCGACAGGGACGCCGAGCCAGTCGACGGCTTCGTCGATCTCGTCAGTCGACATCTTCGGCCTCCCGTTGCGCGAGAACGGTGAGCAGCAAAGTGGCGCCGACCTTGTCGGTCGGGTCGAGCTCGAGGAGCTTTTGCGCGGCCTCTCGCCCTTCTTCATGCTCGCCCATGCGCATCTGCAGATAGGCATAGCCTTTGAGCACGAACATGAAGAAACGCGGCAGCACGGCCTCGTAATTGGCGAAGTCGGCGTCGCCCTTTCTCACTTCGCGCCAGTCGAGAGGCAAGGAATTGTCGATCGCCGCACGTGTGAGGCATGTCTTTGCGATCTCGAGCGTGTCCTCGAGACGATTCTTGTAAAAATAGAACCGGTAGAGCCCGATCAGCACCGCCACATGGGTCGGAGCCAGGCGACGCGCCTCGAACAAGTGCTGTTCCGCGACATCGCCGAGATGGTAGGAAAGCGCCGCTTCGCGGAGATGACGCTCGGCTTCCGCCGGCAATCCAGCGCCGAAGACAGGGGAAGAGAGAATCTCGTCTCCCGTATCGAAGGCCTCATTGCGTAGAGCGCCATCTCCGTTCAACATGAAGCGTTCCTATCCACTCACGCCACAGGGAGCTCCGGCAGCTCGACGACCGTCTGCGTCGTCGAGGAGCACCCGCAGGCCTTCGCCTTGGGATCGATGAAGGAAAAGCCGGTGGAGGTGGCCGTCTCCTTGAAGTCGATCGTCACGCCATCGAGCAGCAAGCGGCTCTGCGCAGGCAGAAACAGCTTGAAGTTCGGGAAGTCGAACGCCTGCTCGCCCTCACGCGGAGCCGGCTGGACGGAGAATTCCGCGCTCATGCCCGAGCAGCCGCCGGGAGAAACATAGAGGCTCAGACCATAGCCCGGACCGCCGTCGAACATGACGAGGCGACGGATGAACTTCTCCGCGGCGGGAGTGAATTGAATGTTCATGCCGCGCCCCCGGCAGCCTGATAACGCGGCAGCGACGTGTCGATGACGCAGGTGTCGTCGACCGGGCACACGGCGACGCATTGCGGCACGTCGAAATAGCCGATGCACTCGGTGCACTTCTTCGGGTTGATGACGAAGGTTCCGTTCTTCTCGGAAATCGCCACATTGGGGCATTCAGCTTCGCACGCCGAGCAGGACGTGCATTGCGAAGCAACGATCTTATAGGTCATCTGCTTGCTCCTCCATCGAGCCGTCATTGAGTTCGAGAATCGCAGACCTTCGATAACTCGAATTTTCCGCTCATTCGGCGCTTCGATCGAAGCACGGGCCGCAACGCGGCTCGTGCTTCGATGTTGGCGAATGTCTATCGCTTCGGTGTCAGGCCGTGATGAAGGCGCCCTGACGGATGGTCGCGTCGCCACGCTCCTTGTGCTCGATCTCGCCGCTCTTCACCTTGTCGAGATAGCGCTTGAAGTAGGTGATCGCCGATTGCTCGATGAACTCGAAGGCGAATTCATCGACCGGATCGATGCCGGCCTTGACCAGATCGTTCTTCGGGCAGCCGCCGATCTTGGCGACGAACACCGCCGTGCAATCATTGATCGCGCGGATGATCGTGTCGAGGCTGTCCTCCTCGCCATAGCCGCCCTGGCAATACAGGTCGACACGGCGATGACCGACGAACTTCGCGCCAGAGGTGCTGAGCTCGTAGATCTGGAACTCCTTGGCGTGACCGAAGTGCTCGTTGACGCGGCCGCTGCCCTTGGTCGCCACGGCTATCAGGATCTTGATGTCGACATTGTCCTCGCCGGCGAGCGTCGCGAGCTCGGCGTTCTTGGCGGCGGCGACCTTCAGGCGCTCTTCCTCGACCTTCGTCTGATAAGCCTTGCGGCTCTCGAGATCATAGGTCACTTCCATGGCCATGATCTTGTCGGTCGTGAACTCGGCGCTGCGATCCTCGCCGAGCAGCCCGACCGCGTCGGCGCGGCACTGGCGGCAATGGCGCATCATGTTCATCTCGCCTTCGCAGCTGTCCTGCAGCGCCTTCAGCTCCTGAGCCGTCGGGCCGCGCTGGCCGTTGAGGCCGAACACGGTGCCGTGCTCGGGGGACGAGATGAGCGGCATGATGTTGTGCAGGAAGGCCCCGCGCGACTTCACCGCCCGGTTCACCTCGACGAGATGCTTGTCGTTGATGCCCGGGATCATGACCGAGTTGACCTTGCACAGAATGCCGCGCTCGGTCAGCATCTCGAGGCCGCGCATCTGATGCTGCGTCAGGATCTCGGCGGCCTCGCGGCCGTAGATGCGCTTATGGTTGTAGTAGATCCAGGGATAGATCTGCGCGCCGACGTCCGGATCGACCATGTTGATGGTGATGGTGACGTGATCGACATTGAACTTGGCGATCGTGTCGACATGCTCCGGCAGAGCGAGACCATTCGTCGACAGGCAGAGCTTGATGTCGGGCGCAGTCGCGGCGATCAGCTCGAAGGTCTTGAAGGTCTTCTCCGGATTGGCGAGCGGGTCGCCCGGGCCGGCGATGCCGAGAACGGTCATCTGCGGGATCGTCGACGCGACGGCCAGAACCTTCTTGGAGGCCTGCTCGGGCGTCAGCTTCTCGGAGACGACGCCAGGGCGCGACTCGTTGGCGCAATCATATTTGCGATTGCAGTAGTTGCACTGAATGTTGCACGCCGGCGCGACCGCGACATGCATACGCGCATAGTGGTGATGGGCTTCCTCGCTGTAGCAAGGATGATTCTTGACCTTGTCCCAGATTTCCTGCGGCAGGTCGTTCTCGCCGGCGCCCGAGCCGCAGCTCGCCTTGCCGGAACCGCCGGAGGTGCCGCAGCCCTTGTGCTCGGCGATCTTCTGCATCACGTCGTCGATCGATTCAGCCCCGCCGACCGCGGCGGTTTCGGTAGAAAGAGATTCCATGTTCGGTTCCTCACGATTTGAAGAGTTTCAAACCCTTGCGGAACGCAGTCGCGACATATCCGTCTGCCATTGCGCCGGCGCTGTCGCGGAAGCGGTGTCCGGGCCCGAGGTTCGCAACAAGCGTGCCATGCCTCGACGCCGGATTAGCTGATTGAAATTATGAGACAAAAACCCTTTGTTTGGAACCTGTCCAAATACCGACACATGTCGGAAAGCGCCTCAGCAGGCTGTCGTTAACGCGACACTTTGCCGCTCGGGGGATCACCCGCCCTGCTTCCGGCGCCCGCGCGATGTCCGCGGCGGCCGCCGTTTCGCGTCACGCCGCGAGGCGACGCCGTCGATAGGCGAGGCGCGCGCGATTGGCGCGACATTTGCCTGCCGGCGCGGCATGAACGATCTCACTCGCGAATCCGACCTCGTGGACTTCGGCGAATTGTCGCCGGCCGTCAATGAACTCTTGCAGAAGGGCGTCCTCGCCTATCGAAGCGACAAGGCGCGCGCGGACGAATTGTTTCGAGAGGCGCTCGAGCTGTCTCCGCACGAGCTGCCCGCCTATTACTGCCTCTATAAAATTCATACTTATATGGGCAATCTGGAAGTCGCCTGGATCGTCGCGAATCAGGGCCTCGAGGAAGCGCTGCGCCAATGCGGCTGGCCGCTCGATCCGCATCGCTGGCCGCTGAAAGAAACGGCGCCGGGCTCGCCGGAGCGCTTCGCATTGTACACTTTGAAGGCGTTGAGCTTCATCCAGCTCAAGCGCGGCAATAAGCCGAAGGCGATGGAAAATCTGGATATTTTGAGAGTGCTCGACCCCAAAGGATACGTCGGCTGGACAGTAATTTACGAGCTTGCGCAAGGCGTTGCCTGAATCGAGCGGCGCAGGCTCGTCGTCCGCCGCGAGTCTGCCCAGAAGACGTCACGGCAACGGCACGTTAGTTGCTAATCATTCCACAGTGAACTATCGATTCCCGCGGAACGTCAGGCACGTCGATGGGATACGAAGCTGGAAGCAGCATGAACACGGCTCAGGCTCGCGCGTTCGACCCGAGCGAATCTGCTCTCGTCGGAATCTATGAAATTTCGAAACTGTTGGCTTCGCCCAACCGGCTCGAGAAAACGCTGGCGGGGGTGCTGGCGCTGTTGTCGAGCTTTCTCGACATGCGGCACGGCCTCATCGCCCTGCTCGATTCACATGGGGACCCGGAAGTGGTCGTCGGATCGGGCTGGAGCGAAGGAAACGCCAAGAAATTCTTCGAGCATCTTCCCGAGCGCGCGGTCGGCCAGATCGTCGCGACCAAAATGCCGCTGGTGGTCGAGAATGTCATGGCCTCGCCGCTGTTCGAGGGCACGGATCTCTCCGAATGGGGTCCGACGGATGGGCAGCCCTTTTCGCTGATCGGCGTGCCGATCAAGGAAGGCGACTCCGTCGTCGGCACATTGACGGTCGATCGCGTTTATAGCGACCGCTCATCCGTGCGCTTCGATCACGACGTCCGCTTCCTGACAATGATCGCCAATCTGGTGGGCCAGACGCTTCGGCTCCACAAGCTGATTGCCCGTGATCGCGATCGGCTGATGCAGGAGAAGGCCAGGCTCGAGAAGGGCGACCGGGTCGCGCATGTGGAGGCGCGGCTGGAAGGCATAAAAGGAATCGTCGGCGACAGCCCGGCGGTCAGAGCGGTCGTCGAGAAGATTCGGGTGGTCGCGAAAGCCAAATCGACCGTGCTGCTGCGGGGCGAGTCCGGCACTGGCAAAGAGCTGTTCGCGGCGGCGATCCACAATCTCTCGCCACGGCAGAGCAGGCCCTTCGTCAAGCTGAATTGCGCGGCCCTGCCCGAAAGCGTTCTGGAATCCGAGCTTTTCGGGCATGAGCGAGGCGCCTTCACCGGCGCCGCCGCCTTGCGCAAAGGCCGCTTCGAGCTCGCCGACGGCGGCACTCTGTTCCTGGACGAGATCGGCGACATCACGCCCGCATTCCAGGCGAAGCTGCTGCGCGTGCTGCAGGAAGGCGAATTCGAGCGCGTCGGCGGCACGCGGACGATGAAGGTCGATGTGCGCTTCGTCTGCGCCACCAACCGCAATCTCGAGGAAGCGGTGCAGAAGGGCGAGTTCCGCGCCGATCTCTACTATCGGATCAGCGTGGTGCCGATTTTCCTGCCGCCGCTCCGCGAGCGAAGGGGCGATCTCGCGCCGCTCGCCAATGAATTCCTGCGCCGCTTCAATAATGAGCAGAATGTCCATCTGACGCTTTCGGAGTCGGCGATGGAAGTGCTCAATGAATGCAGCTTCCCCGGCAATATTCGGGAGCTCGAGAATTGCGTCTATCGCACTGCGACGCTGGCGCGCAACGACGCGATCGTGGACAAGGATTTCTCCTGTCGCAACGACGGGTGTCTTTCCTCCGTGCTTTGGAACGGCTCGCGCGAAACCTCGATCGGCGGCCTCCATCCGCCGAGCTTCACGCCTTTGCCGATCGTGTCCAAGCCGCAAGCTCCGCCGCCGCCCGCGCGGCCCGCGGTCGCGCGGGCGCCCATCGTCGAGGAGCCGGAGGCGCCCGTCGCCCCGGCGCAACCCGCCGCCTGTCCCGGCGCCGAGAACTGTACTGTCATCGAGACGGATCATCGTTCCGATCGGGACAAGCTGATCGAGGCCATGGAACAGGCCGGCTGGGTGAAGGCCAAAGCGGCTCGGCTGCTCGGGCTCACCCCCCGGCAAATCGGCTATGCGCTTCAAAAATATGATATCCCTGTAAAGAAGTTTTGATTCCACGAAAGAAGACGGCTCCCAATGGCCGCAGAACCAGAAAGAATCAGCGACGATCCGCTCGACTGGCGCGGACGTCCCATCCGCTGCAGGGAATGCTCCCATGTGGCGCTCAATCTCGAAGGCTTGTGCCGCAAGGGCTCGGCCTGCGTGCGCGATCGACGCGCGAAACGCGTCGATCTTTTCTTTCGCGGGCATCCGCAACTGGCTGATTCCTATCTGGATCACGCCTATTTCGAGGTGCGCGCGCGCGCGGCTCGTTACGCCTCGGTCCTGCGGCTGCCGCCTCTACTCGACGATCCTGAGCCGGAGGTCCGCGCGACTGTGGCGTCGCGCCTCCCCGCCGCGCGCATCGCGCATCTCGCGCATGATCCAGAGCCGCGCGTGCGCATCGTCATCGCCAATCGGCTGGAGGGCGCGGCGCTGCTCGCCATGTATTCGGATTCGGATTATCTGGTCCGCATTCATGTGGTTCGACGCATAGCCCCGGAATTGCTCGCCATCGCCGTCCATGACGAAGATCCGGAAGTCCGGCGCTGGGTGGCCCGCCGTATCCCGTTGGACAAGCTCCATCTCCTGATCAAGGATCCGGAGCCGCTCGTCCGCCTCGTCGTCGCCGAGCGGCTGCCCGAGGACCGCCTCGTGGCGATGAGCAAAGACGAGGATCTGCGCATTCGCTTCACCGTCGCGGAGCGATGCGCGGCGGAATTGCTGCCCGCTTTCCTCGATGACGAGGACGAGCTGGTCCGCGCCTGCGCAAAAGCGCGGCTGGAAGGCGACTGACCATCTGCGTCGGCCAGCGGACCGCCCATGGCCGCGGCAGAAGCATCGCGGTAAAAAAAAAGCAATCCAGAGCCGAAACAGCCCCTGGATTGCGTGATCGAAACCGTGATGTCCGGTCGCGTCAGACCGGGCGATTCTCGTTGCGGTTGCGCACCGGACCCATCACTTTCAGGCCCTTCTCGAAGGTGATCTTCTCGAAAGTCTGGTCGAAGGCGATGCCCGCATTGGCGACGGCGTCGATCTTGCCGGCGGTCGTGGCTTTCTTGAGATCGTTCTTCTCTATGTAGAACAGCTCGAGCAGTTCGTTGTAGACTGTCGATTCGTCGATCGGCAGCACATAGAAGTTGATGCCGTCGATCTCGACCTGATATTTGCTGAGCAGATCGATATTGTTGGCGAAGATGAAATATTTGCCTTCCGGGCTGAGCAGTCCCTTCAGCACTTCGGCGACGTTTCCGAGATGCTCGAAGGAGAGGACCCACTGCGCGAAGAAGTCGAAGGTGGGCTTGCCGGCTTCCGCCACCGCAATGACCTGATCGGAGCAGAGTTCCGGCGGGCGCGCCTCATCGGCGAACTGTTGGGCGAATTTCAGGGCGAGCTTGCCGCGGAAGCCGAAGCGCCCCGCCTTCTCGGTCGGTCCCTTGTGAACCGGGCTGAGCAGCCGCTTCTGCTCTTCCAAAGTCGCAAACGCCGTTTCAGTGATGCTTGTCATGTTGATTATCCGGATCGTTACGTAGCCAATCCGCCAATTTGGCGAAGTTCTGCTTCAGGGAGTCACGCAGTCTCACATCATCGACCACCTCATCGAGCGCGCCAGTCATGCAGGCCATCCATGCATCGCGCTCGGCAGGGCCGATCGCGAAACCCATGTGACGCATCCGCAACCGAGGATGTCCCCGCTGTTCCGAATAGCTCTTCGGTCCACCCAGCCATTCGGCCAGATAGAGCTTCAGAACCGCCTTGGTGGGGCCGAGATCCGCAGCATGAATCGCGCGAATGTCACGCGCCTGCGGCAGCTCGTCCATATTGCGGTAGAACGTCTCGACGAGACGGTCGATCGCATCCTGTCCTCCGATGACGTCGAATGCGGTCTTTGTCGATTCCACGGCGTCCATTGTCATGCCTCGCGAGCAAGCAAATCATATGCCGAAGCACGGGCCTATCGCGCGGCGCGCGGCGACGCGGCGAGGCCCGCAGAACTTCGCGGAACACTCCCGCTCCGGCGCCGGACATTGCCCGAATTCGGCCGCGACGAGAGAATAAAAGGCAGGACAAGACACAAATTTATGCAATTGCGACTTTGGCGCCCGATTTCGGCGCGGCCCGCACTTGACAGGCGAGGGGGCCCCTTCCTATGTCTCGACCAGCCTGCTGGCACTCGCCCTCTTTGAGTGCTAATAGGCATTTTATTCAATCTTTCGCCCGCGCGCTCCGGCCGGGCAGCAACGAAGGAAGACGACATGGCGTTCCGTCCCCTCCACGACCGCGTCGTGGTCAAGCGCCTCGAAGGCGAAGACAAGACCAAAGGCGGCATCATCATTCCGGACACCGCGAAAGAGAAGCCCGCCGAGGGCAAGATCATCGCCGTCGGCCCGGGCGCCCGCGACGAGAGCGGCAAGCTCGTCGCCCTCGACGTGAAGGAAGGCGACCGCGTGCTGTTCGGCAAATGGTCCGGCACCGAGGTCAAGATCGACGGTGAAGATCTCCTCATCATGAAGGAAAGCGACATTCTGGGCGTGATCGCCTGAGCCGCTAGACCCTCGCACCTTATTCTCTTCAACGGAGCCGAACGAAAATGGCAGCCAAGGACATTCGTTTTTCCTCCGACGCCCGCGACCGTATCCTGCGCGGCGTCGAAATCCTCGCCAATGCGGTGAAGGTCACTCTCGGCCCCAAGGGCCGCAACGTCGTCATCGAGAAGAGCTTCGGCGCTCCCCGCATCACCAAGGACGGCGTCACCGTCGCCAAGGAGATCGAGCTCGCCGACAAGTTCGAGAATCTCGGCGCGCAGCTCGTTCGTGAGGTCGCCTCCAAGCAGAACGACCTCGCCGGCGACGGCACCACGACGGCGACCGTGCTCGCCGCGGCCATCGCCAAGGAAGGCGCCAAGGCCGTCGCGGCCGGCCTCAACCCGCAGGACTTGAAGCGCGGCATCGACCTCGCCGTCGAGGCGGTCGTCGCCGACCTCAAGAAGAATTCCAAGAAGGTCACCTCCAACGACGAGATCGCCCAGGTCGGCACCATCTCGGCCAATGGCGACAGCTTCATCGGCCAGGAAATCGCCAAGGCGGTGCAGAAGGTCGGCAATGAGGGCGTGATCACGGTGGAAGAGGCCAAGAGCCTCGACTCCGAGACCGTCATCGTCGAAGGCCTGCAGTTCGACCGCGGCTATCTTTCCCCCTATTTCATCACCAACGCCGAGCGTCTCGTCGCGGAGCTCGAGGACCCCTACATCCTCATCCACGAGAAGAAGCTGTCGACGCTGCAGCCGCTGCTGCCGATCCTCGAGGCCGTCGTGCAGACCGGCAAGCCGCTGCTCATCATCGCCGAGGATGTCGAGGGCGAGGCTCTGGCCACGCTCGTCGTCAACAAGCTGCGCGGCGGCCTGAAGATCGCGGCCGTGAAGGCCCCGGGCTTCGGCGATCGTCGCAAGGCGCAGCTCGAGGACATCGCCATCCTCACCGGCGGCCAGGTCGTCTCCGAGGATCTCGGCATCAAGCTCGAGAACGTCACGCTTCCCTTGCTCGGCCGCGCCAAGCGCATCCGCATCGACAAGGAGAACACGACGATCATCGACGGCGCCGGCGAGAAGAAGGACATCGAGGCCCGCGTCGCTCAGATCAAGGCTCAGGTCGAGGAAGTCACTTCGGACTACGACCGTGAGAAGCTGCAGGAGCGTCTCGCCAAGCTCGCGGGCGGCGTCGCGGTGATCCGCGTCGGCGGCGCGACCGAGGTCGAGGTGAAGGAGAAGAAGGACCGCGTCGACGATGCGCTGAACGCCACCCGCGCCGCGGTGCAGGAAGGCATCTCGCCCGGCGGCGGCGTCGCCCTGCTGCGCGCCATCGCCGTGCTCGGCGACGTCAAGGTCGCCAATTCCGACCAGAAGACCGGCGTCGAGATCGTCCGCAAGGCGATCCAGGCTCCGGCCCGTCAGATCGTCGACAACGCCGGCGGCGACGGCGCGGTCGTGGTCGGCAAGCTGCTCGAGGCCACGGACTACAGCTTCGGCTATGACGCTCAGTCCGGCGAATATGGCGATCTGGTGAAGCTCGGCATCATCGACCCGACCAAGGTCGTCCGCACGGCTCTGCAGGACGCGGCTTCCGTCGCGGCGCTCATCGTCACCACCGAGGCGACGATCACCGAGCAGCCGAAGAAGGACAGCGGCCCGGCTCTGCCGCCCGGCGGCGGCATGGGCGGCATGGATTTCTGATCTCCATCCGAGACAGGAAATAAAGAAGCCCCGGAGCGATCCGGGGCTTTTTTGTCGAATGCGGGGACAAAACCGCGACGATTGCGACATTGCAGGATCGAGCGCGCTCGTCTAGCATCACACTGCTTCGCCCCTCGACGGGCGAGCCGAAACGCAAGAGCGCGAGGGGAGAGAAATGGCCGACCATCATCACGAGGCTTCGTCAGACATTGCGGAGCATCTCGCCACCTATAACGGCTTTCTGACGCTGCTGAAGGTGGGAACGGCGGCCAGCGTCGTCACGCTGCTTCTGCTGTATTTCTTCCTCGCGCGCTGAAGACCCGGCGCGTCGATCGCCGATGCGCCGCTCCACGGGTCCTCTCTACAGTTTCTGACCGAATGCGAACCGCGCGGCCATCCGGCCACGCGAAACCGATTCTCCGCAAAATGGAGTTTCGTCAATGCGCATTGCTGTTCAAGCCGAGACTGACAAAAACGAGACGCGCGTCGCCGCGACGCCGGAAACCGTCAAGAAGCTCGAGAACCTCGGCGCGGAAGTCGTGGTCCAATCGGGCGCCGGAGCCATATCCGGCTTCTCCGACGCCGATTACGCCGCCGCCGGCGCCGCCATAGCGCCGAGCGCAGCAGCCGCCTCCGACAATGCCGAGGTGGTGCTGCGCGTGCGCCGACCGGCGCCGGGCGAGCTGTCCGGCATAGCGCGCGGCGCCGCAATCGTCGCCATCGCCGATCCTTTCGGACATGAGAAAGAGCTCGCCGCCCTCGCCCAGACCGGCGCGACGCTCTTCGCCATGGAATTCATGCCGCGCATCACCCGCGCGCAGGTGATGGACGTTCTCTCCTCCCAGGCCAATATCGCCGGCTATCGCGCCGTCATCGACGCCGCGGCGGAATATAGCCGCGCCATTCCGATGATGATGACTGCGGCGGGCACGGTTCCGGCCGCCAAAATCTTCATCATGGGCGTCGGCGTCGCCGGCCTGCAGGCGATCGCCACCGCGCGCCGACTCGGCGGCATCGTCTCCGCCACCGATGTGCGGCCCGCCACCAAGGAGCAAGTCGAGTCGCTCGGCGCGAAATTCATCGCGGTCGAGAATGACGAATTCCGCCAGGCCGAGACCTCCGGCGGCTACGCCAAGGAAATGTCGCCGGAATACCAAGCCGCGCAGGCGGAGCTGGTCGCGGCGCATATCGCCAAGCAAGACATTGTGATCACGACGGCGCTGATCCCCGGCCGGCCGGCTCCGAGACTCATTTCGGCGGCGGCGGCGCGATCGATGCGCGCGGGCTCGGTCATCATTGATCTCGCGGCCGAGCGTGGCGGCAATTGCGAGCTGACCAAGCCCGGCGAAACGATCATCGACAATGGCGTGAAGATCGTCGGCGCGGTCAATCTCGCCGGCCGCCTGCCGGCGACGGCCTCCAGCCTCTACGCAAAAAACCTGCTCGCCTTCGTCGAGACTCTCGTCTCCAAAGAGACGAAGGCTCTGGCCATCGATTGGAACGACGAATTGGTGAAGGCGACGGCCCTCACCCGCGACGGCGCCGTCATCGATTCGCGATTTGCGGCTTGATCGCGCCGGCCCCGTGAGGGCCGAGCGAAGAAAGGGCGTTGGCACATGGCATCCGACACGACTCAGCAAATGCTCGAAACGGCTCGCCGCGCAGCCGAGGCGACGCGCCAGCTCGCCGATCAGGCGCAATCCTATTCCGACCAGCTGGCGCAAGTGGCGGCGGCGGCCTCCTCGCACGGCCTCACCGGCGGCGTCGATCCGGTCGTCTTCCGCCTCGCGATTTTCGCGCTGGCGGTTTTCGTCGGCTATTATGTCGTCTGGTCGGTGACGCCGGCGCTGCACACGCCGCTGATGTCCGTCACCAACGCCATCTCTTCCGTCATCGTCGTCGGCGCGCTGCTCGCAGTCGGCGTCGACCCAAAGGCCGACGCCAGCGGCGGCGCGTGGTGGGCGCAATGGTTCGGCTTCGTCGCGCTCGGCCTCGTCAGCGTGAATATTTTCGGCGGCTTCATGGTCACCGAACGTATGCTGTCGATGTACAAGAAGAAGGGCTGAGCCATGAGCGGCAATCTCGCGGTCCTTCTCTATCTCGCCGCCGGAATTTTGTTCATTCTGGCGCTGCGCGGCCTGTCCTCGCCGGCGACGTCGCGACAGGGCAATCTCTACGGCATGATCGGCATGGGCGTCGCCGTGGTGACGACGCTGCTGCTGCGCGCGCCGAGCTTCAGCGGAATTTTGTTCATGTTGTCGGGCGTCGCCATTGGCGGCGGAATCGGGGCGTGGCAGGCGCGCACCGTGCTGATGACGGAAATGCCGCAGCTCGTCGCCTTGTTCCATTCCTTCGTCGGCCTCGCCGCAGTTCTCGTAGCGGGCGCTGCTTTCAATGCGCCGCAGGCTTTCGGCATAGGCGCGCCCGGCCACATCGAAGGCGGAAGCCTCTTCGAAATGTCGCTCGGCGCGGCGATCGGCGCGATCACATTCTCCGGCTCGATCATCGCTTATATGAAGCTCGCCGAAAAGATGAGCGGCAAGCCGATCCTGCTCGCCGAGCGTCACACGATCAATATTCTGCTGGGGCTGGCGCTGCTCGGCTTCACCGTCCTGTTCGCGACGACGGAGAGCGGCTTCTGGCTGTTTCTCATCATTCTCGTCGCTTTCGTGCTCGGCGTGACGCTCATCATTCCGATCGGCGGCGCCGATATGCCGGTCGTCGTGTCCATGCTCAATTCCTATTCGGGCTGGGCGGCGGCAGGCATCGGCTTCACGCTCGGCAATCTCGCGCTCATCATCACCGGCGCGCTGGTCGGCTCCTCGGGCGCCATCCTCTCCTACATCATGTGCAAGGGCATGAACCGCTCCTTCGTCTCCGTCATTCTCGGCGGCTTCGGCGGCGAGACCGCGGCGGCGACGGGCGCGGTGGAGAAGCGCCCGGTCAAGCAAGGCTCGGCGGAGGATGCCGCCTACATCATGCAGAACGCCGGCAAGATCATCATCGTGCCGGGCTATGGCATGGCGGTGGCGCAGGCGCAGCACGCCCTGCGCGAGATGGCGGACCTTCTGAAAAAGGAAGGCGTCGAGGTGAAATACGCCATTCATCCGGTGGCCGGCCGTATGCCCGGCCATATGAATGTGCTGCTGGCCGAGGCCAATGTTCCCTATGACGAGGTCTTCGAGCTCGAGGACATAAATTCCGAATTCGCCCAGGCGGATGTCGCCTTCGTCATCGGCGCGAACGACGTGACCAATCCTTCCGCCAAGACCGATCCGCAATCGCCGATCTATGGCATGCCGATCCTCGATGTCGAGAAGGCGAAGACGGTTCTGTTCCTGAAGCGCGGCATGGGCTCCGGCTATGCCGGCGTCGAGAATGAGCTGTTCTTCCGCCCCAATACGATGATGCTGTTCGGCGACGCGAAAAAGACCGTGGAGCAGATCGTCAAAGCGCTGGCGCATTGATCGAAGGCAGCGGAAGCGCCCCCTCCCTCACCCTCCCCCGCTAACGCGGGAGAGGGAAGCGACGAGCATTTCGCGAAACCTCGATGAAGCGCGGAATCTACCCCCTCTCCCGCGAAGCGGGGGAGGGCTGGGGAGAGGGCGCTCAGCGCCGCGCGGCCTGACTCGCGATGCGCAACAGCGCGCGGCCCGCCTCCATCTCCGCCAGCGCGGCATTGGCGCGGGCGCGATGATTGGCGTCGCGCAAGGCCGGCAGCAGCGCCGCCACTTTCGCCGCGGACCAGATACGCAAATGCTGCTCGAGCTGCGGCCGCTGCGAGAAGCCGAAGCCGCTGCGCATCAAAATCGTGATGCCGAAATCCGGCCGCCCCTCGCGATCCACGGTGAGCCGCGCGCGATGCAGCGCCATCGCGTAGCGCAGCGCGCCATTCAAGAGCTGTCCGGCGTCGCCGCCGCCGGCGACTGCTCTGTCGAAGGCTTCGCCCGCGGCGTCCGCCTGCCCCGAGAAAGCGTCCAGCACCAAGCGATCGGAGGCGATATTGGAGGCGTGCGCGACAATATCCTCGACATCGCGGGCCTCGATCGCGCTCGCGCCATGCTTATAGAGCATCAGCTTGGCGAGCTCGGAACGGCTCATGCGGCGATCCTCGCCGAGCGCCGCCTGCAGCAGCAGCCGCGCTTCCGGCGTGACGGAAAAGCCCGCCTCGCGCAGGCTGTTGTCGATCAGCGCATGCAGATCCTGCTCATCGTCTGGATTGCATTCGACGGCGGCGGCGATCTTGGACGGCTCGATCAGCTTGCGCAGCGGCGCATCGCGCTTCAGCGCGCCGGCGGTGAGCACGATGGCGCAATCCATCGGCGGCGCGGCGAGCAATTGCTCGAGCGGCGAGACAATGGATTTGCCGCCCGTCTCGACGATGATCGCACGCCTGCCGCCGAACAGCGGAATCGTATTGGCCTCGTCGAGCAGCGACAGCGGATCGGCGGCGACGGCGTCGCCGCTCATCTCCACACATTGGAATGGATCATGCCGATCGTCGACGCGCTGCGCGACAATGGCGAGCGCGCGCTCGCGCACGAGGCCGGCGTCGGCGCCATGGAGCAGGAACATGAAAATATTGGCCGGCGGCGCCTTCACGAAGCGCTCGGCGTCGCGGGTCTTGATGGCGGTCATGGGCGCTCGGGTAACGGCGAATAGCGAGCAGCTCTACTCGTTATTCGCTTTCATTTCGCCAAAGCCGTCGACACCCGCGTGCGGATCATATCGGAGATGACCTTGGCGTCGCGAATCTCGCCGTCGCGCGCGGCGCGCACATTGGCGAGACGATTGCTGAAACGGTCATAGCTGGCGACGCCGAAAGCGACGCCTTTGGTGATGACCTGCTCATCGGCGATATTGATGAGCTTATATTCGGCGTCGACGATCACCGTCGCCGATGTCGCGCGGCCTGTGACCGTATCGAGAATCGGCGTCTGCACACGCTCCTTCAGCGCGACCATGAGCCGATAGCGCGGCGGCTCGTCCGAGCCTGTGCCGTTCAGGGCGAAGATCAGCTCGTTGCGGACATAATGGCCGATGCGGTCCGGGATCGGATCGACCGCGACCGCATGAAGCTCCGCCGTCAGCGGGGCGTCGGTCCCGATGGGGCCATAGAGCGGCTGCACTGTGCAGGCCGAGAGCGCCAGAGCGGCGAAAACGCCGAAGACAGCCGGGCCAACGCCGGAAAGGGTGCGCCTCACCCTCCGCTTCAGGGGGAGGGTCGGACCGCAAAGTGGTCCGGGGTGGAGTCGCTTCCGAGACTCGGGCGTCACCCCCTCCCGCTCGCCTGCGGCGATCGACCTCCCCCCTCCAGGGGGAGGTGGAAACGCCCCTCGGCCCGATTCGGAAGGGGACAGAGCGCGCCGCCGTTCAAACGACCACATTGACGATCCTCTTGGGAACGAGAATGAATTTCTTCAACGGCTTGCCTTCCATGGCGCGCAGCACGGCCTCCTGCGTCAGCGCCTCCTCGCGGATCGTCGCCTCATCGGCGTCATGGGCCACGAGAATCTCCGCGCGCTTCTTGCCGTTCACCTGCACCGGCAAGCTTATCATGTCCTGCGCGACGAGAGTAGGATCGGCCTCCGGCCAGGGCGCCAGCGAGACGATCTCGGAATGGCCGAGATCGCTCCAGCACTCCTCCGCCACATGCGGCGTCATCGGCGCGATCAGCTGCACGAAGACGTCCGCCGCCTCGCGGAAGGCGAAGGCGAGATCGGCCGAGACCGGAACCGTCTCCACCTTGTCGAGCGCCGCGGTCAGCTCATTGGCGTATTCGCGAATGCGGGCGATCGCCGTGTTGAAGCGCAGACGCTCGATATTGTCGCCGACGGCGGCGATGGTGCGATGCGTCGCCTTGCGAACATCGAGCGCCGCCGCGCCGAATTCGGCCGGCGCCGAGGCCCCGACGGGCGCTGCGGCATTGGCCAGCTCGCCGGCCAGACGATAGACGCGCTGCACGAAGCGCCAGGCGCCCTGCACGCCCTCCTCCGTCCACACGACATCGCGGTCGGGCGGCGAATCGGAGAGCACGAAGAGACGCGCCGTGTCGGCGCCATAGCTCGCGATAATGTCGTCTGGGTCGACGGTGTTGCGCTTCGACTTGGACATTTTCTCGATCGCGCCGATCGCGACCTCCTCGCCCCCCTCGATGAGGAAGGCGCGGCGGCCGTTGCCGCCGGTCTCGAAGCGCAGCTCGCTGGGCGCGATCCATTTGCCGGAGGCGGCGCGATAGGTCTCATGCACCACCATGCCCTGGGTGAAGAGGCCGGCGAAGGGCTCGGCGACGCCGCCATGGCCGGTGTCGCAAATAGCGCGCGAGAAGAAGCGCGAATAGAGCAGATGCAGAATCGCGTGCTCGATCCCGCCTATATACTGATCCACCGGCAACCAGCGCGCGAGCTGCTCCGGCGCGGCGGGCGCCTTCTCATTGTGCGGATCGGTGAAGCGTGCGTAATACCAGGAGGAATCGACGAAAGTGTCCATCGTGTCGGTTTCGCGCCGCGCGGCGGCTCCGCATTTCGGACAGGCGACAGTCTTCCATGTCGGATGATGGTCGAGCGGATTGCCCGGCCTGTCGAAAGTCACATCCTCCGGCAGCTTCACGGGAAGATCGGCGTCCGGCACGGGCACGACGCCGCAATCCGGGCAATGAATGATGGGGATCGGACAGCCCCAATAGCGCTGCCGCGAAATGCCCCAATCGCGCAGCTTGTAACTGATCTTGCGCTCGCCCTGCGGACGGCCGTGCAGTTGCGCGGTCTCGAGGCGCTTGGCGACCTCCTCCTTCGCCTCTGCGACGGTGAGCCCGTCGAGAAAGCGCGAATTGACGAGCCGTCCCTCGCCGTCGAAAGCCGTCTCACTGACGATGAGAGTCGCAGGATCGACGCCCTCCGGGCAGACGACCGGCGTCGCGCCGAGGCCGTAAGCATTGGCGAAATCGAGGTCGCGCTGGTCATGCGCCGGGCAGCCGAAGATCGCGCCCGTGCCGTAATCCATCAGGATGAAATTGGCGACATAGACGGGCAGCGTCCAAGAGGGATCGAAGGGATGGACGACGCGCAGGCCCGTGTCATAGCCCTTCTTCTCGGCGGTCTCGATCGCCGCCACCGACGTGCCGATATGACGGCATTCCTCGGCGAAAGCGGCGAGCGCCGGGTCCTTCGCCGCGGCCGCGCGCGCGACCGGATGGTCGGGCGCCAGAGCGACGAATTTCGCGCCGAACAAAGTGTCCGGCCGCGTGGTGAAGACCTCGATCTCGCCCATCGGATCGCCGGCGATGGCGAAGCGCGCCAGCAGCCCTTCCGAGCGGCCGATCCAATTGCGCTGCATCAGCCGCACCTTCTCCGGCCAGCGATCGAGCGTGTCCAGCGAGGTGAGAAGATCATCGGCGTATTTGCCGATGCGCAGGAACCATTGCGTCAGCTCGCGCTGCTCGACCAGCGCGCCGGAGCGCCAGCCGCGCCCGTCGACGACCTGCTCATTGGCGAGCACGGTCATGTCCACCGGGTCCCAATTCACCTTGGACTGCTTGCGGTCGACGAGGCCGCCGGCGAGGAAATCCAGAAACAGCTTCTGCTGATGCTTGTAATAGGCCGGATCGCAAGTGGCGATCTCGCGCGACCAGTCCAGCGAGAGCCCCATGGATTTGAGCTGCGTCCGCATGCTGGCGATATTGGCGTAGGTCCAGGTCGCCGGATGCGAGCCGCTCTGCTGGGCGGCGTTCTCCGCCGGCAGGCCGAAAGCGTCCCAGCCCATGGGATGCAGCACGTCGAAGCCCTTGGCGCGCTTATAGCGGGCGATGACGTCTCCCATGGAATAATTGCGCACATGGCCGACATGGATGCGCCCCGATGGATAGGGGAACATTTCGAGCACGTAATATTTCGGCTTCGTCGCGTCGCCGGAGGTGAAAACCTGCCGCCCGTCCCAAATCTTTCGCCATTTGGGCTCGGCCGCGGCGAAGTCGTAGCGTTCTGGTCTCATGGGTTGCGAGCGGTCCTGATCGAATTGCGGAGTTTCGCCTGTAATGCCGGGCGGGGCGGGGCTTGTCAAAGGCGCCTCTCGCCGGGAAGCAGGGCGCGTGCTATATCCGGGCCATGTCGGCGCAAGTGCTCTTCAACCCCCTCGCCTATATCGATCGCCTCACCCGCGGCGGCTTCTCGCCCGAGCAGGCGCGCGCCTCCGCCGAGGCGTTGGAGACGGCGTTCTCCGAGAGCGTGGCCACAAAGGCGGACATCGGCGATGTTCGGCACGACATGGAATTGCTTAAGCGCGACCTCGCCGAAGTCGAGGGGCGGCTGAAGCGAGAGCTCATCGAGGTGGAAGGACGCCTGAAGCTGGAAGTCTCTCAGTCCAAGACGGATATTCTCCGGTGGGTGTTCGGCTTCAATCTGGTTCTCATCGGAGCTATTTTCACTATTTTGAAATTCGTCCGCTGAGGCCGAAACTCCCATGACCGTCGTCGATCGGCTGAACGCCGCCAAGGACGCCATCTCCTCACGCGCCCGCGATTGCGGCCGCGACCCGGCCGAGATCACCCTCGTCTGCGTCACCAAGACCTTTCCGGCCGAGGCGGCGGTTCCGCTGCTGGAGGCCGGCCATCGCGTCTATGGGGAGAACAAGGTGCAGGAGGCGCGCGCCAAATGGGGCGAGCTGCGCCGGCGCTTTTCCGGCGTCGAGCTGCACCTCATCGGCCCGCTGCAATCCAATAAGACACGCGAGGCGGTCGAGACCTTCGACGTCATAGAGAGCGTCGACCGACCCAAGATCGCCGAGGCGCTGGCCGAAGAAATGCGCCGCCAGGGCAAACGCCTGCGCCTGCTGGTGCAAGTCAACACCGGGGCGGAGCCGCAAAAGGCCGGCGTCCTGCCGCATGAGGCCGACGCCTTCATCGCCGAGTGCCGCGAGAAGCATGGGCTGGAGATCGCCGGGCTGATGTGCGTGCCCCCGGTCGGCGAGCAGGCCTCGCCGCATTTCGCCCTGCTCGCCGAGATCGCCGCCCGCAACGGGCTGAAAGAGCTCTCCATGGGCATGAGCTCGGATTACGAGCTCGCCATTCAGCTCGGCGCCACGCATGTCCGCATCGGCTCGGCCATTATGGGCGAGCGCGACTATTCGAAGCCTTAATCGACGACAATGCGGACACCGGCGGCGAGACGCGGCAGCAGCCGCGCCATATCGCGCGCCCGCAGCGCCACGCAGCCCGCCGTCGGCCCCAGCGTCTCCGTCGCTATATGGAAGAAAATGGCGCTGCCGCGCCCCAGCACGCGCGGGCGGATGTTGTAGTCGAGCACGCCGACGACATCATAGAGCCGATCGGACCGCCAGAGCCGCTCATGACCGAGCGGCGTCTTCCCACGCAACGGCCGGTTATAGAGAAAGGACCGGGCGTCGTCGCACCACAGATCGTCCGGACGGAGGAAGCGCGCGGCGACGGAGCGCGGAGTCGCAGCCCGGCCGCGCCGTAGATAGACATAGAGCAGCTCATGGCTTCCCGCCGGCGTCGCGCCATCGCCCTCGCGCTTGCGGCGCGTGATCCCGGAGCGGCCGAGCGCGCAGGGCAGCATGAGATCGCCCGCGATCAGCCGGCCCTCATGCTCCCGTCCGCCGATCCGCCGCGCGACCTTCAGCGCCGTGACCCCGCCGCGATGGCGGGAAAAACCCTGGCTCATCCCTCTCTCCACCTCGCCCTGCGCCTTGAACGGCGCTCGCCCTTGGTCGATCATAGGGCCATGACCGGAGCGCCGACGCCGCAAAAGCGCGCCATATTGCTGCTCGCCGCGGCGGGCTTGCGCGCATCTCTCGTCGAGCAGCTCGCCCGCTATCCCGAATTCGCGGTCGCGTCCGCCGCCTCCGCCGAGGAGGCGACGCGACTGCTCTCTGCGGGCGGTTGCGATCTTCTGCTCGTCGACGCCACGATCGGCGAGGCCTTCGCGCGCTCGGCCCGCGAAGACTTCCCCGGAACCGTCCTCCTCATCGGCGCGCCCGGCGACCCCACGTCGCCGCACGCTCCCGACTATATCGCGCGGCCCTTCCGGTTCGCCCATCTTCTCGCCCGCCTACGGGCGCCCGCGGAGCAGCCGGCGCATCCGATCGTCACGATCGGCCCCTATCGCTATCGGCCGGGCGCCTTCGAGCTCTCGGGCGTCGCCGACAGGCGCGTGCCGCTCACCGAGAAGGAGGCGGAGATACTGACGCGCCTCGCGGCGGCTGGCGGCGCGGTAGTGACGAAAGACATGTTGCTGCGCGAGGTTTGGGGCTATCATCCGACCGTGACGACGCGCACGCTGGAGACTCACGTCAGCCGGCTGCGGCGCAAGATCGAAACCGACCCGACCGAAGCCCGCCTTCTTCTCACCGAAAAGAACGGCTATCGATTGGTCTTCTCCCGCGCGCGCTGACCACGCCCGGCGAGACGCCCCGAAGAAAGCATCCGAGACATGGCTCTCGACGACGACATCGCCAATCTGAGACGCATTCCTCTATTCGAGGATTTCGAGATCGAGGCGCTGCGCCTTCTGACATTCAGCGCCGAGACCAAACTGCTGCGCGCCGGCGACGCGCTGTTTCGCCGCGGCGAGCCCTCCGACGGCGGCTTCATTCTGACCAATGGCTCCATCGCCCTCGAGAAGCATGATGACGGCCGTCCGGCCGAGCGCGTGCTGCGGCCCTTCGCGCTGATCGGCGAGACCGCGCTCATCACCGAGACGACGCGCCCGGCGACCGCCATAGCGCGCGAGCCGGCGACAATTCTCAAAATCACCCGCGCGCTGTTCCTGCGCATATTGGAAGAGTTTCCGGCGACCGCGACGCGCGTGCGCGCCCGCGTCGCCGCCCGCCTGACGCATTTCGCCAAAGAGCTGAAATTCGAGCCCTGATACAAAATGCTTTTGCGTCGCAGTAAGGAGGAGAAAATGCACAACTCATGGAAATCCGGCTTTTTCGCCGCGATCGGCGTGACCTTCGCCATCATAGTGTCCTCGGGAGACGCGCTCGCCGGCGTCACCAGCGTCGCCGGCAAATCGGTCGTCTCCCCGCCCGGCGCGATCGAAGCGGTCCATTACAGCCGCTATCCGCATCGCCATTACGTGCGCTACACACATCATCGTCGGCCTCTGCATCGACGTCACGCGCTGCGTTATTATCGCTATGGCTATGATCCGGCGGCGGCGGTCGTCACCTCGGCGGCGGCCGGCCTGATCGCGGCCGGAGCCTACGCGCCCAGTTACGCCTATCCCTACGATTACGGCTATCCCTACCCCTATCCTTACTATTCCGGCTATGGATGGGGCGGCGGCCCGGTCGTCTATGGCGGCGGCTGGGGCTATCGCCCCCGCTATGGCGGCGGCTGGGGCTATCGTCCCCATTATATCGGCGGATTCGGCGGGGGCGGATTCCACCGCGTCGGCGGATTCGGCGGCGGATTCCATCATGGCGGCTTCGGAGGCGGCTTTCATCATGGCGGCTTCGGTGGCGGCGGCTTCCATGGCGGCGGCTTTCATCACCGCTGACAGACGCAGCTGACGGCGAGGCGGCGACGCCTCGCCTTTTCGCTCGTTTTGTCACATTCCCGAGGCAGGCTCGCTCGCTATCCTCGAGAGCGATTCGGCGAGGACCTAGCTCGCCGGGAAGAGCAAAACGAGACGAGAGAGCAAAGAGCATGGCGTCAGACCAGGAGAGCGGCGCGCCCATCGTCGGACGCTTCGCCGAGCACGAAGCCCGCGCCGCGGTTCTCGCAGAATTGCACGCGCGGCCGTTCCTGCCGATCACCCTGCCGCAGCGCGTCTATCATTTCGCCTTCGCCACCAATGAGGAGGAGGCCAGGGCCGACCGCGCCGCTCTCGCCGATCTCTGCCGCGCCCATATGCTGGTTCCGCGCCCGGATGACGCCAAATTCCAGCGCCTCTCGATCGGCGATTGGCGACTGCGCTGGGAGCAGCATACGGAATTCACCACCTACACCTGGTCGACCGAGAAAGACGCCGGCGATCCCTTCACCCATCCCGATCCGATCGGAACCGGCGAGATCGCCTTTCGTCCTCCCGGCCGGCTGATCGTCGCCGCGCATCTATCGGCGATCGAGAGCGGCCATTCGCACGAGCCCTTCGTCAATTTGTTCAATTCGCAGAGCCTCTGCGTGATCCGCGCGGCCAAGGGCGCGGCGCATGTGATGACCGATTTCGCGCCCGACGCCTTCGGCTTCACCCGCCTATTGGTGAAAGCCAACGCCGTCGGCGCGCTGGAGATCGGACGGCTGATCCAGCGCGTGCTGGAAATCGAGACCTATCGCACGATGGCGCTGCTCGGCCTGCCGGAAGCGCGCGAGGCCGGACCGGAGCTGCGCGCCATGGAGCGCGAAATCTCCGACATCACCCAGGCGCTGAGCCGGACGCAGGACATGCGCACCAGCCGCGATCTGCTGAAACGCCTCAGCGACCTTCTGGCGCAGAGCGAGGCGCTGTCGACGCGCACGGCCTTCCGCTTCGGCGCGAGCCGCGCCTATCACGCCATCGTCAAGAATCGCCTCAATCTCATCCAGGAGGCGAAGGAGAGCCAATACACCACCATCTCGGCCTTCTTCAGCGCGCGGCTCGATCCGGCGATCGAGACCTGCAACGCCTTCGAGACGCGGCAGGCCCGTCTCGCCCGGCAGGTGGAGCGCGCCACTGATCTGATGCGCACCGGCATCACTTTCGAGATGGAGCAGCAGAACCGCGATCTGCTCGACGATATGAATCGCCGCGCGCGGTTGCAGATGCGCCTGCAAAAGCTGGTCGGCGGCCTCTCCATCGCCGCGCTCAGCTATTATGTCGCCGGCCTCTCGCTCTATTTCTTCAAGGGCGTGAAGGACGCCGGCTACCTGCCCTTCGGCTTCACCGGCGAGGAGGCGGCGGCCGCCGCCATGCCCTTCGTCATCTTCGGCGCCTGGGCCTTCTGGCAGCGCGTGAAGCGCCTCTCCGCCAAGGCGCAGGAAGAAGAAAAGGTGAGCTGACGCGCGTCAACGCTTCGGCCATTCCCAGCGCGGCCGGAAGGCCTCGCCGGCGAGGCGCGTTTCGCCGAAATCCTTGGTCAGCTCGATCGCGCGCGACTCCGGCTCGCTGACGAGCAGATCGGCCAGCTCGCGGCAATGCGTCACCACGACGATCTGCGACTTCTGCGCCGCGGCGGCGATGAGCCGCGCCAGAGCGGGAATGAGATCGGGATGCAGGCTCGCCTCGGGCTCGTCCAACGCCAGCAGCTCCGGCGGACGCGGCGTCAGCAGCGCAGCGATCAGCATCAGATAGCGCAAGGTTCCGTCGGAGAGTTCCGCCGCTTTCAACGGCCGCAGCAGCCCGTGCTGGCGCATGGCGAGCTCGAACCAGCCATCGCGCGTTTCAATCTCTATGGCGGCGCCGGGAAAAGCGTCGTCCACGGCCCGCGCGAGCCCTTCGGCGTCGCCGATCTCGAGAATGGTCTGCAACGCGGCGGCGATGTCCGCGCCGTCGTCGGCGAGGATGGGCGTATGCGTGCCGACCTGCGGTCTTCGGCAGGGCGCCTCCACATCCGTGCGCAGACAATCATAGAAGCGCCAGGACTGCAGCTTTCGGCGCACGGAAATCATCTCCGGCGCGGCGCGCGGATCGGAGAATTCCGTCATCATGCTCTCGAAATCCGCGATCGGCGTCGGAATCACGCGCCAGGTTCCGCTGTCGTCCATGGCGCGCAGCCCCGGGCCATGGCGATCGACGAGCAAAGCGGAAGGGCGGAACAAAGGCCCGGTCCAGACGCATTCGCGCTTGATCGCCGGATCGAGCAGAAAGGCGACGCCGAGACCGGGCGACGGAAAGCCGAGATCGACGGCGTAGGAGAGATCGCGGGCGCCGAAGCCGAGCCGCAATTGCACCGGCCCCTTGCGCACCACGCCTTGCACCGGATAGCGGCCAGCGCGCACGGCCCGGCCGATCTGCTCCGGCCCGGCCCAGAGGGTGGACTGAATGCCGCCTTCCCGCGCGAGCGAGTTCACCAGCCGTCCGCGGGCGGTGTCGGCGAGAAGGCGCAGAGCGCGATAGAGGCTGGATTTTCCGCTGCCGTTAGCGCCCGTCACGACATTGATCTGCGCGAGCGGGAGGATCAGCTCCCGCAGCGAGCGATAGCCGGAGACCGCGAGAACCTCGAGCATTGCGCGATCCTCGCCGGGCTCGAGCCCCGAACGGATCAGAGCGAACGGGTGAAGCGCAGCACGCCGCCCTTGGCGCCCTTGAGGATGAGGTCCGAGCCCTGCGTGTCCCAATAGGGGCCGGAGAGCATCACCTGCCAGAAATCGCGCTCGATCGCCTGAAGGGCGGGATCGCATTTGGCGTCGGCGACGGCGGGCATGGCCTTGGGTCCGAGCCGATTGCCGCCGACGACGAAAACGCCGGACCAGGATTTACAGCCGGAGAATCCCGAGCCGCGCATCGTCGTGTCGATGCGAATCCAAATGTCGGCGGGCGGAGCCTTGCCGTTTATGTCCTTGAGATTGAAAATATAATTATGCGGGAAGGGCTTGTAGTTCGGCGGCGGCTCCTGCGCCGTCGCCTCCTGCTGCTCCTTCTCCTTTTGCGCCGGCTTGCCCTTGGCCAGCGCGGGGCCGCAGGCGGCGAGGCCGACCAGAAGCGCGGTCAGAATTCGTCTCATCCTTCGATCCTTTTCGAGAACGATCCTTCGCGAATCGCTTCAGGAGAATGGCGCGCGTCTTGTGGTTTTTTTCCGAACGGAAAAGCGCCGGAAATCTCCGACGCGCGCGAGCGAGATGCGGAAACGCGCCCTCACAACATACTGGGCAGAACTCGATCGGGCGGGCGGTGCCCGTCCATGAAGGTCTTGATGTTGATGATGACCTTCTCGCCCATGTCGACGCGGCCCTCATTGGTGGCCGAGCCCATATGCGGCAGCAGCGTCACCTTGCCCGCCTTGGCGAGCTTGACGAGCTTGGGCGAGACGGCCGGCTCATGCTCGAAGACGTCGAGGCCCGCGCCGGAAATCTCGTCCGCCTCCAGCATTCGGATCAGCGCATTCTCGTCCACGATCTCGCCGCGGGCGGTGTTCACGATGATGGCGTGCGGGCGCAGCTGCTTGAGCCTGCGGGCGGAGAGCAGATGATAGGTCGCCGGCGTATGCGGGCAGTGGATCGACAGAATGTCGATGCGCGCCAGCATCTGGTCGAGCGATTCCCAATAGGTCGCCTCGAGCTGGTCCTCGATCTCGACCGGCAGGCGGCGGCGGTTGTGATAATGGATGGAGAGGCCGAAAGCGCTGGCGCGACGGGCCAGCGCCTGGCCGATGCGGCCCATGCCGACAATGCCGAGGCGCTTGCCGGTGATGCGATGGCCGAGCATCCAAGTGGGCGACCAGCCGCCCCAGGAGCCGTCTGGAATGGTGCGGGCTCCCTCGACGAGGCGGCGCGCCACGGCCAGGATGAGGCCCATTGTGAGATCGGCCGTGTCCTCGGTGAGGACGCCGGGCGTATTGGTGACGGTGATCGAGCGGCGCAGCGCCGAGGCGACGTCAATGTGGTCGACGCCATTGCCGAAATTGGCGATGAGCTTCAACTGGTCGCCGGCCTGGCCGATGAGGCCGGAATCGATGCGGTCGGTGATCGTCGGCACCAGCACATCCGCCGTGCGGACGGCCTCGACGAGCTCCTCGTGAGTCGCCGGCCGGTCGCTCACATTGAGGCGCGTGTCGAACAGCTCGCACATGCGGGTTTCGATCACCTCGGGGAGCCGACGTGTCACCACGACGAGCGGCTTCTTTTTCGCCATCTTCCCCTTCGTCCTCCCGCCTGGCTCGACCGATCTGTCCGGCGCCCGAGGGAACCGTTCCGCCGATCGCGCCTCGGGGCGGCTTTGCGTCTCTTCAACCATGTCTTAACGACGATGGATGAAAAGAGCGTTTCGCCGCCCACGCCCCTTTCCTATCGAACTTCCTAGCAGATGGCGGGACAAAGACAAGACGAGGCGTCGTTCGCAGCTGCGAGAGGCGTCTTCGGGGAGAAGAGTAGAAATGGACGAAAAGCCCCTTCCGAGCCGAAGATGCGCGGCCGCCGCGGTCCGTTTCATTATCGTCGCACTGCTCGTCGGCGCGGCGGCGAAGGCCGGCGCGCAGCAGCAGACCGGCTCGGCGTCCGGTCTGCCGCTGCCGCGTTATGTCAGCCTCAAATCGGACCGCGTCAATCTGCACGAGGGCCCGAGCAAGGAGCACCCGACGCTCTGGGTGTTCGAGCGCGCCGGCCTTCCGGTTGAAATCACCGCGGAATTCGAGATTTGGCGGAAAATTCGCGATTCGGAGGGAACCGAGGGCTGGGTGCTGCATTCGCTGCTCTCGGGCCGCCGCACCGCCCTCGTCGCGCCCTGGAAGAAGGAGCCGATCCTCGCCTACGCCAGCGATAGAACGACGCCGATGGCGAAACTCTCGCCCGGCGTCGTCGCCAGTCTGCGCCGCTGCGACGGCTCCTGGTGCCGAGTCTCGGGCGAGGGCTTCGACGCCTATGTGAAGCAGGAGGGCCTGTGGGGCGTCTATCCGGGGGAGAAGATCGAGTGATCGAGCGCCGAAGGCGCTCGGGAGGGGGGCGCCGCGCTCCAAGTCTTCGGGCCGCGCCCCAAGTCTTCGGGCTCACTCCACCCCGGACGGATTCACCGTCCGACCCTCGAGGGGAGGTGAAGCGCCCTCGGATCCTCAGTCCTCGTCCTTGCACAGGCGGACCACCACATCGACTCGGGCGATCCTCATGCCCGCGGGCGGGGCCGGCAGGCTGGCGACGTCGACATGGGCGCCGGGAATGTCGACCAGCCCTTCGCCGTCGAGCAGAAAATGATGATGCTCCGACACATTGGTGTCGAAATAGATGCGCGCGCCATCGACCGCGATCTCGCGCAAGAGGCCGACATCGGTGAATTGATGCAATGTGTTGTAGACGGTGGCGAGCGAGACCGGCAGATCGGCGGCCAGCGCCTCCTCGAACAGCTTTTCGGCGGTCACATGGCGGTCGCCCTTGCCGAACAGCAGGCCGCCCAGCGCGACGCGCTGGCGCGTCGGCCGCATTCCGGCGGCCATCAGCCGGCTGCGCAGCCGCCGCAAGGCGTCGACCCGCTCCGTCGCATCGACCATGGCTCGCTCGACCGTCATTCGCCTCTCATTCCCGCCCGGCAATGTGTCTCTTCGCTTACAATAGGGAAGCTCGGGCATAGAGACAACTTTTTCCTCGCCGGCGCATAACGAGCGGCTCGCCCCCTTTGACCCGGCCGGCGCCTATGTTAACGAATGCGGCTTCCGGCCGGCGGCGCGACCGGGAATCGTCACGTCGAAGACGCAAAAAGGAACATCATGAGCGAACGGCGCTCGTCTTTCGGATATGAGGATCTGCTCGCCTGCGCGCGGGAGGAGCTGTTCGGTCCCGGCAATGCGCAGCTTCCGCTGCCGCCCATGCTCATGTTCGACCGAATCACAGAAATTTTCGAAGAGGGCGGCGCGCATGGCAAAGGCTATGTGCGCGCCGAGCTGGACATTAATCCGAGCCTCTGGTTCTTCGACTGTCATTTCAAGGGCAATCCGGTGATGCCAGGGTGCCTGGGCGTCGATTCGCTGTGGCAGCTCACCGGCTTTTTTCTGGGCTGGCTGGATCTGCCCGGCCGCGGCATGGCGCTCGGCGTCGGCGAGGTGAAATTCAGCGGCCAGGTGCGGCCGCACAATAAGCTCGTCCGCTACGGCGTCGATTTCAAGCGCGTGTTCAAATCCAAGCTCGTCCTCGGCATCGCCGATGGCTGGGTGGAGGTGGACGGCGAACGTATTTACGAAGCGAAAGACCTGAAGGTCGGTCTCGCCAAGCCCGAAGCCGCGTGACGGCCTGACGGAACGCCGATCGGGGCGCGCGAGACGCCGCCATAACCAGACGGGACGACCGAGCCCGCCGGCGCGAGGGAGTTTGGACATGAGAAGAGTGGTCGTGACCGGCATGGGCGTCGTTTCGTCCATCGGCAATAATACGCAGGAAGTCGTCGCCTCTCTGCATGAGGCGAAGTCGGGCATCGTCAAGGCGGACAAATATGCCGAGCTCGGCTTCCGCTGCCAGGTGCATGGCGCGCCGACTCTCGACCCGTCCACCCTCCTCGACCGGAGAGCCATGCGCTTCCACGCCATGGGCACGGCCTGGAATCATGTCGCCATGGACCAGGCGATTCTCGACTCCGGCCTCGCGCCGGACGAGATCTCCAATGAGCGCACCGGCATCATCATGGGCTCGGGCGGCCCTTCGACCAAAGTGGTGGTCGAATCCGCCGATATCGCCCGCACCAAGGGGCCGAAGAAGGTCGGCCCCTTCGCCGTGCCCAAGGCCATGTCCTCCACCGCCTCGGCGACGCTCGCCACCTGGTTCAAGATCAAGGGCGTGAACTATTCCATCTCCTCGGCCTGCGCGACATCGAATCATTGCGTCGGCAACGCCTATGAGATGATCCAATGGGGCAAGCAGGACATTATGTTCGCCGGCGGCTGCGAGGAGCTCGAATGGGAGCTCTCCGTGCTGTTCGACGCTATGGGCGCCATGTCCTCCTCCTATAACGACCGCCCGGCCACGGCCTCGCGCGCCTATGACAAGAACCGCGATGGCTTCGTCATCGCCGGCGGCGCCGGCGTGCTGGTGCTGGAGGAATATGAGCGGGCCAAGGCGCGCGGCGCGAAGATCTACGCCGAGATCGCCGGCTATGGCGCGACCTCGGACGGCCATGACATGGTCGCCCCTTCCGGCGAAGGCGCGATGCGTTGCATGCGCCAAGCGCTCGCCGGCGTGAAGACGCCGATCGACTACATCAATCCGCACGCCACCTCGACGCCCGTCGGCGATCTGAAAGAGATCGAAGCGATTCGCGAGGTCTTCGGCCGCGGCGACAAATGCCCGCCGATCTCGGCGACGAAATCGCTGACCGGCCATTCGCTCGGCGCGACCGGCGTGCAGGAGGCGATCTATTCGCTGCTGATGATGCAGAACGGCTTCATCTGCGAGAGCGCCAATATCGAGGAACTCGATCCCGAATTCGCCGATATGCCGATCCTGCGCGAGCGGCGCGACAATGTCGCTCTGCGCGCCGTGCTCTCCAACTCCTTCGGCTTCGGCGGCACCAATGCGTCGCTGGTGTTCAAGCACCCGGACGCCTGACGAGAATAGGACCAATCAAAGATGACGGTTTCAACGGGCCTCATGCAGGGCAAACGCGGCCTTGTCATGGGAGTCGCGAATGATCATTCCATCGCCTATGGCATAGCACGAGCGCTGGCGCGGCACGGCGCCTCGCTCGCCTTCACCTATCAGGGCGAGGCGCTCGGCAAGCGCGTCCGCCCGATCGCCGAGGAGCTCGGCTCCAATCTGGTGATCCCCTGCGATGTGGAAGATGTCGCGTCCCTCGATTCCGTCTTCGCGCGGCTGCAGGAGGAATGGGGCGAGCTGGATTTTCTGGTCCATTCGCTCGCCTATTCCGACAAGAGCGAGCTGAAAGGCCTCTACGCGGACACATCGCGCGAGAATTTCATCCGCACCATGGTCATCTCCTGCTTCTCCTTCACCGAGGCGGCGAAACGCGCCGCGGCGATGATGAAGAATGGCGGGACCATGCTCACCGTCTCCTTCGGCGGCGGCACGCATGTGATGCCCAATTACAACGTCATGGGCGTCGCCAAGGCGGCGCTCGATTCCTCCGTCCGCTATCTCGCGGCCGATTATGGCGCGCGCGGCATTCGCGTGAACGCCATCTCGCCCGGCCCTGTTCGCACCATGGCCGGCGCCGGCATCACCGGCGCGCGCGCGATGGGCGCGTTTCAAAAAGCGCATGCGCCTTTGCGCCGCATGATCACGCTGGACGAGATCGGCGGCTCGGCGCTCTATTTCCTGTCGGAGCTGTCGGGCGGCGTGACCGGCGAGATTCACCTCGTCGACGCCGGCTACAACATCATGCTGCAGCCGCGCCCCGAAGATTTGAACGGCGGCGCCGCAGCGGCGGATTAGGCTCGCGTCCCTCGCTCGCCTTGACGCTGGCGGCGATCACCGAGAGCCGCGCCAGCTCGACCAGCGTGCCGATATTGGCCTTGGCCATGATATTGGCGCGGTGCAGCTCCACTGCGCGCAATTCGAGGCCGAGCCCTTCGGCTATGTCGCGGCTCGGCCGGCCTTTGGCGACACCGGCCAGCACGCGCCGCTCATCCTCGCTCAGCCCGCCGAAGCGCGCGAGCGCGGCGCGCGTCTCGGCGTCTATGTCGCCTTCGCCGCGCCGCGCCGCCAGCGCGCGCCGCACGGAGGCGAGCAGCGCCTCATCGTCGAAGGGCTTTTCCAGAAGATCGCTGGCGCCGGCCGCCATCGCCTCCACCGCGAGGGAAGCGCCGGCGCAGGCGGTGATGATGACGACGGGAGGCGTCGCCCCGGAGGCGCGCAGCCGCCGCGTCAGCTCGACGCCGGTCATATCCGGCAGCCGCATATCGGCGACGATGCAGCCCGATGTCTTCGGCCCCGCCTCGGCGAGACATTCCTCCGCCGCGCGATAGGCGCGCGAGCGAAAGCCGCGCGAGCGGAACATCAGCGTCAATGCGTCGCGGATCGCCGGATCATCGTCCACGAGGTGCACGAGCGGCGCTGGTCTCATAGGCTGGCCCTTTCCGCGAGAGGAAGCGTGAAGCTGAAAATCGCGCCGCCGCGCGGATTGGGCTCGGCCCAAATGCGTCCGCCATGCGCCTCGACAATGGAGCGGGAGATCGAAAGCCCTATGCCCATTCCGCTCGCCTTGCTGCTGCGGAAGGGCTGAAACAGCGCGCCGGCGCCGTCCTTCAGACCATGGCCGGTGTCGGCCACATCGAGCCGCGCATAGCCGTCGGCGGCCGAGGTGGAGAGCGACAGCTCGCGCCGCGGCGCGCCGTCCATCGCCTCGACGGCGTTGCGCATGAGATTGACGATGACCTGCTGGATCTGCACGCGATCGGCGAGAACCTCGTCATTCTCGGCCTTGGCGGCGACGCTGATCTGCGCGCCGACCTGGCGCGCGCTGGCGACGCCCAGCGATTTCGCCTCCTCGACCAGAGCGCTGAGGCTCTGCACCGTCTTCACCGATTCGCCGCGCGTGACGAACTCGCGCAAGCGGCGCACGATATCGCCGGCGCGCATCGCCTGCGCCCCCGCCTTGTCCAGAATATCCTCGACCTCGCTGCTCTGCTTGGGCTTGCGCTGCAGCAGCCAGCGCGCAGTGCGGACGTAGGTCGCGATGGCGGAAAAGGGCTGGTTGATCTCATGCGCCAGCGCGGCGGCCAGCTCGCCCATTGCGGCGAGCCGTCCGGCATAGGCGAGCTCCGAACGCAGCTCGCAGAGCAGCGCCTCGGCGGCGCGCTCCTCGGTGAGATCGCGAATGACGGCGATGCGCTGGCGAACGGCGCCGCGCGTCTCGTTTATGGCGAGCGAGATCGGGAAGGTCGAGCCGTCGTCGCGGCGAGCGAGGCCGTCCGACCGCCGCTCCCCCGCCGCGATACGGCTCTGGGGCAGCAGAAGCGCAGCCTCGCGGCCGAGCAGCGCCTCGGCCGAGCAGCGAAACAGCGCGCCTGCGGCGCCATTGACGCCGACCACCACGCCCTTGTCGTCGATCGACAAGACGGCGTCCGACAGACATTCGAGGACGGCCTCCAGCCGCGCCGCCTCGGCGTGGCGCAAATCGTCCCCGCCCCCCGCGGCGCGGCGGGAAGGCCGCGTCGTCGCAGAAGTCTCTCGGAGCTCGGCGTGCGAATCGCTCGACGATCGGTCCATCGGCGAGTTCCCTCGAAACCTATTCGCTCTCGAAAAAGCCGGCGCACCGCCAAACCATCGCCACGGTCGCCGCCCCGGAGTATTCTCCTCTGCCAGCGGGTTTCAATTCCGCAATCACGCGCAATGCACAGAATTCAGATGTGAATTGCTCCGCTCATGCTTTCTTTCCACCCGCCGAGAGAAAAATGGCGCCTCGCTACGTATTTTCCATAGGCCCTGGCGCCTCCTTTCTCGGCGCCTTCACGCGAGCGCTGCTGGATGGCGCGATCATCCCCGGCCTCTCGCGCGAGAGCGGCCCGCTGGCTCTGGCCGCCACCAAGATCTATGTGCCGACTCAGCGCGCCGCGCGGGCGCTGGCGGCGCAATTCTCCACCGCGATCGAGGCGCCGGCGGCGTTGCTGCCGCGCATATTGCCGCTCGGCGATCTCGACGAGCAGGAGGCCTCGGCGCTGTTCCACGCCGATCTCGATTCCAGCGAGGCGACGCTGGAGCTGGCGCTGGCGCCGGCGATCGAAGAGCTCGACCGCCGGCTGATTCTAGCCGAGCTGGTGCTGCAATGGGCGCGCGCGCTGCGCCACGCCATCGTCTCCATCGATTCGACCGGCGCTGTCGAGCACGACCCGCGCGAAATGCTGCTGATCGCCCCCTCCCCTGCCAGCGCCTATGCGCTCTCCGGCGAGTTGGCGCGACTCATCGACGAATTCGCGATCGAGAAGCTCGGCGCCGGCGCGCTCGGCGACCTCGCGGAGGAGGCCTATGACCGCTTCTTCGCGATCACCGCCAATTTTCTGAAAATCGCGCTCGAGGATTGGCCGAACATGCTCGCCGCCCGCGGACTCATCGACCGCGCCGCGCGACAGACGGCGCTGATCGAGGCGCAGATCGCGCATCTCGAGCGCGGCGGCGCGCGCGGCCCGGTGATCGCGCTCGGCTCTACCGGCGCGCATCCGGCGACGGCGCGCCTTTTGGCGGCGATCGCCCGGCTGGAGCGCGGGGCGGTGATTCTGCCCGGCCTCGATCTCGAGCTGGACGAAGCCGCCTGGCGCCGCGTCGGCGACGATGGCGAGAATGAGCGCGACGAGCCGAGCTTCACCCATCCGCAGACTTTGCTGAAGCGTCTCCTCTCCACTCTGGGCGTCACGCGCGAGGAGGTCCTCCCCATCGGCTTCGCTCCGCCCGTGCTGCAGGCGCGGACGCGGCTGCTGGCCGAGGCGCTGCGCCCCGCCGATTGCACCGATTATTGGCGCGAGTTCCGCGCCGCCGCGGCCGAGGGCTTCGTCGAAGCACTCGCCGGCGTCTCCTTCATCGAGGCGGCGGACGAGCGCGAGGAGGCGCTGGCCCTCGCCCTTTCCATGCGCGAGGCGCTGGAGACTCCGGGCCGCACGGCGGCGCTCATCACGCCCGATCGCGACATCGCCCGCCGCGTCTGCGCCGAGCTGGCGCGCTGGGGCGTGGAGGTCGACGATTCGGCCGGCCGACCGCTGGGCGCGACGCCGATCGGCGCGCTGGCCCGGCTCGTCGCCGCCACCGCGGAGGACGGCGCCTCGGCCATAGACGCCGCCGCTCTGCTCGCCCATCCGCTGACGCGCCTCGGCCTCGAGCGCGAAGAGATCGAGCGCCTCGCCCCGCTCGTCGAGATCGCCGTGCTGCGCAATGTCGAGAGCGGCGGCAGCTTCGCCGCAATGGCCGCGCCGGCCCGCCGCCTCGCCGACGAGACGCACGCCCATCCGGCGCTGAAACGTATTTCCGAGGAAGACTGGCGCGCGATCGACGACCTCCTCGCCCGCCTCGACGAAGCCCTTCTTCCCCTCGCCGCGCTCACGCCCGAGGCCCGCCCCGGCGAGCGCGCGCGCGCTCATGCGCTGGCGCTGGAACGAATCGCCGGCGCGGAGCCCGCGGGCGAGGGCGTCGAGCAATTGCTGCAGCTCTTCGACGCGCTCGAGGCCTCGGACAGCGCGCTCGTCTTCGACGCCGGCGGCTACGCCTCCTTCTTCGATCGCCTCGCCTTCGAGACGAGCGCGCCCAGCCCGCGCCGCGCGCATCCGCGTCTCAAAATTCTCGGCCTGCTGGAAGCGCGCCTGCTCGACGCCGATCTCGTGCTGCTCGCCGGGCTCGACGAGACGATCTGGCCGCCTCAGGCCGAATCCGGCGCCTTTCTCAATCGCGCCATGCGCCGACAATTGGGCCTCTCGCCGCCGGAGCGCCGCATCGGTCAGACGGCGCATGACTTCTCCATGGCCTTCGGCGCGGCGGAAGTCGTCGTCAGCCGCGCGAAAAAGCGCGACGGCGCGCCGACCGTGGCGTCTCGCCTCATCGCGCGATTGGCGGCGCTCTCGGGCGAGGCTTTCGCCGCCTGCAAGGCGCGCGGCGATGAAAAATGCGCGCTCGCCGCCGCGCTGGATCGCCCGCAGGAGATTCGCGCCATATCGCGCCCGCTGCCGCGCCCGCCGGTGGAGCTGCGGCCGACGCGGCTCAGCGTCACGCGCATCGAAAAGCTGCGCCGCGACCCCTATTCCGTCTTCGCCGAATCTATTCTGCGTCTGCCGCCCTTGCCGCCGCTCGGCGCGCCCAAGGGCGCCCGCGAGATCGGCGTCGCCGTTCATGCGGCGCTGGCGAAATTCCAAGAGGCGCATCCCAAAGGCCCGCTGCCGGACGATGCGCGCACGCTGCTCGTCGATATTGCGCGCTCGGAGCTCGGCGAGTTCTTGGACGATCCTTCCTTCCTCGCCTTCGATTGGCCGCGCATAGAGGCCGGCCTCGATCATGCGCTCGCTTTCGAGCGTGAACGCCGCGAGCAGGCGCGCGAGATTTTCATCGAGAAAGGCGCCGCCTGGCGGCTGACGCTCGCCGACGGCAGCGTCTTCACCCTCTCCTGCGTCGCCGATCGCATAGAGGTGGACGCGAGCGGTGAAGCTTTCGTCTTCGATTACAAGACCGGCAATCCGCCGACCGCCTCACAAGTCGGCGCCGGCTTCTCGCCGCAGCTCACATTGGAGGCGGCGATGATCGAGGCCGGCGCTTTCGAATCCATCGGCGCGCCGCGCGTCTGCGGCGCCGCCTATGTGCGGCTCGGCGGCAAGACCGGCGGCGAGACGCAATGGCTGAAATTCAAGGACAAGTGCTTTGGCGACGTCGTCGCCGAGCATCGCGCCAATCTCTTCGTGCTGCTGAATCAGTTTCGTCTCGCCGACACGCCCTATCCCTCGCGGCCATGGGTGGAGTTCGCCTCGCGCTACAGCGATTACGACCATCTCGCACGCGTGAAGGAATGGTCGCGCGAGGGCGGCGGCGGAGAGGAGTGACGCTTCGCCGCGAAGTCACGAAGCGTTCACCATGTTCCTCGAGGCTTCGGCAAGGAATCGGCCGCCGATTTTCGGCGCTCCCGATTCGGACGGGGTTGTGCCCGTCTCGTGCCGCAATTCCACTTTCGGGACCGCGCGAAGAGGCCGATGATTCACCACTCGCTAAGCCTGTGAAGGCGGTGACGCGCCGAGCCGCGAATACACAGCGTTTACGAAGCCTTCACCATGATGATTGACGCTTCGGCAAGGAATCGACGACCCTTTTTCGGCGCTCCCGATTCGGACAGGGTTTGTGCGCGTCTCGTGCCGCAATTCCACTTTCGGGACGGCGCGAGGAGGCCGGCCGTTCACCCGTCGCTAAGCCTGCGAAGACGATGACGCGCCGTGCCGCGAAGGCACCGCATTTACGAAGCCTTCACCATGATGATTGACGCTTCGGCAAGGAATCGACGCCCCATTTTCGGCGCCCCCGATTCGGACAGGGTTTGTCCACGTCTCGTGCTGCAATTCCACTTTCGAGACGGCGCGAAGAGGCCGACGATTCACCACTCGCTAAGCCTATGAAGGCGGTGATGCGCCGAGCCGCAACGACACAGCGCTTATGAAGCGTTCACCATGATGATTGACGCTTCGGCAAGGAATCGACGGCCCATTTTCGACGCCCCCGATTCGGACAGGGTTTGTCCACCTCCCGTGCTGCAATTCCATTTTCGAGACGGCGGAGGCGACGCAGCATTCACTTTTCGCTGAGCCTATCGGCGCGACATCCAGCGCCTCGCGCGCGGTGGCGACGCCAGACACGCGGCGTCGCTCCGCGCCGCTTCCGATGTCGCAAATGACGCTTGCGCCGTCCCTTGGGTCATAGATTAGACCCGAGGAACAGGAGGGCTCGTCCAGTGAGAGAGTCGAGGCGCAAGGACGTGCTGCTAACAGCGGCGGAATGCGCGGAGCGCATCGGCGTCACGGTTCGCGGCCTCAGAACCTATGAGCAGCGCGGCCTGCTGACGCCGGCTCGTTCGGCGAAGGGCTGGAGGCTGTACGGCGAAAAGGAGATCGCCCGTCTCCACGAGGTGCTCGCTCTGAAGCGCTTCGGCCTCAGCCTCTCACGCATCGCCGCGCTGCTCGAGGGGCGCGCGGTCGATCTCGATCGAACTCTCGAAATGCAGCAGTCGGCGCTCGCCGAACAACGCCAGCGCATCGACGAGAAGCTGGCGCTCGTCGGCGCCGCCCGAACGAAGCTCTCCACGGGCGGGACGCTCTCGCTCGACGAACTCATAACGCTCGCAAAGGAGACGACCATGACGCAGACATCGCTCGACCTGATCGCGCAGCGCCGCTACGAGCAGGCGCGCCCACGCAAGACGACGCCCATAAATCCAGAAATCTACGATCGCTACATCGGCGCCTATCGCTTCGACGCGATCACGGGCGGGATAAAAATCACGCGCGTCGACGACCGGCTCTTCAGCCAAGTGACCGGACAGGCTGCCTATGAAATTTTTCCAGAGAGCGAGACCGAGTTCTTTCTGAAGGTCGTCCCGGCTCAGCTCGTCTTTTCCATAGACAGCGACCAATCAGTGAATGCGCTGACGATCCATCAGAACGGCGTCGAGCTGGTCGCGCGGCGGATCGATGAAACGGAGGCCCAGCGCGCAGCGGATGAGCTGACGCGCAGAATCCATGATAATCGGCCGCAGCCGGACAGCGAAGAAGCGATCCGCCGAACGATCGACGAAGCCCGGCGTGGAGAGATCGACGCCGCGCGCATGACGGAGCCGCTCGCCACATTGGCGCGCGAGCGAGCGGAGGCGGTCGCGGAGGAGCTCTCGGCGAAAGGCGCGCTCGGGGAGATTCGCTTCGTCGGCGTCGGCGTGGACGGCTGGGACGTCTATCGCGCGCAATTCGAAAAAAACGAGACCGAATGGCGCATCGACCTCGCCCCCGACGGCCGGGTCAGGGGCCTTTTCTTCCGCACGCTGCCCTGAGAGGCCCGGCAGGCCGCGCCGCCACGGTGAGCGAGCGGCGTGGTCGCGCGCCGAGGCGCGGCGTTCACGAAGCCTCACCTCGCTGATTGACGCTTCGGAAAGGAATCGGCCGCCGTTTTTCAGCGCTCCCGATTCGGACGTGGTTTGTGCGCGTCTCGTGCCGCCGCTCTCACTTCGGGACGGCGGAAACGGGCATGGGATTCACTTTCCGCTAAGCCTATCGGCGCAGCTTCCTGCGCCATCGAAGACACGAAGCCTCCACCACACTTTTTGACGCTTCGGAAAGGAATCGGCCGCCCATTTCCGCCGCCCCCGATTCGGACGGGCTTTGTCCACCTCTCGTGCCATTCTTCCCGCTTCGAGACGACGCCACGCAGCCGAAGATTCACGTCTCGCTAAGCAAAAGATCGGAGCCGGGGGCGGCGACCGCCTTCGATAGCGGTCAAACTACATTTCTTGTATGGTTTCCCGAAACGGCCTTCGATCCTCGCAAACGCCGGATCGACGCGCTGCATTCGGACAGGGGCGAGGAATTTGAAATGGCTCTCGAAGGGTCGGATAAAAGCTACAGAAATCGCATCATCTTCGCGAGCCTCGTCGGCACGACGATCGAATTCTTCGATTTCTACATCTACGCCACCGCCGCCGTGTCGGTGTTTCCGCTCTTGTTCTTCCCCGCCGGCGCGGGCAGCGCGGCGCTGCTCGCCTCCATGGCGACATTCGGCGTCGCCTTTGTCGCGCGGCCGATCGGCTCCGTCCTCTTCGGCCATTTCGGCGATCGCGTCGGGCGCAAGGCGACGCTCGTCGGCTCGCTGCTGCTGATGGGCCTCGCCACTTTCGCCATCGGCCTTCTGCCGACCTATCATCAGATCGGCCTGTTCGCGCCGGTCCTGCTCACCATTTTCCGTTTCAGCCAGGGCGTCGGCCTCGGCGGCGAATGGTCCGGCGCCGCCCTGCTCGCCACCGAGACCGCCGACAAGGGCAAGCGCGCCTGGGCGGCCATGTGGCCGCAGCTCGGCGCGCCATTCGGATTCATTCTCGCCAATGGATTCTTTTTGGCGCTCACCATTCTCTTCGCCTTCGACTCGACGCGCGCGACGCCGGACGAGCATTTCCTCGCCTGGGGCTGGCGGCTGCCCTTTCTGCTCTCCATTCTGCTGGTGACGCTCGGCCTCTATGTGCGCTTGAAGCTGCATGAGACCCCGGTCTTCGCACGCGCATTGGAGCGCGGCGAGAAATTGAAATCGCCACTCGCCCATGTGTTCCGCAACAATGCGAAGGAGCTTCTGCTCGGCACTTTCATCATGGTCGCGACCTATGGTCTCTTCTATCTGATGACGACGTGGATTCTCTCCTACGGCATAGGCAAGGTCGCGCTCGGCAATCTCGGCATAGGCTATCGCGATTTCCTCGTGCTGCAGCTCATATCCGTGCTGTTCTTCGCCGGCTTCATCCCCGTCTCTGGGCATCTCGCCGACAGGATCGGACGCCGCAAGCTGCTGCTGATCGTGACGACCGGCATTGTGCTGTTCGGCCTCTCCTTCCGCTTCTTCCTATCCAAGGATCTCATCGGCACGGGCGAGAGCGCCAATCGCGGGCTCATTCTGGTTTTCCTCAGCATCGGCATGTCGCTGATGGGCCTCACCTTCGGGCCTATGTCGGCCATATTGCCGGAACTCTTCCCCACCAACACGCGCTATACGGGCTCGGGCGTCTCCTATAATCTCGCCTCCATACTCGGCGCGGCGCTGACGCCCTTTGTGGCGACATGGATCGCGCAAAATTACGGAGCGGAATCGGTCGGCCTCTATCTCGCCGCGCTCGTCGCCTCGACGATCGTCGCGCTCCTCTTCGCCAAGGAGACGAAGGCGACCGATCTCGACAGCATGATCGACGAGGTGGTGGCCGAGAACATAGAGAAGACATCGCCGTAGAGCGCTTTCCTTCGCTCCGAATGGAAATTGGATGAGCGACAGACGCCCCATCGCCAAGGACACGCGGGAGCGGCAGCGTGCCGCTTCCGATCCCGCGCAATCGGCCTGGGTCGCGGCCCATGCGGGCTCGGGCAAGACGCATGTTCTCTCACAGCGCGTGGTGCGGCTGCTGCTCGCCGGCGCACCGCCTTCGCGCATTCTCTGCCTCACCTATACAAAGGCGGCGGCCGCCAATATGGCGGCGCGCATTTTCGATATTCTCGCCGGCTGGGCGCTGCTCGACGATGAGGCGCTGACCGCCGCCATTCTCGCCACCGGCGCGCCGCAGCCTTCGCGCGCGGAGCTGGTCTTCGCGCGGCGCCTGTTCGCGCGCACGGTGGAGACGCCCGGCGGGCTGAAAATTCAGACCATCCACGCCTTTTGCGAAAGGATTCTGCATCTCTTTCCCTTCGAGGCCAATGTCGCGGCCTCCTTCCGCGTGCTCGACGATCTCGAGCGCGCCGAGCTTTTGGAGCGCGCGCGGCGGCAGACGCTCGCCCGCGCCGTGCTGGACGAAGGCGAATTGCGCGCGGCGCTTGAGACGGTGTCGCGGCTCTGCTCGGGCGGGGGCTTCGACGAGTTGATCGCGGAATTGCTCGGCCATAGGGCCGCGCATCGCAATCTGTCGTCCGGCGATTATGCGGAGCTGCTGCGCGAGCGCTTAGGGCTGCGCGAGGGCGAAACGCTCGAGGCGGTGGAGCGGGAGATTATCGAAGGCGGGCTTTCGCCTCGTGACTGGCCGGGAATCACGCAGGCGCTGCGCGGCGGCGGCGCGAATGATGGGAAGCTCGGCGCGCAATTGATGATCGCTGCTGGGCTGGCCGGCGGCGCTAATGACCAGCGCTCGGCATGTGTCGAGGAATACTTGTCGGTCTTCTTCAAGAAGGACGGCGAGCCGCGCGGGCTCGGCAAGCAGAAGATGATCTCGGCCGCACTGCAAAAGCAGCAGCCCGCATTGCTGGCGCGGCTCGAGGATGAGCGCGATCGGCTCGTCGCGCTGGTGGAAAAGCGCAAGGCCGCCGCAGCCTTCGATCGCTCCATGGCGCTGGCGCGGATCGGCGACGCCATTCTCGCCGCCTATGAGCGGATGAAGAGCAATCGCGGCCTCTTCGATTTCGACGATCTCATCGAGCGCACGCGCCGGCTGTTTCAAAGCTCGAGCCCCTCCTGGGTGCTCTACAAGCTCGATTCGCGCATCGATCATATTCTCGTCGACGAGGCGCAGGACACGAGCGCGGCGCAATGGGACATATTGGCCGCGCTCGCCGATGAATTCTGCGCCGGCGCCGGCGCCACGCAGCGCATCCGCACCTTCTTCGCCGTGGGCGACGAGAAGCAGTCGATCTTCTCCTTTCAAGGCGCCGCGCCGGAGAAATTCGACGCCATGCGCCGCGATTTCGCGCGCCGTTTCCGCGACGCCGAGCTCGGCTTCGAGACGGTGCGGCTGACGCGCTCCTTCCGCTCCTCGCCGCAAGTGCTGGGCGCGGTGGATATCGTCTTCTCCGTCGAGGAGAACAGACGCGGCCTCGCTGCGGACCGCGACGAGCCCGCGCCATTGCACGAGGCCTGGAAGACCGATGTTCCGGGTCTCGTCGAAATCTGGGAGCCAGAGGCGTACGCGGGCGCGGAGACGCCGCCGGATTGGCGCCTGCCGCTCGATTATGTGAACGAGGCCGGTCCGCCGGCGCGGCTCGCGCGCAAGATCGCACGCAAGGTGAAGGCGCTGCTCGCGCCGCAAAATGGCGAATGCGTCGAGGACAAGGGCGCGATGCGCCCCGTGCGGCCCGGCGATGTGATGATCCTCGTGCGCAAGCGCGACGCTTTTTTCGAAGGCGTCATTCGCGCGCTGAAGGCGGAGGCGATTCCCGTCGCCGGCGCCGATCGGCTCGATCTCTCCGGCCACATTGCGGTGATGGACCTCGTCGCGCTCGGTCGCGTCGCGCTGCTGCGCGAGGACGATCTCACCCTCGCGACGCTGCTGAAATCGCCGCTCTTCGGCTTCACCGACGATGATCTCATCGCCCTCGCGCCCAAGCGCGAAGGCGCGCTCATCGATGCGCTCGCCGCCTCGCCGGAGCCGGCGCATAGAGAGGCGGCCGCGCGGGTAGATGCTTGGGCGCGCGAGGCGCGCACGCGCGCGCCATTCGATTTCTACAGCCATATTCTCAGCGCCGGCGGCGGGCGCGAGAGGCTGGTCGGGCGGCTCGGCCAGGAGGCCAATGACGCGATCGACGAATTTTTGCGCCTCGCGCTCTCCTTCGAGCGGGAGCAGGCGCAGGGCCTCGCCGGATTTCTCGCGGGAGTCGAGAGCCTGCAGCTCTCCGTCAAGCGCGACATGGAGGCGGCCGGCGACGCCGTGCGCGTGATGACCGTGCACGCCTCCAAAGGGCTGGAGGCGAAGATCGTCTTTCTGCCGGACACTTGCGGCGGCCCCTCCGGCCGGCATGATCCCAAAATCTTCCGGCTCGGCGAGGAGGATGGCGCGGTGCTGGTCTGGTCCAGCAATATGGCCGCCGATCCGCCCGCCGTCGCCAACGCGCGCGAGGGGCTGCGCGAGGCGGCGCGGGAGGAACATCGCAGGCTGCTCTATGTGGCGCTGACGCGCGCCGAAGAGCGGCTCTATGTCGGCGGCTTCCATGGGCCGGCGGGACGCGGCGCCGGCTGCTGGTACGACGCGATCCGCAACGCCCTCGAGCCCGCCTGCGACAGCGCGCCGGATCCGCTCGACGAGACGAAGCAGATTTTGCGCTATGGCGATGCGGCGCATGGCGCGACGGCGGCGAACGAGACGCGAGAAGCCACGGCGACCATCGTCCCGCTTTACGCGCGCGCGCCGGCGCCGGAAGAGCGCGCGCCGGCCCCGCCTTTGCGGCCGGCGACCGCTCTGGCGGCGGCCGATCCTTTCGCCGGCGAGGAGACTTCCGCCGCGCCGACGCGGCGCGACCGCGAGCGGCTGCTGGTCGGCCGCCTCACCCATGCGCTGCTGCAACGCCTGCCGGACACGCCGGCGGAGCGGCGCGTCGAGGCGGCGCTCCGCTTTCTGGAGCTGCGCGCCGCCCCGCTCGACGCCGCGCAGCGCGAGCGGCTCGTTTCCGCCGTGCTCGCGGTCATCGGCCATGCCTCGCTCGCGCCTTTGTTCGGGCCGGGCTCGGCGCCGGAGGTAGAGATCGTCGCCCGGCTCGACAGTCCGCGCGGCGAGATCGCGATTTGCGGCCGCATCGATCGCCTCGCCGAGACGGAAACCGACGTCATCGTCGCCGATTTCAAGACCGGCGCGCCGCGCCATCCGGCGACGCCGGCGCAATTGCGCCAGCTCGCCGTCTATCGCGCCGCGGCGCTGCGGCTCTATCCGCACAAAAATGTGCGCTGCGCGCTGATCTTCACGCAGAGCGCGACGATAGAGGAGCCGGAGCCCGAGGCGCTGGACGCCGCGCTGGAGGAGATTTTGGGGGAGGTGTGAAGCGAGGGAAACGCCGGACGCGCTTTCGCCGCGATCTTCGTCTAGTTTTCGTCATTATTGTCGACGCGCACATTTTGGGATCGGACCATGGAGATCGATCGCGGGGACCGCATCGCCCCGCCGCCTTCGCCGGAAAAGAGCCGACTCTGGATCGGCGTGGTCGCGGCGGTCGCCGGGGCTCTCGGCCTCGCTGTCGTCGTCGCGCCCGAGTTCGGCGATTTTTTGCGCCGCGAGGCCTATACGGCCGCGAACGCCGTCGGCGCGCCGACCCCGGCCGACGAATTTGCGCCCGTCTACGCCCGGCTGGAGATGGAGCCGCTGCGCGCGCGGCTGGTCGCCTCTCCGAAAATCTCGACGCAGCTCGCCAAGCTGCTGCGCGAGCCCTGCGACAAGCGCGCGATCACGGCTCTCGCCGAGGCGCTGATCGCCGAAGGAGAGGAGCGCGTCGCGGCGCGAAGCTTTGGCGGCTTTGCCGCGGCCTGCCCGGACAGCGCCATGGAGAAAGGCCGCGCCGGCGAATTGTTCCTGCGCATCGGCGACGCCGACACCGCGTTGAAGATCGCCGACGCGCTGATCTCCGAACAGCCGATCTATGCGGATTTTCATTATCTGCGCGCGAGGGCGCTGTTCGCCGCCAAACGCTATGACGCCGCGATCGGCGAATATAAGACGACGATCGAATTGTTCCACGATCGCGCCAAAGTGCATGAGCGCGTGTTCGTCGATCTCGCCAACGCCTATGTCGCCGTGGGCAAGCCCTGCGACGCGGCCTTCACGCTGTTTTCCTGGATCGCGCTCGATCCGCCGCGGCGCGGCACGCCGGGAGCGCGCAAGCGCGTCGAGGAATATGGCGCGCTCGGCTGCCGCAAGCTACCGGCATTCGACGAGCCGAAGGGATTGTGATTGTGAAAACCGAAAACGATCGATGCCGAGGAGCGGCGAGCGGGCCACGTCTCTAAAGCATGTGGGAAATTTCACATGCGGCCCAATAGGAGCTCCCCCTCGTGCTTCGAGACGGCCGCTGCGCGACCTCCTCGGCATGAGGGGGAAGGGTCGCAGTCCTTCGCATCAGGAGGAAAGAACCATTGCTTCCTCGGGAACGATTGCTTCGAGCGGGAACGCTCACAGCTTGCCGACGACGACGAGGCGCTTGATCTCGCCGCGCTCGAAGGCGCGCAGGAAGGCGGCGTAATTCTTGAACGACACGCAGCCGTTGGAATCGCCGCGCGGACCGAGCATGTAGGTATGCGCGAGCAGGCCGGCGCGGCCGAAGATGGCGCCCTCGCCGCCGATCGGCGTCAGCCTGATCGCGCGCACGCCATGAAACGGGCGCTCGCGGAAGGTGAGATCGTAAGTATGCGGCGGCGTGACGCCACGCATCCGCACATGCGCGAAACGCGGATCGTCGAATTTGTCGCCGAGGCCCGAATGCGCCTCGAGACGCGTGCCGTCCGGCAGATAGACCGTATGTCCGCTGATGTCGTAGACGGCCGTCTGATTGTCATAAGCCGCCGTCGGATTGCCGCGCGTCACATTGCGGAGGCCGTCGAACAGCCCCGTCTCCGGCGCCGCATAGGCGAGCGCCTCGCCAGTCGGCCGTAAGGGACCGAAGACCTTCTCGAAAAAGGAGCGGCTATCCTCTTCCGGCGCCGGCGCGGAGGCCGTCTTTCGCGCGCTGCGGATGATGGGCATGTGCACGCGCAGGCCGAATTCGGAAGGACGCGGCGGCGGCAGCGGCGCGCTGTCCGCCTCCTCCTCCGCGATCCGCTGCGCGGCGGGCGGAGCCGGCGTCGCGGCCAAAGGCGACGGCGAAGAATGGGGCGTCTCCAGCGCGGCGACCACCGTCTTGGGCGCGACATGCGAGCGCAGATCGCCGACCAGCACGCCGAAAGGAATGGAGAAGGACGGCGCCTCGATCGAGGCCGTCGTCTCGGCGGGGGAGTCGATCTCGAACGCGGCAGCCGATGGCGCGGCCGTCTCTTCCGCGCTGCGCATGGCGAGACCCGCGAGACCGCCCACTGTGAGGGCGCCTGCGACGAACAGAGTCGAGATCAGAAGGCGGCGAGATATTTCACGGCGCGACAATGAATTGAGCAAGGATCGTTCACCGGGATTCTTACGCATCCACCCCCACTTTCGGAAACACTTCCGTTACGCACACTGTCGGAGAGCTTCATGTGAAGCCGATCGACTACGCCACCCGCGCCCAGAACGAGGATCAACTCTCAGACCCCTGAACGTTCGAGAAACTGAAGTTACAATTTGGCGGTTTTTTGTCCGCTCTACGTAACTACAGCTAGAGTATTTGTGCACTCGACACGTCGAATCTTTTCGTTCGACTGACGTGAGCTGCACCGGCTATGGAAGGGAATTACGCATCAATATAGTAAACATTTCGGTAAACCCTCCGCATAATGCCCATGGGCGCGACAAACCGCACCGCGCCGCGGCGGTCACGGTTCGCGCCTCGCCTACCAGACTCTAGTCCTTTGTTTTGACGCGTTTCCAACGCCGAACCGGTGTCCACTTCGGCTGGAAACTGCATTCGCGCAGCGCGCCGAGCGGACGCAAGGGAGGTGAAAGCATCCGCGCGCCGCGCTATGCTGACTCGTCCTCCCATGGGAGAGCCTGGAATGGAACGGCGCGAGGTGAGCCATATCGACCGGGTCCGCTCGGTCATCGATGACGATGCGGCGCCCGCGGCCTCGGCGGTCGCCGCTTCATGGCGGCGCTGCGTCACGCTGCATGGGCTCGACCCGGATGCGCGCCGCGCGCCGGATTTGATCGAAGCGGCGGCGCTCCAGGACGCGCGGGAGCGGCTCGCGCCGCTGCTGCGTGCGGCGCGCAAGCCGCTCGACCGCCTGTTCGCGGCTGTCGCCGAACTCGGCTGCTGCACATTGCTCAGCAATATCGAGGGCGTGCCGCTCGAGCGGCGCAGCGCCGAGTCGGATGCGCCGGATTTCGACGCGCGTGGCCTACGTCCGGGCGCCGTCTGGAGCGAGGCGCGCGAGGGCACCAACGCGATCGGCGCCTGCCTCGCCGAAGGCCGCGCGCTGACCATTCATCGCGATCAGCATTTCCACACGCGCAACACGGGGCTGAGCTGCGCCGCGGCGCCGATCTACGATCATGAGGGGCGGCTCGCCGCCGCCCTCGACGTCTCCAGCAGTCGCGAATCTCTCCCCGGCGGCGTGGTCGCGCTCGTCGCCGTCGCTGTCGCGGAGGCCGCGCGGGCGATCGAGGCCGCGCATTTCCGCGAGGCCTTCGCCGGCGCGCGCATATTGACGGCGCCCTCCGAGCGCGGCGCGGCCTTGCTCGCCGTCGATCGGCACGATCTCGTCATCGGCGCGACGCGCGCGGCGCGGCTCGAGCTCGGCGTCACCGACGCGCGCATAGCCTCGCAGCTTCCCGCCGCCGATCTTCTCGCCGGCGGCGGCGAGGCGGAGGCCACGCTGCAAAACGCCGAGCTGGAAGACGCCGAGCGCGGCGCCATTCGCCGCGCCCTCGCCCGCGCCAATGGCAATGTCACCGCCGCCGCGCGCCTGCTCGGCGTCAGCCGCGCCACGCTGCACCGCAAGCTCGGCCGGCTCGGATTGTCGCAGGGACATTAGATTCCGTCCCGACTGTCGCAAATCTGCGACACCTCGAGGCCATTCCTGCGTTTCCCCCACTGGCGCAGCCGGCCGCGCGGGCGGATGATTTCCCCCGACGCCGCAAAGGCGCGTGAAACAGTCAAGGGGAAACGTCATGACGAGGCCCGAATTCCTCCGCTCCGCTACGCCCAAATTCAAGGCGCGCTATGAGAATTTCATCGGCGGCCGCTGGGTCGCTCCGCGCGCCGGCCGCTATTTCGAGAATGTGACGCCGGTCAACGGACAGATTCTCTGCGAGGTTGCGCGCTCCGACGAGACCGACATAGAAATCGCGCTCGACGCCGCCCATGCCGCCAAGGACGCCTGGGGCAGAACCAGCGTCGGTGAACGCGCGCGCGTTCTCAACGCGGTCGCCGATCGCATGGAGCAAAATCTCGCGGCGCTGGCGGAAGCCGAGAGCTGGGACAATGGCAAGCCGATCCGCGAGACGACCGCGGCGGACGTTCCGCTCGCCATCGATCATTTCCGCTATTTCGCCTCCGCGATCCGCGCGCAGGAAGGCGGCATATCGGAGCTCGACCACGACACGGTCGCCTATCATTTCCACGAGCCGCTCGGCGTCGTCGGGCAGATCATTCCGTGGAATTTTCCCTTGCTGATGGCGGCGTGGAAGCTGGCCCCGGCGCTCGCGGCCGGCAATTGCGTGGTGCTGAAGCCGGCCGAGCAGACGCCCGCCTCGATACTCGTATGGGCGGAGATCGTCGGCGATCTTCTGCCGGCGGGCGTCGTCAATGTCGTCAACGGCTTCGGCCTCGAGGCCGGCAAGCCGCTCGCCTCCTCGCCGCGCATCGCCAAGATCGCCTTCACCGGCGAGACCAGCACGGGACGGCTGATCGGCGAATATGCCGCGCGCAATCTCATCCCCGCGACATTGGAGCTCGGCGGCAAATCGCCCAACATCTTCTTCGCCGATGTGGCGGCGGAGGACGACGCTTTTCTCGACAAGGCGCTCGAAGGCTTCGCCATGTTCGCGCTCAATCAGGGCGAGGTCTGCACCTGCCCGAGCCGCGCCCTGGTGCAGCGAAGCATCTATGACAAATTCATCGAGAAGGCGGTGAAGCGCGTCGGCGCCATCGTGCAGGGCGATCCGCTCGACGCCAAGACGATGATCGGCGCGCAGGCCTCCAAGGAGCAGATGGAGAAAATCCTCGGCTATATCGACATCGGCCAGAAGGAAGGCGCGGACATATTGATCGGCGGCGGTCGCGCCGAGCTCGGCGGCGATCTTTCCGGCGGCTATTATGTGAAGCCCACAGTGCTCGCCGGCAACAATAAGATGCGCGTGTTCCAGGAGGAGATCTTCGGACCCGTCGTCTCGGTGACGGTGTTCGACACCGACGAAGAAGCGGTGGCGATCGCCAATGACACGATCTTCGGCCTCGGCGCCGGCGTGTGGACGCGCGACGTCAACCGCGCCTATCGCGTCGGCCGCGCCGTGCAGGCGGGACGCGTATGGACCAATTGCTATCACGCCTATCCGGCCCATGCGGCCTTCGGCGGCTACAAGCAGTCCGGCATCGGCCGCGAGAATCATCGCATGATGCTCGATCACTACCAGCAGACGAAGAATCTGCTGGTCAGCTATAGCCCGGACAAGCTCGGCTTCTTCTGAGCGTCCGGCCGGGGCGGCCGTCTCCTCCCTGCGGCCGCCCCGCTCCCATCAAATTAAAGACCTAAGTAAAAACCGAAGGCTACTTGCTCTATTCGTTCCGATGTAATCAATAGGTCGCCATCGATGATCTTCGAAGGCGCCTCATGTTCACCAATAGCCGCGACATCAAACGCCGTCTCGAAAAGGCTGGGTGTTGGTCCGCGTCACGGGATCGCACCATGTCTTTCGAAATCCGAAAACCGGCGCCATAATCCCCCTGCCGCATCCAAAGAAAGACCTCGGCCAAGGTCTCGTCTGGACGATCTACAAGGCTGCGGGCTGGCCCAGAGACTGAACGAGTTCGATGACCCATTACATCGCCATTGTCGAAGAGGAAGAGGGAAAGGCGGTCGGCGTCTGGTTCCCTGATCTGCCCGGCTGCGTCTCCGCGGGCGATAGTCTCGACGAGGCGATGGCCAACGCCGTCGAGGCGTTGACGCTGTGGGTCGATGTCGCGCTCGAGCACGGCCAGCCGATCCCCACGCCGCGCGGCCTCGTCGATCTGAAGCGCGACCCGGAAGTCTCGCGCGAGCTGTCACGCTTCATGGTGGCGCTGATCCCCTTGCGGCCACAACTCGACGCCGCGCAATAAGCGAGCACATTCTTCCCCAGGGGACGGGCGAACGCTCGTCGGCGGGAACGCGCTTGACCCGGTCCTGCGCAAGCGCCAGGATCGAGGCGGCGGGGACGTCACGCCGGATCGGCGCGGAAGGGCGATCATGAACGCTTTCAGTCGCAACATGCTGCTCGCGCTGGGCGTCGCCGGCTTCGGCTATTTTCTGTGGTCCATCTTCGTCGCCAGCCGCTATCAGGCCCTTTGCGAAATCTCCTATTGGTCCGCGACCGAGGCGCAATTGCGCGCCTGCGACGAGATGCGCTCCTCTCTGCCGAGAAATTGACGAGGCCGCGCCGCGCGCGCATTGCGGGACATGGAATGAAAGCCAGACTCTACGCCCTCGCGGCCCTAGCGCTGCTGCTCGCGCCGCACGCCCTCGCCTCGGAAATTCATCTCGATTGCGGGCGCACTGGTCGAACGGTCGCGATCGACATCGACACCGGCCGGCGCTTCGTGCAGCTCATTTGGGAGGATGGCGTCGCCGAGGAATATCGAGATGGCGATAGCTATGTCTCCGGCGCGAGCGGCTCCAGCGACACGCAAAAAGTCACTTATGCGGTCAGCGTCGACAAGGATGCAGTGAGCTTCGGACAGGACCGAATCTGCGTCGCCGCGAGCGGCAAATGCCGAGACCAGCATATTCGCAACCTGCTCGACACAGCCGCCGGCACGCTGAAATATGACGATGGCGGCGTCATCGCCGTGATGAAATGCGCGCTCGCGCCGCCCGGCCGCAGATTCTAGAAGCGTCGCGCCCCTCGAGAAACGCATCGCTCCGCTCCACCTTGCGCCGGGACGGCGCGGTCGCCTAAGAGAGCGCATCCCGATGCGCGGCTCTCTCGCGTGCGGCGTTCTCACAGGAAAGAGGTTCGCGTGGCCGACGACGAAGACTATGTCTATGACGAAGCGAGCGGCGAATGGGTCCCGGCGTCGCAACTCGCCGCGGCGGCGGCGCAGGCGAAAGTCGTGAAGGATTCGGCCGGCAATGCGCTCGCCGACGGCGATTCCGTGACCCTCATCAAGGATCTGAAGGTGAAGGGCGCCAATCAGACGTTGAAGCAGGGCACGGTGATTCGCTCGATCCGCCTCACCGACGATCTGGAAGAGATCGACTGCCGGCACGACACCATCAAAGGATTGGTGCTGCGCACGGAATTCGTGAAGAAACGCTGAGCGGGCGCTACGGCGCCCTCAATGCCCTTGCTCGCCGTGATTGGTCCCATGGCCGCCGGCGAGGCGCTCCGACAGAGCGAAGGCCAGCGTCGAGACGACGAAGGTCAGATGAATGCCGAGATAGAAATACAGATCCCGGTCGCTCATATGCGGCACGTCCATGAAGGCTTCGAGCAGCTTGATCGCCGAGATGGCGACAATGGTCGAGAGCAGCTTCAGCTTCAGCTCGGAGAAATCGATCGAGCCCATCCAGTCCGGCCAGCCGGGCTGGCTGTCCGTATCGACCTTGGAGACGAAATTCTCATAGACCGACAGCATGACCGTCACCACCAGCGCGCCGGTGAGCGTCATGTCGATGAGATCGAGCACCAGCAGCGTCATATTGGATTCGGTGGCGGTGACGAGATGCGCCGTCGCCTCGAAGAGATGAACGCCGGCTTTATAGAGCAGCTCCAAGAGCCCCACCGCCAGCATGACGAAGAAGGGCGCGAGCAGCCAGCGCGACATGAACAGGAAGGATTCGAAAAAGCGCTTCATCTTCGACTCGTTCTGGTGGGGGGCGACGGAGGCGTACACGAATTCGCCGCGCCGGCCAAGCTCAGGAGACCGGCGCGCGCGCCGATCGCCTCTTTGCCCGCGGAATCGCCTTGACCCCTGCGGTCGTCTCCCGTAACGTCTGATCCGGTATTTCACCTGGAGCGGGCCGTGAAGGGCATTCTTCTCGTAGGCAGGGCGCTGGAGACGGAGCGGGTCTGATCCCGAGCTTCCGCCGCTGGCGCTTATCCGAGGCCCTCCAGGGGGCCTTTTTTATTGCCTATGGGGGCGCGCCCGCGCGCCCTACGTCTCGAGGGTCGAGGAAAGCGGAGCTGGAGAGAATGGCGAAGCAAATGACCGGAGCGGAAATGGTGGTCGAGGCCCTGAAGGATCAGGGCGTCGAAGTGCTTTTCGGCTATCCCGGCGGCGCCGTCCTTCCGATCTACGACGTTCTCTTCCACCAGGAGAAGGTGCGGCATATTCTCGTGCGCCACGAGCAGGGCGCGGCCCATGCGGCGGAGGGCTACGCCCGCTCCTCCGGCAAGCCGGGCGTGCTGCTCGTCACCTCCGGCCCCGGCGCCACCAACACCATCACCGGCCTCACCGATGCGCTGATGGACTCCATTCCGCTGGTCTGCATCACCGGCCAGGTGCCGACGCATCTCATCGGCTCCGACGCTTTTCAGGAATGCGACACGGTCGGCATCACGCGCCACTGCACCAAGCATAATTATCTGGTGAAGAATATCGCCGATCTGCCGCGCATCCTGCACGAGGCCTTCTATGTCGCCTCCAGCGGGCGGCCGGGGCCGGTGGTGATCGACATTCCGAAGGATGTGCAATTCGCGTCGGGGACCTACACCGGCCCGCGCAATGTGCATCACAAGACCTATCAGCCCAAGCTCGACGCCGACACGGACGCCATTCGCCGCGCGGTGAAGATGATGGCCGCCGCCAAGCGGCCGATTTTCTACACGGGCGGCGGCGTCATCAATTCCGGCCCGGCCGCCTCGACGCTGCTGCGCGAATTGGTCTCGCTGACCGGCTTCCCGATCACCTCCACGCTGATGGGCCTCGGCGCCTATCCGGGCTCCGGGCCGAACTGGCTCGGAATGCTGGGAATGCACGGCACTTTCGAGGCCAATAACGCCATGCACGACTGCGATCTGATGATCGCCGTCGGCTCGCGTTTCGACGATCGCATCACCGGAAGGCTCGACGCCTTCTCACCCGGCTCGAAGAAAATCCACATCGATATCGATCGCTCCTCGATCAATAAGAATGTGAAGGTCGATCTGCCGATCGTCGGCGATTGCGGCCATGTGCTGGAGAGCATGGTGCGCATCTGGCGCGCCGAGGCGATGCACGCCGAGAAGCAGCCGCTCGACGCCTGGTGGAAGAAGATCGACGAATGGCGCGACCGCAAGTCGCTGGCCTTCCGCAATTCCGACAAGGTCATCAAGCCGCAATACGCCGTGCAGCGGCTCTATGCGCTGACCAAGGATCGCGATCCTTACATCACCACCGAGGTCGGCCAGCATCAGATGTGGGCCGCGCAGCATTATCATTTCGACGAGCCCAATCGCTGGATGACTTCCGGCGGGCTCGGCACCATGGGCTATGGCCTGCCGGCGGCGATCGGCGCGCAGCTCGCGCATCCCAAATCGCTGGTCGTCGACATCGCCGGCGAGGCGTCCATTCTGATGAACATTCAGGAAATGTCGACGGCGATCCAATATCGCCTGCCGGTCAAGGTGTTCATCCTCAACAATGAATATATGGGCATGGTGCGCCAGTGGCAGGAACTGCTGCACGGCGGACGCTACTCGCACTCCTATTCGGAGGCGCTGCCCGATTTCGTGAAGCTCGCGGAGGCCTTCGGCGCCAAGGGCATTCGCTGCTCCGACCCCGCCGATCTCGATCGCGCGATCCAGGAGATGATCGACTATGACGGGCCGGTGATCTTCGACTGCCTCGTCGAGAAGGGCGAGAATTGCTTCCCGATGATCCCCTCGGGCAAGGCGCATAACGACATGCTGCTCGCCGACCTCTCCGACGACGCCGGAATCGAGCTCGGCTCGATCATCGACGAAAAGGGCAAGATGCTGGTGTGAGACGAGCGCGAATAGCGAGATAGCGAGTAGCGAATAGAGCTGCTCCTGCGTCGACTATTCGCTACTCGCTACTCGCTATTCGCTGGAAACGGACACATGAACGCTCCCCTCTCCCCGCCCTCGCCCTATTCCTCGCCGACGTCGCGCTCCAATGTGGAGACGCATACGCTCGCCGTGCTGGTCGACAATGAGCCGGGCGTGCTGGCGCGCGTCGTCGGCCTGTTCTCGGGCCGCGGCTATAATATCGAGAGCCTGACGGTGGCGGAGGTCGCCCATGGCGAGCATCTCTCGCGCATCACCGTCGTTACCTCCGGCACGCCGGAGACGATCGAGCAGATTCAGCATCAGCTCGAGCGGCTGGTGCCGGTTCACAAGGTCACCGATCTCACCGTCTCCGCCCGCTCGCTCGAGCGCGAGCTGGCCATGGTCAAGGTGAGGGGCAAGGGCGAGGAGCGCAACGCCGCGCTGCAGCTGGCCGAGGCCTTCCGCGCCCGCGTCGTCGACGCCACGACCGAGAGCTTCATCTTCGAGCTGACCGGAAAGCCGAATAAAATCGATGAATTCGTCGATCTGATGCGCCCGATCGGGCTCGTCGAGGTCTCGCGCACCGGCGTCGCGGCGATCTCGCGCGGGCCGGACCCGATCTGATCGGGCGATCCTCGAGATTTTGACCTTCACGCCATGGGCGCGTAGAAAGGTCCCGCGGAATTGCCCGTCGCCTCGACCGTCTTCCCGAGCCGACGGAAAAACAATGTAAAATCAAGCTGGAAAGACAGGCCTCCGGGACCGCCCGGCGGTCGAGGAACTCTTGAAGCCGAACGACGGCTCTGTCGTCCTGTGGGGGAAAGCGAGAATATGCGCGTCTATTACGATCGGGATGCCGACATCAATCTGATCAAGGGCAAGAAGGTCGCTGTGGTGGGCTATGGCAGCCAGGGCCACGCCCATGTCCTGAACCTCAAGGATTCGGGCGTCGGCGAGGTCGCGGTCGCGCTGCGCAAGGGCTCCGCCTCCGCCAAGAAGGCCGAGGGCGCCGGCGTCAAGGTGATGGAAGTCGCCGAGGCGGCCAAATGGGCCGATGTCGTCATGATGCTGACGCCGGACGAGCTGCAGGGCGAGATCTACGCCGCCGAGCTCGCGCCGAATCTCAAATCCGGCGCGGCGCTGTTCTTCGCCCATGGCCTCAACATACACTTCAATCTCATCGAGCCGCGCGCCGATCTCGACATCATCATGGTCGCGCCCAAGGGCCCCGGCCACACGGTTCGCGGCGAATATCTGAAGGGCGGCGGCGTCCCCTGCCTCATCGCCGTGCATCAGAACGCCTCCGGCAATGCGCTCGAGCTCGGCCTCTCCTACGCCTCGGCGATCGGCGGCGGCCGCGCCGGCATCATCGAGACCACCTTCCGCGAGGAATGCGAGACCGATCTCTTCGGCGAGCAGGTCGTGCTCTGCGGCGGCCTCGTCGAGCTGATCCGCAATGGCTTCGAGACGCTGGTCGAGGCCGGCTATGCGCCGGAAATGGCCTATTTCGAGTGCCTGCACGAGGTGAAGCTGATCGTCGACCTCATCTATGAGGGCGGCATCGCCAATATGAATTATTCGGTCTCCAACACGGCCGAATATGGCGAATATGTCACCGGTCCGCGCATCATCACCAAGGACACCAAGGCCGAGATGAAGCGCGTGCTCGAAGATATTCAGTCCGGCAAGTTCACCCGCGACTGGATGCTCGAGAACAAGGTCAGCCAGACGTCCTTCAAGGCCACCCGCGCCCGCAACGCCGCTCATCCGATCGAGGAAGTCGGCGGACGCCTGCGCGGCATGATGCCCTGGATCGGCAAGAACCGGCTGGTCGACAAGGACCGCAACTGATCCTTTTTTCTAAAGGAGACGATCACGACGCCCAGCTCGGATCGAACGCATCGTCGAAAGAGGCGCGGAGAGACGGCCGCCCTCATGACGGGGAAGCGCGATGCAGCCGAAAATCGACGAGCCTGACGAAGAGCATCGTCGCGAATTGAGACGCAACGTCTTCGAGATCACGCGCCTGCGCATGTCGGGCCGGATCGACGAGATGATGCGCTACTTCGCACGCGATGTCGTCGTGCGCTATCACGGCACCAAGGAAGGCCTGTTTCTTCCGGGCGTTCTCCATGGCCGCGACGCGTTCAAGGAGAATATTCGGCTGACCGACGTCAATTACGAGCCGCTCGGCGGCGAGGTGCTGGCGATCCTCGTCGATGGGCCGAAATCATCGGTGCGATGGCGCAACTCCTGGCGCCATCGCAACTCCGGCCGCACGGCGACGCTGGACATGGCGCATTTCCTGTACTGGCGGAACGGGAAGGTGGTCGAGATGTTCGAATATCTCGACTATCACAGCTGGGGACGCTCCGCCGCCGAGGCGCTGATCGAGCGGGACGATCCTCGGCCCCGATAATCGCGGCCCGATAATCGCGGATCGAGGCGTTGCATGACGAATAGCGAAGATTTTTTCTCTCGCCCTCCGCCCGGGCTCGATCGCGACGAAATCCGGCGCCGCGTCGAGCTGCTTGCGCGGCAGCCCGCCGAAAACGGCGATTTCGGCGTCGTCCGGGACTTCTGCGCGCAGGACGTCGTCTGCGAATTCGTCGGCGACAAATCCCGCATCCCCTATGCCGGCCGCCATTTCGGCGTCGACGCGCTGCTGAATATATTGCGCGCGATCAATATCGATTTCGCTCAATCTGAGCAGCAGATCGACGATGTCATCATCGACTCCGGCGGCGTCGCGATGCGGCGCAGCATCCGCTGGCGCCATCGCGGCACAGGCCTCGAGGGCCGCGTCGATCTCGCCGATTTCATACGCTTCGAGAATGGCCTCATCGTCGAATTGATCGAGTTCCGCGATTCGATCACCATCCTCTCCATTCAGGGCGATCCGCCCTGGCCTTGAGCGAGCCTGCGTCAGCACCATGCGATTGCGCTTCTCCACGCTCGACGTGTTCACGAACACGCGCTTTGCCGGCAATCCGCTCGCCGTCGTGCTCGGCGCGGACGGGCTCGACAGCGCGACGATGCAGACCATCGCCTGCGAGTTCAATCTGAGCGAGACGGTCTTCGTTCTGGAGCCACGCGATTCCATCAATACCGCGCGGCTGCGCATCTTCACGCCGCTGCGCGAATTGCCCTTCGCCGGCCATCCGACGATCGGCGCGGCGATCCTGCTGGCGACGCAGCGCGCGCCCGAGATGCTGACGCGCAATGGAATCGTCATCGCGCTCGAGGAGGAGATCGGCCTCGTCCGCTGCGATGTGGTGAGGGACGCCTCGCGCGCCATTCTCGCGCGCTTCACGGCGCCGCGCCTGCCGGTTCGCGGCGCATGGTCGCCGGAGCCGGCGCCGCTCGCCAAAGCGCTCGGCCTCGAAAGCGAGGAGATCGGCTTCGGCCGTCACGCACCGTCGACCTTCTCCGCGGGCGTGGAGCTCGTCTTCGTTCCGATCCGCTCGCGCGCGGCGCTGGATCGCGCGCGGCCGGACCCAGCCGCCTTCGCCGCGCTGCTGGGCGAGCGCATCGGCGCCTATCTCTACACGAGTGAGACAGTAGAGCCGGCGAGCGCGGTCGCGGCCCGAATGTTCGCCAATGGCGTCGGCATAGGCGAGGACCCGGCGACCGGCGCGGCGGCGGCGGCCTTCGCCGGAGTCGCCCACGCCTTCGAGGCGCCCGAGGACGGCGAGCATGAATTCGTCATCGAGCAGGGCTACGCCATGGGCCGCCCCTCCCGCATCATCCTCGGCTCGCGAATCGAGGCGGGCGCGCTCGTCGCCGTCACAGTGGCGGGCCATGCGGTGGAAGTGCAGCGCGGAGATCTGGATCTATGAGCGGCGAAGTCGAGATCGTCGGCGTCTCGGCCCTGCATTGCGTCCTCGAGCCGCATGACTGGGCCTTCGACCGGCTGCGCGGCGCGGAGATCGACGCGCATTGGGCCGAGCGCCGCGCCGCCGTGCCGGCGCTCTATGACGGCCCCGTGCTGCTCGCGCACAGCGTCTCGCGCGGCGAGACGGCGCTCGGCGTCAAATTCTTCGAGACGCGCTTCTCGCGTTTCCTCGCCTGGCGGGATTTCGGCTTTCCGGACGCCGGCGTCTACAATTGCTTCTCCATGCCGGCGTTGCGCTCGGCCGACGGCGCCTTTCTGCTCGGCGAGATGGGGGCGGATCATTCCGCCGCCGGCGCGATCTATTTTCCCGCCGGCACGCCGGATCCGAGCGATCTGCGCGACGGCATGGTCGATCTCGAGGCCAATCTGCTGCGCGAGCTGGAGGAAGAAACCGGCATTGCGCCGCAGGAGGCGCGGCTTTCGCCCGATTGGACCATCGTCTACGCCGGGCCGCGCGTCGCCTGCATGAGAATCGCGCAATCGCCGCTGTCCGCCGCAGAGCTGGAAATGCGCGTAAACTCCTATATCGCCTCGCAGAAAAAGCCGGAGCTGGCTGGCGTGCGCATGGTCGCGCGGCGCGCCGAGCTCGCCGAGCCGCGAATGCTCGGTTTCATCCGCCGTTTTCTCGAGCCGCTGCTGCCCCCATGAGCAAATGGGGGCTGAATTTCCTGGCGGCGCGGTGTAGATTACTCCTCATGAGCAAAGTGCAGGCGATCGGCGGCCATGCGGCGCGGCCGGGCGGACAGACTCCGCCCGCTGACAGCGCGCGCGCCATTCGCGGCGCACTGCTCGGCCGCTCGCTCGTGCTGGTCGGCATGATGGGCTCCGGCAAGACCTCCATCGGCCAGCGTCTGGCGCAGCGCCTCGGCCTGCCGTTCAAGGACGCCGACGCCGAGATCGTCGCCGCCGCGGCGGGAATGTCGATCCCCGATATTTTCGCCAAATATGGCGAGGCGCATTTCCGCGACTGCGAGCGCCGCGTCATCGCCCGGCTGCTCGCCGGCGAGCCCTGCGTGCTGGCGACCGGCGGCGGCGCCTTCATGGACGAGACCACGCGCAACCGCGTGAAGGAGCGCGGCGTCTCGCTGTGGTTCGACGCCGCTCATGAGGTTCTGCTGCGCCGCGTGCGCCGCAAGGGCGACCGCCCGCTGTTGCAGACCAGCGACCCCGCCGCCGTATTGCGCCGGCTGATGGACGAGCGCTATCCCGTCTATCGCCAGGCCGACATCGCCGTGCTCTCCCGCGACGTGCCCCATGAGGTGATGGTCGAAGAGACGATCGCGGCGCTGCTCGCATGGGCGCATGGCGCGCCGGAGAGCGCGACCACACGAGGATTCGATCGATTCATGACGTCACGAACGCCGCCCGCCCCCGTCGAGCCGCAGACTGTCGAAGTGGGGCTCGGCGGCCGCGCTTATGACATCATCATCGGCGCCGGGCTGCTGGAGCAGGCGGGCGAGCATCTCGCCCGCGTCGCGCCGGGCGCGGCCTGCGCCGTCGTCACCGACGCCAATGTCGCCCGGCTGCAATTGCCCGTGCTGCGCCAGAGCCTCGAGAAAAGCGGCATTCGCACCGTCTCCATCGTCGTCGAGCCGGGCGAGGCGTCCAAATCCTTCCCGGTCTTCCAGCGCGTCTGCGAAGAGATTTTGGAGGCGCGCATCGAGCGGCGCGACGTCGTGCTGGCGCTGGGCGGCGGCGTGGTCGGCGACCTCGCCGGCTTCGCGGCGGCGAGCGTGCGCCGCGGCTCCCGCTTCGTGCAGGTTCCGACCACGCTGCTGGCGCAGGTCGACTCTTCCGTCGGCGGCAAGACCGGCATCAACACGCCGCAGGGCAAGAATCTCGTCGGCGCGTTCTATCAGCCCGCGCTGGTGCTGGCCGATGTCGACGCCCTGGCGACGCTGCCGCTGCGCGAGTTCCGCGCCGGCTACGCCGAAGTGGTCAAATACGGCCTCATCGACGACGCCTTCTTCTTCGAATGGCTGGAGAACAACGCTTCCGCCGTCTTCGCCGACCGCGCCGCCCGCGTCGAGGCGATCTCGGTGAGCTGCCGCTCCAAGGCCAAGATCGTCGCCCGCGACGAGACCGAGCAGGGCGACCGCGCTCTGCTCAATCTCGGCCATACTTTCGGCCATGCGCTGGAGCGGCTCGTGCATTACGACGGCGAGCGCCTCGTCCATGGCGAGGGCGTCGCCATCGGCCTCGTCTGCGCCTTCCGCTTCTCGGCGCGGCTCGGCCTCTGCAGCCAGCAGGACGCCGAACGCGTCAGCCGCCATCTGACCCGCGTCGGCCTGCCGACCCGCATTCGCGACATTTCCGGCTGGCGCGACGACGCCGACGCCATGCTCGACGCCATGTTCCAGGACAAGAAGGTCGAGAAAGGCGCGCTCACCTTCATTCTCGCGCGCGGCATCGGACGCTCCTTCGTCGAGAAGGGCATAGACGTGGACCAGCTGCGCAGTTTCCTCAAAGACGAAATCGCGCGCGAATAGGGGCGTCATGCACGGCGGAGCGGAGGCTGGCCTGGAGAATGTCGACATCTGGGTCGCGACACTAGTCGTATTGCTGTGCGTGCTGCTCTCGGCCTTCTTCTCGGCCTCCGAGACGGCGCTGACAGCGGCGTCCCATGCGCATATGCACGCGCTGGAGAAGGAGGGCGACCATCGCGCGGCGCTGGTCAATCGTCTGCTGCGCCAGCGCAACCGCATGATCGCGGCGCTGCTTCTCGGCTCCACTCTGGTCAATATCGGCGGCTCGGCCTTCACCACCAGCGTGCTCGTCTATCTCACCGGCGAGAGCGGCGCCGTCTACGCCACCATCATCATGACGGCGCTGCTGCTGGTCTTCGCCGAAGTGCTGCCCAAGACCGTGGCGATCAACCATCCCGATCGGCTGTCGCTGCGCGTCGCGCGCGTCATCGGCGTCTTCGTCGCCGTCTTCGGCCCGCTGCTCTTTGCGGTGGAGGCCTTCGTGCGCGGCGTGCTGAAGCTCGTCGGCGTCGAGATCGGCCATGGCCGCACGCTGCTCTCGCCCTATGACGAGCTCAAGAGCGCCGTCGACATCATGCACGAGGAGGGAACCGTCGAGCGCAATTGGCGCGACATGTTCGGCGGCGTGCTCGATCTTCAGGTGCTGCATGTCGCCGATGTGATGATCCATCGCACCAAAATGCGCACCATCGACGCCGATCTTCCGCCCGAGCAGATCGTGCGCGAGGTGCTCGCCTCGCCCTTCACGCGTATGCCCTTGTGGCGCGACCGGCCGGATAATTTCATCGGCGTCATCCATTCGAAGGACCTGCTGCGCGCGCTCGATGCGGCGAAGGCGGACTTCTCCCAGCTCGACATAGACGACATAGCGCTCGAGCCCTGGTTCGTGCCGGAATCGACGACGCTCGAGGATCAGCTCGAAGCGTTTTTGAAGCGCAAGACGCATTTCGCGCTGGTCGTCGACGAATATGGCGAGGTGATGGGCCTCGTCACGCTCGAGGACATTCTCGAGGAGATCGTCGGCGACATTCGCGACGAGCATGATCTCGCAATGCAGGGCGTGCGGCAGCAGCCGGACGGCTCGGTGCTCGTCGACGGCGCAGTGCCGCTACGCGATCTCAATCGCGTGATGGAGTGGAGCCTGCCCGACGAGGAGGCGACGACGATCGCCGGCCTCGTCATCCATGAGGCGGCGGCCATTCCCGAGGCGGGCCAAGTGTTCAACTTCCATGGTTTCCGCTTCGAGGTGCTGCGCAAGATGCGCAATCGCATCACCGTGCTGAAAGTGACCCCGACCGAGGCCCGAGAGCCCGACTGACGCGCGCCGGGCTGACGCGCGCCCGGCTCACGCCGCGCTCTCTTCGGCCGGTCCTTCGTCGAAGCGCCGCCGCGCCGCGACGATCGCCGAATGGCTCTGCTCCGCCCAGCGAATGAGCGCTGCGAGCGGCTCCATCATGGCGACGCCGAGCGGCGTCAGCCGATAATCCACGCTCGGCGGCTTGGTGGGATAGACGCTGCGCGCGACCAGCCCGTCCCGCTCCAGCGTGCGCAACGTCTGCGTCAACATGCGCTTGGAAATATCGGGCGCCGCGCGGCTGAGCGCGCCGAAGCGCTGCGGCCCGCCGGCCAGCGCCATCAAAATCAGCGTCGTCCATTTGTCGCCGACGCGATCCAGCACATCGCGCACCGGACAGCGGCTCGCATCCAGCGCCACCTCTCGCCATGCCTCGAATTTGCGCGCGAGCTCCTCCCGCGCATTGGCGATGGTTCCCTCGGCGTCGCCTGGTCCCAAAAAACTGCCTCCTTCACGGGCTCTTCGGTCTCGGTTAGAGACCTTGTATCAGAAACGAACCCGAAAGGAACGCTGTTATGACTTCCCCCGCTCAGCCGCGCATTTTCGTCACCGGCGCGACCGGCCAGCTCGGCCGGCTCGTCATAGGCGCACTGCTGCGAAGCGTTCCGGCGACGCGCATCGTCGCCGGCGTGCGCCGGACCGACAGCGACGCCGCCCGCGATCTCTCCGCCCTCGGGATAGAGCTGCGCATCGCCGATTATTCCCGGCCGGAGACGCTGGCCCCGGCCTTCGTGGGCGTCGATCGGCTGCTGCTGATCTCCTCGAGCGAGATCGGCCAGCGAACGGCTCAGCATCGCAATGTCATAGAGGCGGCGACGCGGGTCGGCGTCGGGCTCATCGCCTATACGAGCCTGCTGCACGCCGATGTCTCGCCGCTGGCGCTGGCGCAGGAGCATCGCGAGACGGAATCGCTCCTGCGCGCCTCGGGAACGCCTTTCGTGCTGCTGCGCAACGGCTGGTATACGGAGAATTACGCCGCTTCCATCGCTCCGGCGCTGGCGCATGGCGTCTTTATCGGCAGCGCCGGCGAGGGCCGGATCGCCTCCGCCGCCCGCGCCGATTACGCCGAGGCCGCGGCCGCCGTGCTGACGGGCGAAGATCACGCCGGCCACGTCTATGAGCTGGCCGGAGACGACGCCTATACGCTCGGGCAATTCGCAGCGGCGATCGGCGAGGCCGCGGGGCGGAAGATCGACTATCAGAACCTGCCCGAGGCCGATTTCGCCGCCGCTCTCATCGGCGCCGGCCTGCCGGAAGCATTCGCGGCTCTGCTCGCCGATGCCGACGCCGGCGCGGCGACGGGCGCGGTGTTCGACGACGGCCTCCAGCTCAGGGCGCTGATCGGTCGGCCGACGACGCCTTACGAGGTCACGATCGCGCAGACATGGGCGACTCTCGCCGCACCCTCCAGCGCCGAATGACGCGACGCGCTTCGATCCCGCGGGCGCGAGTGATAAGCTCCCGCGAATGAGCAAAGCGGCGGCGGATTTCTTCACAGTCACGGTCGGCGCGCCTTTGCGCCGCGTGACCTTCGGCAATCATCTGCCGCTCGCCCTCATCGCCGGCCCCTGCGCGCTGGAGAGCCGCGCGCAGGGCCTCGAAATTGCGCAGGCTCTGGCCGAGCTGGCCGCTCGGCTGCAAATCGGCGTCGTCTTCAAAGCCTCCTTCGACAAGGCCAATCGCAGCTCGGGCGCCTCGGGGCGCGGCCTCGGCCTTTCCGCCTCTCTGCCGATCTTCGCCGAGATCAAGGAACGCTTCGGCCTTCCCGTCCTCACCGACGTCCATGAGGCCGCGCAATGCGCGCCTGTCGCCGAAGTGGCGGATATTCTGCAAATCCCCGCCTTCCTCTGCCGCCAGACCGATCTCCTCGCGGCGGCGGCGCGCACAGGGCGCGTCGTCAATGTGAAGAAGGGCCAGTTTCTCGCGCCCTGGGACATGCGCCACGCCATAGACAAGCTGCGCGCCGAGGGCGCCGCCGGCGCGCTGGCGACCGAGCGCGGAACCAGCTTCGGCTATAACGCCCTCGTCTCCGACATGCGCGCGCTGCCCATTCTCGCCGAGACGACCGGCGTCCCGGTCATTTTCGACGCCACCCATTCCGTGCAGCAGCCGGGCGGGCTCGGCGCGGCCTCCGGCGGCGAGCGGCGCTTCGTCCCCGTGCTGGCGCGGGCGGCTGTGGCGGTGGGCGTCGCCGGCCTCTTCATCGAGACGCATCCAGATCCCGACAGCGCCGTCTCCGACGGGCCGAATATGATCGCGCTGCGCGATCTGCCGGCGCTGCTCGAGGCGCTTTTAGCCTTCGATCGGCTGGCGAAGGCGCTGCGATAGAGCGATCAGCCCCGCCCGCGATAGGGCGGCACGCCCTGATCCGGCAGCCAGAGTCCCGCAGGCGGCTCGCCCGTCTGCCAGAAGACGTCGATCGGAATGCCGCCGCGCGGATACCAATAGCCGCCGATGCGCAGCCAGCGCGGCGTCATCGCCGCCGCCAGATCCTTGGCGATGCGGATGGTGCAATCCTCGTGGAAGGCGCCGTGATTGCGATAGCTGCCGAGATAGAGCTTCAGCGATTTCGATTCGACGAGCCATTCCATCGGCGCGTAATCGATGACGATATGCGCGAAATCCGGCTGACCGGTCACTGGGCAGAGCGAGGTGAATTCCGGCGCGACGAAGCGGACGAGATAGGTCTCACCCGGATGCGGATTGGCCACGAGGTCGAGCTCGGCCTCGTCCGGCGAATTGGGCAGCGCCGTCTTCCGCCCGAGCAGCGCGGCGCCCTTGTGCGTCTTCGTCATGAAGAAAGCTCTTAACGCGACGCCCGCCCGCGTCAATCGGGAATGCGACCCGCCGAAACGAGACCGGCGCGCAAGCTCGCGATGGAAAGGCGAGGAGAGCCTTTCATGGAGAGATCACGGGCGCTCGCCCGCATCCGGACGCATGATCTTTTTCAGACTCTCCGGCGGAATGCGAATATCGGCGACCTTCCACGTCCAATCGGCGAGAGCGAAGACGATGGCGACGCCATCCTTGTGGGTGATGCGAAACCGCGTCGGCGACACGAGCTCGAAACGATCGGCGAAGCGCCTCAGATCGAGCTCATTCGTCCCGCCGGCTTCGGCGCCGCCTTCGGGTTCCGGACCGGGCTGGGGCGCGGAGGCGCGCCGCGCCAGCAGGGCGCCGATGGTGGACGGCGAGACGAATCGGTCCACCGCCGTGTCGATGAGCGCGGGACCGAGCGCCGCCAGCAGGCCGGCGCCCAGCCGCGCGCCAGCGTTGCGGCTCTTGTCGGTCTCCCCCAGCGCGCGCGACATCACGATGGTTCCCAGCTGCTCCTTGATCGAGGCGCGCACGGCGGGGAAATCGACATGGTCCGAAATGGCCGCAGCGTCGCCCGCTCTCACGCCGGCCTCGAGCTGGCGCAGCGAGAGAAAGGCGTAGCCGGCGTAGAGAAGCGCGAGAGCCAGCAGCGCGAGAAAGGCAGAGAGAGCGCGTCGCATGATATGTCCCCGGAAAAGCCCGCCCGCGAAGCAGGCCGCGCGGCGCCGTCCGGTTCTGAGCCCGCGACGCCTCTCTTGCAAGCGCCCCGATTATCGATCTCGATTATGGGAATGAAACAGCGCTCTTCACGGGGGAGGCGCCGAACTTGGACATCAGCCAATGCCGATGTCTCGATTTGGTGCCCAGGAGAGGACTCGAACCTCCACGGCTTTCACCACTGGTACCTGAAACCAGCGCGTCTACCAATTCCGCCACCTGGGCAACGCGGCTCTCTTACGAGGCGGACGCTCTGCTTGTCAATGGCGCTCGACATGCTTCGGTCACGCTCGCGCGGCGCATTCCCTTTCCGGCCAAATCGCGCTAGAGCATCCGCCCGAAACGGAGCGATATTTTCGAGCGCTCCGAGCGAATCGGCGTGGGGCGAAGAATGAGCGCAGATGTGAAGGATGCCGGGCGGATCGTGACGGTGTTCGGCGGGTCGGGATTCATCGGGCGCCATGTGGTGGCGGCCCTGGCGCGGGACGGCTGGCGCGTGCGCGTCGCCTGCCGGCGGCCGGACCTCGCCTTTTTCCTGCAGCCTCTGGGCAAGGTGGGGCAGATTTTCCCGGTGCAGGCCAATCTGCGCAATCCCGCCTCCGTCGCCGCCGCCGTGCGCGGGGCCGAGGCCGTCGTCAATCTGGTCGGCGTGCTGGCCGAGGGCGGCAAGCAGAAATTCTCCGCTCTGCACGCGCAGGGCGCGAAGACCATCGCCGAGGCCGCCGTCGCGGCGGGCGCGAAGCATCTCGTCCATGTCTCGGCCATAGGCGCGGACAAGAATTCCAGCTCCGTCTACGCCCGTACCAAGGCGGAGGGCGAGGAGGCGATTCGCGCCGCCTTCCCCGGCGCGGTGATTCTGCGTCCTTCCGTCGTCTTCGGCCCGGAAGATCAGTTCTTCAACCGATTCGGCGCTCTGGCGCGCTATCTGCCGGTCGAGCCCGTCATCGGCGAGGCGACGCGCTTCCAGCCCGTCTATGTCGGCGACGTGGCGCAGGCGGTGGCGCTGGCCGTGGACGGCCGCGCCCAGGCCGGCGCGACCTATGAGCTCGGCGGGCCGGAGGTGAAGACCTTCCGCGCCATCGTCGAATATGCGCTGAAGATCACCGAGCGCGACGTCAAAATCCTGCCGCTGTCCTTCGCGACCGGAGCGATGATCGCGCGCGTCACGCAGACGCTGCACAGCCTCTCGCTCGGCCTTTTCCCCAGCCTGCTGACGACGACCGTCGATCAGGTGGAGCTGCTGCGGCACGACAATGTCGTCTCCGCGCAGGCCGAGGCCGCCGGGCTGACGCTCGAGGGCCTGGGGATCGCCCCGACGGCGATCGAGGCGATCGTTCCGTCCTATCTCTATCGCTATCGCAAGACCGGCCAATATCAGGCGCAGCGGCTGGCTTGAGCGGCAAAGCGCGTTTTCGAGCCGAAGCGGACGCCGCTCGGCTTTTTAAAAACGCGCCCGGACCAAAGGCGCTCAGCGCGCCCGCGCCATTGCGCGGGCGGCGAGCGTCTTGTGCATCCGCACCATGAAGGCCACGCCGAACAGAGGCGTGAACAGGTTGAGCCCCGGCACGGCGACGAAGCCGGCGATGAACAATCCCGCCAGAAACAAAGTCGTCGCATGGCGGCGCGTCAGCTCGCGGGCTTCCTCCAGCGAGCAATAGCGCGTCGCGGCGAAGGCGAAATACTCCCGCCCGAACAAATAGGCGTTGGCCAGCACGAAGACGATGGCGTTGACGCCCGGCACGAGCAGCAGCAGCAGGGCGACGAGATTTACGCCCGCCGAGACCAACGCGAAGCGCAGCGCCATGATCATCGCCTGGCCGGGCGGCAGCGGACGCCCGCGCGGCCCGAGCGGATCGATTTCCTCCTCCACCACATCGGCGAGATCGTCGAGGAAAAATCCCGCCACGAGAATGGAGATCGGCGCGATGAGAAAGGCGAGCCCGAAGACGAGCCCCGCGCCGGTCGCGAAAGTGACGATCGTTCGCAACCAGTAATTGTCGACGGTGAGGAAAGAGAGCGCGACCTTGTCCAGCCCGGTCCAGGCGAGCGCCAGCAGGACGAAAGTCAGGCCGAGGCTCTTGAACAGAACATTGCGGAACGGCGGCGAGAAGATTTGACGGGCGGCGTCCAGAGCGGCTTGCAGCATGAGGGCTCCGAGGGGGGCGGAAAGTCGCCGTCAACATGGGGGGAGCCGGGCGCGGGCGCAAGCCGCGCTGCAAGACGCAGCGCCGCGAGAACGGCGCCCCGGAGCGCGGCGGCGCACGGACGAGCGCCGTCGCCGAATATGTGCTAGGGGCTCCGGCGCGGCCAGGATTCGAAAGGCGAGGTTTTCGCATTGATAGGACGAGATTGGTTCAGACCGCGCCCCCGCTCAGAGGAGGCTCCGGTCACAGATCTGTTTTCAGGGGATGAGACGCGCGCGCCGTCGTTCCAGAACGCCGTCGACGCAATTCCGGGTTGGAGCTGCCATTTTCCGGTCGAATATGGCCTTTCCGCCGGAAAGCTGCCGACCTTCGACGATCCGCGCATCACTTGGGCCATGGAACGTTTCGGCGATCTTTCCGGCCGTGCGGTGCTCGAGCTCGGCCCGCTGGAGGCCTCGCACACCTATATGCTCGCGAAGGCCGGCGCCCATGTCGACGCCGTGGAGGCGAACCGACTCGCCTTCCTCAAATGTCTGGTGGCGCGGGAAATCCTCGATTTTCCCAATGCGCGCTTCTATCTCGGCGATTTCGTGCAATGGCTCGAGCAGACCGAGACGCGCTATGATCTCATCGTCGCGAGCGGCGTGCTCTATCACATGCGCGATCCGCTGCGGCTGCTGCGCGCCATGTCGGAGCGCGCCGACGCGATCTATCTTTGGACCGTGATCGTCGACGACGACAGGCTCGCCCCGAGCGCGACGCAGCGTTTCGAAGGTCTCGACATGCGGCTCTATGCGCGCGGCTATGGCGATCGGAGCGTGGCCTTTTGCGGAGGATCGATGGATTTCCCGAATTGGATGCACAGGAACGATGTTCTCGCTGCGCTCCGCGCGCTCGGCTATGAAGAGATCACCGTGCTGGACGACATCATCGGAACAGCGGGCAACACGCTTCCGACATTTTCTGTCTTCGCCAGACGGCGTCCCGCCGAAGTCTGACGACGTCTCGCGGCGCGGCGGGGCCCTGCTCTTTCATCCGCCGCCCGCCCCCGACGAGGGCGCCGCCAGCGGGCGTCGCGTCACAGAGGAATGGCGCGCCTCTCGTAGAGGACGCGACTCGTATAGAGGAATGGCATGAGCATTCAGGACAAGACCAAGCAGCTCCCCCTCGGCAAACGCCTCACGCGCGCGCTCCGCTCCCTGGTCGGGTTGAAGAACGAGCCGCTGCCCGTCGAGCACGTCAAGCTCAATCGCAGCCAATACAAGACGATCTGGAATTCCGTCTCGGTCTCGCAGGACGACGCCAAAATGGCGGTCAGCGGCTATACGGACGAAGAGGTCTATCGCCAGATGGGCGAGGGCACGCGCGAGATGCTGCAGTCCTATGTCGGCATAGGCCCGGACGATGTGGTGCTGGAGATCGGCGCCGGCGTCGGCCGCGTCGGCGCCGCGCTCGCGCCGATCTGCAAGGAATGGATCGGCGTCGACGTCGCCGAGAATATGCTCGGCCATATTCGCCAGCGCCTCGCCGCTTTCGACAATGTGCGCACGATCCCGACCAGCGGTTTCGACCTCGCCAATGTTCCGGACGCTTCGGTCGACGTCGTCTACAGCACGGTCGTCTTCATGCATCTCGAGGAATGGGATCGCTACAGCTACATCAAGGAAGGCTTCCGCATTCTGCGGCCGGGCGGACGTATGCTCGTCGACAATGTGGACATCACCTCCGATCTCGGCTGGAAATTCTTCGAGGAACATTGCGCTGTGCCGCCCTTCGAACGGCCAGCGCAGATCAGCAAGACCTCGACGCCGCAGGAGCTGGAAACCTATTTCACGCGCGCCGGCTATGAGGCGATCGAGCAGATCCGCGCCGGGCTCTGGATCGTCACCTATGGCCGCAAGCCCGCGGCGCAGGAGCAAGAGCAGCAGCAGCAAGAGCAGCCCGCCGAGCAGTTGGCCGCCGCTCCGGCGGAAGAGGCGCAAGCCGCCGGCTGACGGCTCAAATATTGCTTCCATGCCGCCCGAGGAAACGGGCGGCATGAAGACATTTCTCGACTGGTCGGCTTACGACACCTATGGAATCGGCGACGCCTATTCCGGCATTCCGGCCACCGGCGGCAATTACGCCAAGGCGGTGGCCGTGTGTATGCACAGCCGCGATTGTCAGAAGACCGCCAAGGGCGTCATGTGCCCGAGCTATCGCGTCACCGGCGAAGTCAAGCATTCCACCGAGGCGCGCGTCGCCGCCTTCAAGGCCGCGCTCAATGACGGCAGCGACGAGCGCGCTTTCGCCGATCCGCGCCTCGACGAAGCGATGGATCTCTGCGTCTCCTGCAAGGCCTGCAAGAAGGAATGTCCCAGCGCCGTCGATATGACGCTGATCAAGACCGAATATCTCGCCCAGCGTCACGAGATCGTCGGCGTGCCCAAGCGCCTGCGCCTGTTCGGCGGCGTGCCGGAATGGACGGGCCGCCATCGCGCTCTGCTGCGCTTCGCCATTCGCCTGCGCAATCACTCGCGCCTTCTCTCCAAGCTCGCGGAAAAATGGATCGGCGTCACCGCCCGCCGTCCCATTCCCGAGCCGGCCCCCGCGGCTTTCGCCCGCTCCGCCCCGGCGGCGGCGAGCGCCGGGGCGCGCGGCGAGGTGATCCTCTTCGTCGATACTTTCTGCCATCACTTCGATCCGCATGTGGCCGAGGCCGCCGTCGAGGTGCTGGAACATGCCGGCTATAGTGTGCGCATCGCCGAGCCGGCGCCGACCGATTCCGAGCCGGACCGTCCGCTCTGCTGCGGCCGCACTTATCTCACCACCGGAATGGTGAAAAAGGCCCGTGGCGAGGCGGAGCGCGTGCTCGCCGCCTTCCGCGACGAGATCGCCGCCAAAACGCCGATCATCGGCCTCGAGCCCTCCTGCCTTCTGTCGCTGCGCGACGAGCTCTATAGTCTCGGGCTCGGGCCGGAGGTCGGCGATCTCGGCAAGCAGCTCTATCTGCTCGAGGAGTTTCTGGCCCGCGAATATCAAAACAAGGGCCTGCGCCTTTCGTTGAAGCCGCTCGATCTGCCCAAGGCGGTCGTGCATGGCCATTGCCATCAGAAGGCCTTCGGCGTGATGAAGGCGACGAAGAAAGTGCTCGGCTGGATTCCGGGCTTTACCTTCGACATTGTCGAGACGAGCTGCTGCGGCATGGCCGGCAGCTTCGGGCTCGAGGCCGAGCATTACGAGACGTCGATGAAAATGGCGGAGCTGTCTCTGCTGCCGGCGATGCGCGACGCCGCGCCCGACGCGCCGCTGATCGCCAATGGTTTTTCGTGCCGCCACCAGATCGAGCATGGCAGCGGCCGCAAGGCCCGCCATATCGCGCTGCTGCTGCGCGACGCTCTGCAGCCGGCGCCTCGAGCCGCCGAATAAAACTGTAGAAGCCTGAGTAGAAAGGGCCGCTCGCACCTCCCCCTCGAGGGGGGAGGTCGATCGCCGAAAGCGAGCGGGAGGGGGTGACCGCCCGAGTCTTGCCGTTGAACCCCACCCCGTCCGGCTGTCGCCGGCGCGCGCAGTCGTCCAGAATTGTCCGCTAACCGACAGAATTGAACGTCGCGCGCTCAGCTCTCCCCGGCGCGGCGCTGCGACAGCTCCTCCATCAACGCCGACACCGTATCGAGCAGGCGGATCGCGCCGGGCAGACGGGAATGGGCGTTCTGCTGCGCCTCGCCCTCCGGGTCCATGCCGCGCCACCAGTCGATGAAGTCGCCGATCAGCGCGCGCCCCGGAATTTGCTCGAACGGAACGCCCGGATAGGCGTCGAGGCCGAAAGCCGCCTCGAAATCGCGCAGGCAGGCTTCGACATAGCGGGCGTCGGCGCCATTGAGCGCGAAAGGCCGCTCCGGCGCGCGACGCACCATGCGCACCTCGCTCAACTCCGGAATATAGTCTTTGATCACCGCCCCGCTCCGTCTCCGAAGGCCTCGCGACGGCAGACTCCATCAATTGCGGCGCCAGCCTGCCGCGCGGCCATGGCGCGACGCTTGCATTTTTACGAGCATGACCACAAACGCGACCGAGAGAGGGCCGGTTCCGCCGGCGCTCAAACGATTCATCTGGGATATTCAGTCGATGGTCGAACTCGCCGACAGCGAGCGGGAGATTCTCCTCATCGGCCGCGATCTGATGACCCGCCTCGTCGCCAGCGACGATTGCCTGCCGGCGGTTTTCGCCGAGGCTCTGCCGGGGCGCGGGCGGCAATTCCAACTCTATAGCGATGGCGAGGAGCGCTTCGCCGTGGTCGCCTCCGTGCTCGCCGGCGGCGCCGGCCTGTCGCTGGAGCAACCGGGGGTCTGGGAAATCGCCGGCGTCTTGCGCGGCGCGGTGGCGCGGCGCCTGCCCGGCGGGGCCGAAGACGCGCACGCATTGGAGAAAGGCGCGGTCGAAGCGCGGCTCTCCAAGACCGGCCCCTCCGCCGCCCTCGCCAATGCGCTGGCCGAGGAGGTTTCGATCGCGATCCAGGTCTATGGCGGGCCGGTCGCCGGCGTCGTCCGCCGCTCGGTCGCGCCCGATGGCGCGGTCGGCGAGGCCGAGCCCTACGCCAATGGGGAGGCGACGCCCCCCTACGACATCTTCACCATTCAAACCGAGATAAAGGACTGATTCAGCGGTCTGCGCCGACCCTCCTCCGCTCCACGAAAGCGAGCGGCGGCTCAGCGCGTCGAAACGAAGCGGTCCGTCGGCAGAATCGCCGTTTGGCCGGCGAAAGCCTGCGCCTGTCCGCTCGATGCCGAGGGCGCGAATAATCCCGCATCGGCGCGGGCGGCCGAGCGCGGCGCGGCGAAAGTGGCTCCGAGCGCCGTGCCGCCCGGCAACCGGCTCGCCGAGACCGCGGTCGTCAGCGCACGGAAATTGGAGCGGTCCAGCCGCGCTGGCACCAGCTCCACTTTCGCCGCCGCGGGCTTGGCGATCGGGGCCGGTCTGGCGGCAGGAAGGCGCAGTTCGGAGCCGGCGAATTCGCTTCCATAAGGAAGCGATCGCGCGGCGGACGGCGCATAGGCGAGCAGCGGCTCCGGCTTGGAAGGCGAAGGCTCGAGAGGAGCCGAAGACTTGAAAGTCGAAGACGTCGGAGCAGATGAAGGCGCCGGATGCGCGGCCGGCGACGGCGGGGCGCTGCGCGCCTCCTCGATGACGCCGCCGCGCAGGCTGGCGGGGCCGAGATCGACGAGGCTGGCGATGGCGCCCACGGCGCGGCGGGCCGGCGGCGCGGCTGCGACACTCGCCAGAGCGGCGAATTCGCTCGGACGCGACGGCGGCAGGGGCGCGCCGGCGAGGGCGAGGAACATCGGACGCCGCGGCGGCAGGGGTGCGGCGAGGGCCGCGTCGAGCTTCGCCTCGATCCGCGCTTCCTCGGCGGATATCGCGAGCGAGGCCGTCGTCACCGGCTTTTGCCGCTCGGCGGTGCGCGAGACGGCGGGCGGATCGGCCGGGCCGGCGCTCAGCTGCGTCTCGCCGCGCGGCAAATTGCGCTCGGCCGCGACGATGCGCTCCGGCTCGCGACGGCTCGGCGCCGCGGCCTCGAGGCTCTCCTCCTCCTCGGAGGCGCCGGCGGAGCGGCGCGGCGCCAGCGACGCCCATTGCTTGCGCGCCGTCGGCGGCGGAGCCGTGGCGACGCCGCTGTCCTCGTCCTCCTCGCCGCCGCCGAACAGCATGGCGAAAAGCCCCCTGCTCTGGCGCTGGACCGCCGGAACATAGGCGCCGTTGCCGCGCGCCTCGATCTCGGCCTTGGCCTCCTCATAGCGCGCGAGCGGCTGGTTGTTGGCGGGCAGATGCACGGTCTTGCCGTCCGGGAACAGGCGCGCGAGCTGGTCATAGCTCATGCGCGGCCAGGAGCGGACGCCGCCGACGTCGAGATGCACGAAAGGCGTGCCGGCGGTCGGATAATAGCCGACGCCGCCGCGCTGCATCCGCATTCCGATCTCGCGGATCTGCTCCATGGACATGCCCGGCATGGTGGTGTCCATCGCCTTGCCGAGCATGTGCTGCGAATGTTTCGCCACGGCGCGGGAGCGGCGGCGCAGCATGGAGTTGGTTTCCGGCGAGCGATAGGCGGAGACGACATGGACCGGCTCGGTCGCCCCGGCCTGTCGATAGGCCTCCCATACGACATCGAAGAGGCGCGGGTCCATTTTGGTCGGCTCGTCGCGGCGCCAGTCGCGCAGGAACCAGTTCAACTGCTCGAGAACCGCCGAGTCGTAGCGGCCATTGACCAGATAAGTCGCGGCGATCTGCTCTTTGGTGTGGCTGTGGAAGAGATAGAGCGTGCGCGTGTCGCCATTGGCGACCGCGTCTTCGGTGAAGGACGGAGCCAGCGCCGCGATCAGCGCCGCCGCGGCGCTCATGAGCCGCGCGATAGACCGTCGTGAGAGGAGAGGCGCGCCTTCCCGCCGATCGTCCAAAACTCTCTTCTTTCCGCTGGTCGGCGGGCGAGTCAGCCCGACGAATTGAATTGCGAGACGCGAGCGCCGAACGCACGGGCGACCGATCCACGGATCGATCGCGGCTTCGTCATACCGTCGCCACGTCTCGGCGGCGCATGTCTCGCCGCGGACTCGGCGCGGCTGGACGCGGCCTCCCTTCGACACGGGCGAATCGGTCTCGACCGTGAGATCGAGGACGCTATTTCGACAAAATGGCGAAAAATTGCCCGGCCGCCTTTGCGACACAATGTCGAGCTTCCGTTAAAAGTCAATGTGCTGCGCCGCCGACGAGCGGCGGGACGAAAGCGCCCGTAGCCAGAATCGGGTAGCCGCCGGGGATGAGCGGCGCCGGCGCGGCGAGCGCCTCCGGAGCCGGTTCGGGCGTTTTTTGTGCGTCGCCGCTGGTGAAGGCGGCCGATGGCGGGCGGCGGGGCGGCTCGGGCGCCTCGAGCGGCGCGGCGCCATTGGAGCGGATGGAGGCCGTCGGCATGGCGTCGACGGAGCCGGTCGCGGCGAGCCGATCGCGCTCGGCAAGGGCGAGGCGGATCGGCCCCTGCGGCGGCGATGTGGGATCGGCGAAAGCCTGCGACACCGCGCCGCGCACCTTTTGCGCGAGATCGCCGAGCGGATCGGAGGCCGGCGTCGCCGAGGCGATCGTCTGCGCGCCGCGGCGGCTGCGGCCGGCGGCGGCGATCATCGTCTGGCCGCCGCCGTTGCAATTGCGAATACCGAGCGAAATCAGCTCTCTGCCGGAGAGAACCCGATATTGGCGGGTGAGATAGCCGAGCCGCTCGCGCACCGCCGCGGGATAGTAATTGAAGAGCTCGGCGGAGACGCCGGCGTCGGTCTGATGGTCGATCGCATTATAGGCCAAATGGAATTTGACCTGCGAATCCGGATAGACACAGACATTCGGAAGGCTGAGCGCCATTGTGCAGGCCGACCGGCATTCGTGCAGACGAACCTCGCGACCCTCGCGGCGATAGATTTCCGTTTGCGCCTGATACTCCGAGACGAGACCGCCCACATCCTTGTAGACGACGACCGGCGCCGGAGCAGGCGGCGGCGACAGATAACCCAAACAACACCCCTACGCTCTACAGACGTCCGACAAGAGAAAATTCACCATGACAGGGTGAATAGTCTCTTAACCGCCGGATCATCCTCTTATGCCGACCCTGAGGCCGGGCGCAGGACGTTCTTGCAAGACATTGCGGCGAAAATGAAAAAGCGCCGCGGGGCGGCCGCCCGTCTTCAGCGACATCTCCCCGGTCGGCTCGACGGCGGCGGAGGTTTCCACGAGACGGCGGAAATTCTGCTTGTGCAGATGACGGCCGGCGATCGCCTCTACTGTCCGTTGCAGCTCGGTGAGGGTGAAGGCCGGCGGCATCAGCTCGAAAATCACCGGGCGATATTTCATCTTGGCGCGCAGCCGGCCCATTGCGGTGGCGAGAATGCGCCGATGATCGTGCTGCATGGACGCGCCGAGCGGCGGCGGCTTCACGCCGCGCCTCAGCGCCGCCTCGCGGCCGTCGCGCCAGGCCTCCTCGACGAGTCCGGCCTCATAGAGCAGCTCATAACGTTCCAGCGCATTCTCCTCGTCGAGACCACGGCCCTGCGGCCGGAACAGGAGATTGACGCGGTCCCGCCGCCGCAGGCCGGAAGAGGAGAGCGCATCCGGCGCCTCCTCCACCCAGGCCGAGAGGCCCGGCAAAATGGCTTTCTCCATCAGTTCGGGACGCCCGCCGCGCCAATCCTCCCAGGGGAAGAATTCATACCAGCTGCGAAAGCCGCGAATTTCGCTCGCGCCCTCGGCGATGCGGGTCAAGGCGAGATAACCGACCGAGACCACATGCGGATCGCGGTCGCCGGCGCGGGCGTGGCGGCCGCGATCGCCGAAAGTATAGAGTTGCTCGACATAGCCGAGCGTCACGCCGGTCTGCTCGGCGACCCAGGCGCGCAGGCCGATCTCGAAAGTGCGGTGACGCACCGGATCGAAAGGGCCGGACGGCAGAGCGGCGCGGGCGTCCTCGCCCGTGGCGGCGACCGTGAGGATGAGCGGCTCGTCCTCCAGCGCCGCGACGATCGCGGCGGTGAGGCCGATCCCCACCGGCAGCGGTCCCTCCATCGCGCGCAGATGTTCGAAGCTCATCATCTCCTGTGCGTCAGGCGAGCTCGAGCGCGAAGGGCGCCCCCTCGTAGCAATCGGCGCCGCGGCCGATCTCGGCGATCGCCGCCGTCATGCGCCCCTCGCGCGAGAGAAGGCGATCGGCCAGAGCGACGAGACGGCGATTGGGCGTGGCGGTGGGCGAGGCGCGGCGCAATTCGCGCGCGAGTTCCGTCTCGGCCCGCTGCGGCGCGAGCGCGCAGGCGAGAATGAAGGCCGCGGCCGGCGAGCGGCTGACGCCGGCATAGCAATGAATGACCAGCGGCTCGCGCCGGTCCCATGCGCCGGCGAAGTCGAGCAGGCTCTGAATATGCGCGCAATTGGCGAGCACATGGCCCTCCTGATCCGCCTCTATGTCGGAGACGGCGAGGCGCAAATGGCGCTCGGGAACGATTTCGCTCGGCCGCGCCAGCGAGGCGCCGGCGGTGAGAATGGTGATGAGCGAGCGCGCGCCGCTGGCGCGCACCGTGTCGACGACTTTCGTGAGCGAACAGACATAGAGGTGCGCCATCTCTCACCTTCTCTGTGTCACTTCGACGCCTCACCCTCGACACTGCGCGCCTCGCCTCGCTCGATCGCGGCGAAGCGCGCCAGAAAACGCTGCTGCGCGGTCTCGACCGAAATCGGCTCCAACGCTTGCAGGAAAGCATCGGGGCCGAGCGCCGGCCGGCCGAAGATGCGCTCGGCTTCCGCGCGTGTAAAGCCGGCCAATCCGATCGCCTCGAAAAAAGCCGAGGCGCGATCCGCCCTTTTGGAAAGGCGCATCAGTGCGGCGTCCGGCTCCGCCGGCAATGAGAAGCGCAGCAGGATCGCCGTCAGAATGCGTTTCTCCACGCTCTTGTATGTGTCGCCGATGACGGCTTTGAAGGGGGAGATCATGTCGCCGATCACATATTCCGGCGCGTCATGGAGCAGCATGAACAGCCGCCCCTCGCGCCCGAGCCCGGGCGACAGCGCGCAGGCGATCTCCTCGACGAGCAGGCTGTGCTGGGCGACCGAAAATATATGTGGGCCGCGCGTCTGACCATTCCAGCGGGCGACGCGGGCGAGGCCGTGGGCGATATCCTCGATTTCCACATCGAGCGGCGAAGGATCGAGCAGATCGAGCCGCCGGCCGGAGAGCATACGCTGCCAGGCGCGGGGGGCGACCTCCGCCTTGCCCGCCTTCACGCCGCGCATCTGTGGCACTCCGCCAGATGGTCGTCGACCATGCCGACCGCCTGCATGAAGGCGTAGACGATGGTCGGGCCGCAGAAGGCGAAGCCGCGCGACTTCAAATCCTTGGCGAGGCGGCGCGATATGTCGGTCTGCGTCGGCACGTCGGCCGTCGTGCGGGGACGGTTGACGATCGGAGCGCCATCGACGAAATCCCAGAGATAATCGGAAAAGCCCACGCGCTTCTCTATCTCCAAATAGGCGCGCGCGGAGGCGATGGCGCCTTCGATCTTGGCGCGATTTCGGATGATTGCCTGATTTTGCATCAAAGTTTCGACGCGCGCGGCGTCGAAACGCGCGATCGCCTGCGGATCGAAGCCCTCGAAAGCGGCGCGAAAGCCTTCTCTACGGCGCAGAATGGAAATCCAGGAGAGGCCCGCCTGGAAGCCATCGAGGATCAGCTTTTCATACAGAGCGCGCGAATCGCGCTCCGGCCGGCCCCATTCGTCGTCGTGATAGGCGACATAGAGCGGATCGTAACCGGCCCAGGGACAACGCAAAACGCCATCTGGATGGATGAGCGCCGCAGCGTCGCGCCAGGCGCGTGGATTTTCTCTTTCAGCGGCCATCGCCTCTTCCCTCGCGCCCTATGCGCGCCATCTTTGCCGAAAGAGCGTTTCATAACATTCTCATTGCGGTCGCGGCGAGCTTGCGGCCCATGCGTCGATGCAAGACAATTGGCACAGGCCGTGCTCGCAGTGCGGCCGTCGGGAGCCGTTTGCGCCGACGACTCTTCATCGGCGACGGCGCTCACCAAGGAGAAATTTGATGTCGATCCGTCTCGTCTCTTACGCAGCCGCCGGCGCCCTCGCACTCGGCCTCGCCGTCGCCGCGGGCGAAGCGAAAGCGCAGGCGAATATTTTGAAGGAATGCGGCGCGCAATATCAAGCCGTCAAGGCCGCCAACGAGCTGAAGGGACAGAGCTGGCAGGACTTTCTGAAGGCCTGCCGCGCCCGCCTCGCCGAGCAGCCCGCCGAAGCCGCGCCGGCCGCAGCGCCTGCTCCCGCTCCGGCGCCGGCCCCCGCGCCCGCTCCGGCCGCCGCCGCTCCCGAGCCGGCTCCCGCCCCGGCTCCCACTCATGCCCCGGCCCCGGCAGAAACGGCTCCCGCTCCGACGCCGGCTCCGGCCCCGACGACCGCCGCTCCCGCGGCGAAGCCCGCCCCCGAAGGCAAGGCCGCCCAGGCCGCGCGCCAGAAGAAATGCGGCGCCGAATGGAAGGCGAAGAAGGCCGAGCTGCTGAAGGCCAATCCCAAGGCCACCTGGCCGAAATATTGGAGCGAATGCAACAAGCGCCTCAAAGCCGCGGGCGAGTGACCGAGCGAGCGAGGCGAGATTTTCGACAGGCCCGGCGCAGCGCGCGCCGGGCTTTTTCGTTCGAGCGGAGATGGGCGAGCGGAGACGAGCGAGCGGAGACGAGCGCCCGCGCCCTCTTGCGGCGCGGCGGCGATTCATGGCACAGGCAGCAAGGCCGCGAGACGACGGCGAGGCGCTCGGCAAGAGGCGCGTGAAGCGGGGGAACCGGAATTGGACAAGATCGAGCTGCGTAAGCTGCAGGCCTTCTTGCGCCAGTCGCTCGGCAACGACGGGATTCGCGTGACCGCCGATCCCAAAAATCCCGAGGACGCCGCCGTTCATCTCGGCGAACGCAAGATCGCCTCCATCATGGTGGACGACGAGGACGGCGACCGCTCCTTCGCCTTCGGCATGAAGCTCCCGGTCGGGCGCGAGACGCTGCAATCCTATCTGCGCAAGCTGTTCGAGAACGACAAGCTCACCATCGCCCCGCGCGGCCGCAAGACCGATTCGGTGGAGCTCAACAGCGGCGAAGATTTTCTCGGCGTCATCTCCGCCGACGACGCCAAGCAGACGAGCTACACGCTGCAGATCGCCATTCTCGACTTCGACCTCGACGATTTCTGACAGCGCTCAGCGCGGTCGCGGGGACGCGCCGTCGATCGAGGCCAGAAAGGCGCGCAGGCCCTTCGCCAGCTCCTCCCAATCGCGCAGCAGCGGCGCGGAAAAGCGCGCCTCCACATCCACGGTCTTCCAGCGCAGCGCCCAGATGCAGGGGGCCGAGCCGAGAAAGCCGGCGTCCCGACGCGGGCAGCGCGCGAAGAACGCGCGCCCGTCCGGCGGCGCGAGATAGAGCTGCTCGAGCTCATAGGGCGAGCCGGCCTCGAAGCGCCGCAGGACGAGGCCGCCCGGCCCGCTCCAGACCTCGCTCTCCAGAAAGCGCGCATAGAGACGCGACGGCCGCTCGGCCGGATCGAGCGCCTCCTCGCGCGGCGCGAGCGTGACGAAGACGCGCATCGGATCGAGCTCCTCGGCCGCGCGCCGGCGCGGATCGAGGCTGGGCTTCGGCGGCGGGGCGAAATCGGGAGCCACGGCGATGAAGGAAAGACGATCGACCGCCCCGCCATAGCGCGTCGACTCGTCGCGCGCATAGGCCGGCGAATACACGAAGCGCGCATCGCCGAGGCTGGCGGCGACGACGGCCGGCGCGGCCTCGTCGGCTCTTCTCAGGAGGCGAAAGGCGCCTGCGCCGAGAAGCCCCAGCGCGAGAGCGAGAAGGACGAGAACGAGGACGAAGAGACGCATGGCTCTTTGGAAAGAGGAGCGCAGAAGATTCGCGAAGCTTAGCCCATTTTCGCCGGCGCCGCTCGGATCGTGTCCCAGAGCGTGGTGTAGCTGGATCGAGGCCGACACCGGGATTTCCGGCTATGGCCGGAATGGTCAGGCGGTCACGGCGGACAGCTTGACGATCGGATCATCG
>NZ_WOVC01000072.1:0-6607 GCF_011378635.1 Methylosinus sp. RM1
CGATGATCCGATCGTCAAGCTGTCCGCCGTGACCGCCTGACCATTCCGGCCATAGCCGGAAATCCCGGTGTCGGCCTCGATCCAGCTACACCACGCTCTGGGACACGATCTGGAATGACGCCGATCTGTGTCCGACACCGATGGAATTATCTGCTCTGCCGCGACCAAAACGTGCGCGTTTACGGACGATAACGCTATTTGCGTAAAATCACCAATTTTAATTCCGAATATCTAACGATATTAAAGAGACAATATATTGCATATGTATTTGTGCGCGATCTTCATCTCTCTCAATTTCCCTTCATGCATCGCTATGCGACTAGGATTATTATGTATAGATCGTTTAAATCAGCTCTCGGCGGAGCAATCATAGCGCTCGCTTTTGCGAATCACGCCGAAGCGGCGACCGTCACGACCACGTTCACCGTGTCGGCGAATGTGACGAGCCTTTGTGAGGTTTCGGCGCTCCCGATGCTCTTCGGCAATTACGGTGGAGTCCTCAATCAAACGACCTCCGCTCTCACTGTCAGCTGCACGAACGGCACCCCTTACAATGTCGGATTGAACCAAGGATTGTATGGCGCGAGCACCACGACGCGTCAGATGAAGGCTGCAGGATCGTCGGCGCTTTTGAATTACTCACTCTTTCAAAACTCCGGATATTCGATAAATTGGGATGATGTGGCGCCTGGCTGGGTTTCGGGCACTGGCACTGGCGCTCCTCAGCTCCTGACAGTCTATGGGCAAATCCCGGCCGGGCAGTTCAGCACTCCCGATGCGTATGCCGATACGATTACCGTGACAGTGAATTTTTGAACGAGGCCACTTCGCTTTTCGGCGAAGGGCGCCCGATCAATCTCATGAGTGATCGAAGACATCGCGCAGCCGGCGCATTTCGCGAGAAATGCCGGCGCCTTTGTCGCTGCTCGACCTCATCGTCCGCAGAGGAATTGCAGTGAAATCAAAGCGGCTATTTTTCGTTTTCTCTTTGTTTTGCGGCGCAGCCGTCTTCGACGGCGCGTCCGCCGCCTCGCTCGAAGTTTCGCCGATCTCGCTCGAGGCCGCAGCTCCACAACAGACGGTGACGATCACGCTTCGAAACAGCGGAAATCGACCGATCAATGGCCAAGTCCGCGTTTTCGTCTGGCGACAGGAGCATGGAGAGGATGTCCTGGAGCCGACGCAAAATGTCGTTTGTTCGCCTCCCATGGCGGAGATCGGCCCTGGCGCGGAATATACGATACGCGTGGTGAGAATCGTCGAAGCGCCGATTGCAGGTGAAGAAAGCTACCGTCTCGTCGTCGACGAAATCCCCGACGCCACGATGCGACGCAACGGGATTATCGCCGTGGCTCTGCGCTATGTCATTCCCATTTTTTTCTATGAGGAAACGCGAAGTCAGCCTCGCCTATCCTGGTTTGTCACGAATCGCGACGGCGGTCGGTTCCTCGTCGCGAAAAACGAAGGCGATCGTCGGGCCAAAATCTCTGCTCTCTCTCTGAACGGCAAGCCCATCGCGAATGGGCTGGCGGGCTATGCATTAGGACACTCGGAAAGACGTTGGAAGCTGCCGGGAAAGTTCGATCTCCGGGACGGAAAAGTTTCGGCTACTGTAGATCGTGAGTTCATATCCGTCGTCGCAAAACCTCGATAGGTTCGACATTGCGGCGGCTCAGCATCATAGCCGCCAGCTGCATTTTCATAGAATGCGCGCTTGCCGAAAGCCGCGCGCGAGCCCTGGAGCTCGAACAAAATGCGATCGCCGATATGGAAGGCGATCGTGCGTCCACAGGGACTTTGGACCTCCGTCTGGAAGCCTACGTAAATGGCAAATCGACGGGTCTGCTCGTATCCGCCAGGAAATCGCCAGACGGCGTCTTCGCGGTCGAGCGAGGCGATCTCGAGGAAATCGGGGTCAAGCCGCCACGCGCGGGCGGGCGCAAAGATATGGTCGTTCTGAACGGTTCTGGATTGGCCTATCGTTACGACGAGCCGAAGCAGCAGCTCTATTTCGATCTGTCCGACGATCAGCGCATTCCAAAAATTTACGACAGCCGCGGCGAACGTCCCGCCGTTCCGAGCGCGACGTCCTCCTGGGGAGGTTTGGTGAATTATGTGATGTTCGCTTCGTCCTCCACTGCGATCACGCATTGGAGACCGGCGATCACGGCGGCCAGCCTATCCACGGATATCCGAATTTTCAGTCCCTATGGGGTCGTGACGCAGACGGGCATCATCGGAAACACGAACAACTTCAATCTATACAGGGCGAACTCCACGATCGGATTGCGACTTGAGACCGCTTACGTCTACGCCGATCCCGACACGCAGACCATGTATCGTGCGGGCGACACGATTTCCGGCGCCCTCGATTGGACGAGGCCGATGCGACTCGGCGGGATACAGATCCAAAGAAATTTCGCAATGCGCCCGGACATTGTGACCGCGGCGCTGCCTTCTATCTCGGGCAGCGCCGCGGTGCCGTCGTCGGTCGACGTTCTGGTCAATGGCGCGCCTATATTTACGCAACAAGTGTCGGAGGGGCCGTTTCGTATCGCCAATCTTCCCGTTTCGTCCGCGAACGGCAATGCCGAAGTCGTCATTCGAGATGCATCTGGACGGGAAACAAGAACCGATCTCTCTCTATTCACGAACGAGCGCCTGATCGCCCCGGGGCTCTTCGACTACACGTTCGAAGCCGGATTTGCGCGAAAATTTTACGCCTATCGCTCGAATGATTACGACAACCGCCCCGTCGTCTCGTCGAGCGCTCGGTATGGCGTGACAGACCAATTGACTGTGCTGGGACATGCGGAAGTCGGCTCTGGGCTCTACAATGGAAGCATCGGGGCGGCGACGCAATTTGGACGATTCGGCTCGCTGACCGCCGCCGTCTCGGGGTCCCGCTATCTCTCGGCGTTCGGCGGCCAAGGCTATGCGTCATATAATGTGATGACGCCGCTGGGCGTTTCATTCAGCGCCAGCACGCAGCAGACCTTCGGCGCTTACGACGATCTCGCCTCCGCGACCGCAGCCCGTTGGGCCGCCGACTCCCGTTCATTCTATCTCTATACTCCTCAAACCAATCAACAGCTGGCTGCGAACCTCGTTTTCGTTCATCCGCCGCGCATGATCAATCGCATTTCTATAGGCGCGAAACTCCCTGTAATCGGCGGCAATGCGTCGTTCACCTTCGCGCAGATCACGCCTGACAACAGGGATCGAATCTGGGCTTGGCAATCGAACCGGCTCATGGCCTCTCAAACATTGACCGCTTCGTACTCGCGACAGCTTCCCTATGATGGAAGCTTGTTCGTCACTGTTTTCGGCAATATTTCCGGCATAGAAAACAAAGGCGTTTTCGCGGGAGTTTCCTTCCCGATCGGCGGAAATGTTCAAGTCGGAGGCGGCGCGCAGACAGTGTTCGATCCGACGACGGGAAAAGGCCGTATCGGCTTCAATGCGCAAGCCAGCAAGAACATGGAAGCGAGCATCGGGAGCTATGGGTGGTCGCTGAACCGGACCCAGGGTCCGACGTCGATGACGAGCGGGGCGGTCTCTTATCGAACCCCTGTCGGAACAGCCCGCATCAACGGCCTGCAACAAGCGAATTTTGTGAGTGGCGCAGCGCAATTCGAAGGCGCGATCGCGCTCGCCGACATGAATGTCGCTATCGGACCGAAGGTCGAGGATAGTTTTGCGATTGTGAACGCCGGCGCTCCCGGCGTGACGGTGGCGCATGACAATAGTCGTGTCGGCGAAACCAATGTTCTCGGAACCTTGTTGATACCGACGCTCCGTTCCTATCAACGCAACAAGGTCGACATCGATCCGACGACGCTGCCGGTCGACGCGGTTTCGGTGAAGACCCAAGAAGTCGTCGCGCCACGATATCGCAGCGGCGTCGCGATCGATTTCGGCGCGAAGGCAAACGCCAAGCCCATCGTCCTCGTCCTGACCGACAAGGCCGGAAAGCCGATCGAAGTCGGAAGCCGCGGCAAGCTCGTCGACAGCGATGCCGCCTTCGTCGTCGGCTATGACGGCCGCGCCTTTGTGACCGATCTCGCAGCGAGCAATTCGATCATCGTCGATCTTGGAACCCGGGATTGTCGCGGCTCTTTCGAGGCGCCGCAGACGGCCGGGCCGAATAGGGAGATCCGAGTGACATGCGAATAAACGAATTTTTCTCGAGCGCCCTTCTTTTCTTCGTTGCCGCTTTCCTCGGCCTGACGACATCGAGCGGCGAAGCCGTCGCGGCTATGTCATGCTCGACGTCGGGTACGATGTCGTTCGGCGTCGTGGATGTGCTCTCGGGCGCTGCGTCTCCGGCGCAACCTTCGATTATTTCCATCATATGTTCGGGGGCAAACCCCAATGCGGTCTCGGCGACCGTTTGCCTGAGCATAGGACCCGGCCAGTCGACGTCCTGGCCGCCACGTCAGCTCATCAGCGGACCCAAGACGCTTTTGTTCGAAATCTACAAAGACGCCAGTTTGACGACGGTGATGGGATCCTACAGCGCCTATGTGCCGGCCTATAGCGCGACGACCAATGGGCTATCCATTCTGATTCCGATCACGAGCGGCTCTGGCTCCGCCAGCGTCACATTATATGGCTCCGTTCTCGCCTCCCAGCAGAGCGCGGGCGTCGGATCCTATACGAACAACTTCACCGACGTGAGCACGAGCTTGGAGACGTTTCAAAATCCGAATCTCAGCCCGGTCGCAATCTGCGGCGTATCGACCCAAGGGACAAAATCGAGCGCGGTCTCTTTTTCCGCATCCGCGACTGTTCAAGCGAATTGCAGCGTATCCGCCAACAATCTCAATTTTGGGAACATATTGAGCTTCGGGTCGAATATAGATGCGCAGTCCACGATGAGCCTGACGTGCAGCAATGGTCTCCCCTATACGGTCGGCTTGTCCGGCGGATTGTCGGGAGCCACCGATCCGACGCAACGCAAAATGCACGCAGGCAGCGACACGATAACATATGGACTCTACAGCAATAGCGCGAGAAGCGCACCGTGGGGAGACTTGATCGGCGCGAACACGGTAGCGGGAACCGGGAACGCATCAGCGCAGTCGCTCACGATCTTCGGACGGGTGTACTCGGGCCAGACGCCGCCTGTCGGAGCGTATTCAGATGTCATCGCTGTGACCGTGACATACTGATGCTCAGCGGTTGTGCATCCTGTCACGGCGCCTCCAATGTGGCTCTGCTTGCTTCTCGGTGCAAATTAGGATCCTGCGGTGGCTGCCTCCGCGCGTGGAACGAGCCTATGCCGCGAGCTCTTTGCTGTCGTCAGGGGCGCCGTGACCGTGACGCCCTCCATGCTTGCCGATAGACGCCGCGCACCTGGTTCCGCCCGCGGGCCGCCTTCGCAACGGCGCATTTCCTACTCACCGTCGAGCGGCGCCTGGACTGCTAAGGATCGCTTTCGAGCTTCCGAAGATGGAAAGCCGCGTCGGCGCGCATATATAGCTGCCTCGCCCACTTCATGGGCGCCAGGGAGGAAGGGGTCGGCTCCGATGGGGACGATCATGCCGACTTCCGATTCAGCCAGCGCCCCGCGCAATCATGACCCTTGGAACAAAGGACGCCTGCTCGGCCAGAAGCGACCGCTGAGGCCGAAAGACGTCTGGACCATACGGGTTCGCTTGCAGCTCGAAAGCCGCAAGCGCGATCTCGCCATGTTCAATCTCGCGATCGATAGCAAGCTGCGAGGCTGCGATCTCGTGCGTTTGCAAGTGAGCGACGTCTATATCGGCGGCCGTGTGCGCGACCGCGCTGTCGTGATCCAGAAGAAAACGGGCCGCTCAGTTCAATTCGAGGTGACCGAGCAAACCCGTCGATCGGTCCAGGAATGGCTCGACGGCCGTGATGTGGTCAATGGCGGGTATCTCTTCCCGAGCCGCTTCACGACGCGGCCGCATATCTCTACTCGGCAATATGCGCGAATCGTGCAGAAATGGGTCGCGAGCGCCGGACTCGATAGCTCCGCTTATGGAACGCATTCCATGCGGCGAACCAAGGCAGCCCAGATCTATAAGAAGACCGGCAATTTGCGCGCCATCCAACTCTTGCTCGGGCATACCAAATTGGAAAGCACGGTGCGCTATCTCGGCATCGAGGTCGACGACGCTCTCAGCATTTCAGAGCAAGTCGACCTTTGACCGCGTCGATTGCGGCCACGCGCCGCCGGGGCTCGGATCGCCGACGTACAGTGACCAATGTGTTCGACGCCGGCGACGCCTTCGGCCCCATGCGCAGGTCGAAGTCGGCGACGGCGCCGATCCCTCTTCGTCGCGCCCATCGCCGAGCCGGCCTTCGACCGCAGGCATCCGATCGCGCGCGAAATCGTCGATTCTCGCCGCCGCCGCGCGCAAACGCAAATCGCCAACTCGGCATAGCTAACGCCGCGACCGTCATCAGGGAACGAAGCGCGTCACGAGAGCTTCAGCCGGGCCTCGGAAGCCGCAGCTTTATGTCCAGGCTGGTGATTCCGACGGAAGGCGCCCCCCTAAAACGAGATGAAGGCGCCCCCCATAACGGAATGATGGCGCCCCCCGATTACGAGATGATCGCGCCGCCCTGTAACGGAATG
>NZ_WOVC01000073.1:0-6607 GCF_011378635.1 Methylosinus sp. RM1
GACGAACGCGGCGCCCAGGCGGGATCATTCCGTTAGAGGGGGCGCCATTATCCCGGAATCCCCGGGCGCCATTATCCCGTTAAAGACGGGCGCCTTCGTCGGAATCGCCAGACATGGCTGTCCCTCGGAAGAATCTCACATCCGCAAATCCGCCCGAACCCGAGAATTCAATGGGGCAACAACGGCGCTTACGATGAGATTATCCGAGGCCGGGGATCAGAGCGGCAGGTATGGCCAGTCTCGCTGCCGGCAAATGGACAAGAGGTCCGGCTGCGTTCCGACGACAACGGGCGCGCCCACGAGCTCCAACATCGCTAGATCTGAAATGTCGTCGCCATAGGCGAGACAGTCGGCTGGGCGACCGCCCTGCTCTCGCAGGAACGCTCGAATTGCTTCGGCCTTGCCTTCGCCGATCGTCTGGGGAGAGCCGATCTCGCCCGTCAATCGACCCGATTCGTCAACGACTAGTCGCGTACAAAGGCAGTGCTCCGCCTGTAATTCTCGCGCGATGGGCCGCAGCAGTGGACGCATCGAGCCGGAGACGAGAACCGGCACCACGCCCTCCTGTCGATGCTTCTCGAGACGAGCGACGACGTGCTTGCGGTAGGGTGGCGATCGACCGAAACGTTGGAGGAACCACGCAGCTCCGGCAGCTTCCAAAACAGGAAGCTGCGCGCCTCGAAACGATCGGTAATAGAGCCGGTTCAGTTCTTCTCTCGTCGCGTGACGAGCTATGGCCGACGCGGTCTCTGTCTCGAATCGCGAATAGGCTTCCGGCGCAGCGCCTATCCATTTGCACCAGAAGGGGAAGAAGTCGAACATGCTCTTGATCGAGATGAGCGTCTCGTCGACGTCGAAAAAGGCGAAGCTCCTGTGTTCCATCATCGATCATCCTCGTAAGCGAGACGGCGGCTCCGCTCACGGAAGTCCGGGTCGGAACCAGAGATTCCCGCGTCGGCCCAATGCGACGGCGGAATCTCGTTGACGAACACGGAGATTTTGTCCAGCGGCGCGCCTGAAGTCTGATGGATAACTCGGGTGATCTCCTCCATCATCGTCTGAAGAGCAACTTTGTTTTTGATCGGCCATGTCGAAATTTGAACGACGGGCATCGGAAACTCCTGTCGGATTGCAAGTGCGTATCGGATGTGAAAAATGATCGACGCGGCTTGATCACGCCTGCGTTCGCAGCTCTGAAAAGCCAGGCTCGCGAAGTTTGAGTTGGGCATGGACATCGCCTCCGAGCCCGTAGAGCCCGATCGCACCGCCATGGCTCATTTGCGCGCTCATATAGAGAACGACGACGTTGATCACTCGGTTCGCGTCGGCCCGCCGAGGGTCTGGAAACGGATCTGGCAAGCGAGCCCAGTAATTCGCTCGGCCAATGCTGTCGGTGAGGAAAACATTGGGCACGCCGAGCGGACCAGGCCGCGTTGGACCGGCCGGATCGAGATCGCGCTTGCGTAGACTCATTACAGTGTAGAGGCTGTCTGGGACGAGGCCCACAAAGCTGAATTCGAAGGTCGCGTGACGACGATCCTGCGACACGCGTACGATGAGCTCGCCTTTCGCTCGGAGCCAAGCGCCCAAAGTGATCGGCTCTATAGGTCGTCGGCCGTCCTGGGAACGAAAGTCCGGGATCAATGCCTGATGCAGCGGATAGCTGGCTCGTTTCTCGACCATGGCATGAGGGCGCTGGTCCGGCGCGAACACCATTGGATAATTGTTGGCAGGCAATGGTAGCGGAAGCGTATAGAGGATATTATCCGCCGCGTCTTTTGGATCATTGGGGTCGATCCAGCGCAAGATGTCGTAAACTCCAGGCGCTCCGAAGTCCGGAGCCGCAGTTTTGCCCGAAACGACGGCGCTGGCCCAAGGCATCGTCCCGTCGGCTTTCGGTATTCGGCCGACAACGATGAAATCGCCGTTCGAATTCATGATTTCGCTCGGAGGGTAGAGCGGCCCCTGTGTGGTGACGCTGAGCTCGTAGCGTTCGCCGATCATGGCCGGCTCCCCTGTTGCGCGCTGAACTCGCGCGGAACGGGCATATGAAGAGCGATCATGCGCCGAGTCACCTGCGCGGCCATTTCCGCTTCCTTAGTGGCGATGACGTCGGCAGGATAGACGGTGAAGGAAATCTCCGCGGATGCACATTCCGTCATATTCTGGATCACTGTTATCGTTACGTGATGACGGGCGCGCCGTTCATTCACATCCTTGTCGTCGATCTGGTAGATGATGTCGGCCGGTAGCGGAAACAGGAAGTTCTTGAATTCCGTTTTCATGGCGTTGATGACGAAATATGTTTTCCCCTCGTTTCCGAGAGGAAAAAAAGCTTCTGTCACTGCGAGAAAAGATTGGCGAAATGCCTCGACGACGATCATGCCCTGAATGTGCTGGCCGGTCTGGTGATCTCCCATCAACTCGCAGCGCTCATCGATGTTGAGCGGCAGCTTGAATCGGTCGGCGCTCAATCTCGAGGGCGCGCCGATCAATGTGTTGTACGATACACGCTTATGGCTGAGCGTTTCGTCCGCTCGGTCCGTGACGCGTCGCAGATCGGCGATTTCGAATTTTGCCGATTGCGTCGGGTCGTCTTCGCAGTTTCGTAGAATGGCGAGCACGTCGTCTTGCCGGACGCCTTGGCCGAGCATGAGCACCTTGCGCGCGCCGACGAGCGTCTTGGGCAAGCGCGTGAGCGCTTCGAGTTGATTGACCGTAAGAACGTCCTTGCCGTCGGCGAATTCACGGAATCGATCGCCCACCACGAAATAGTAACGGTCATCCATCATGGCAAACCTCCTTTTTTTGGTAAATTCGGGCGGCTGCAGGCATAGGCCGCGCACAACCGGATTCGCACCGAAAGTCGAAGCGTGCATCAGTCCGCCAACAGTTGTGGGCGGAGGTATAGGCGCGTATAAAGTGCATCGCTGCCGCCGACGATGTAATTGTCGCCGGCCTGCCGAACGATCTCGCGATAGCGCTCGCTATCGAAAACGGCTTGGTATTCGGCAGGATCGCCAGAGAAGCCGGCGATGAACATGACGCCGGGCTGACCACTCACGAGGGAATGATAAGCCAGAAACGCTTCGACCGGATTATTTTCCCGCACGATTTGGAAAATCGTTTGTTCTCGCCATTGATGATAAGACGCCATTCTGAGCGGCGGCACCTCGATGTGACGGAGCTGAATGAAATCGGTGCCGGGGAGCGGCGCCTCTACCGGCTTCGGCTCATCCACGAGCGTAACGAGTTCGCGCCGAACATCTCCTGTCGTGAATGGAGCGAATCGTCGCCAATCGTCGACGAGATCAGCGGATGTCTCGGCGAAAGCCATGATATCGTCATAAGCTCGCAGTTGCAACAACTCAAGCTTGTTGGAGTCGATCAGATAACGCATTCTGGCGCTGTCGATCAGCTCGGATCTCATATCGGCCACGGCTCGAGGATCGAGCGGGAAACGTGATATTAAAACGACAGATGCTGCCATGATTTGCTCCTGCCAAAGTCAAATTCGAGCTTGAGGACAATAGTGTTATGGTGCGGATCTCGAAATTTCAAACATCGCAATACTATTTTTGTATCGATTCCGTAGTATATTGGGAGCGCCGAGCGGAGGCCGTTCGACGGGACTAGTGCTCGCTCATAGCGTCCGTGAAGCCGCGCCGGGATGTGGAGCGCCGATCATGTCGATATTTTCCAAGCGCATGCCCACATTGAAGCAGCTACAGTGTTTCCTCGCTGTGGCGCAGGAGCTGAATTTTCGGCGGGCAGCGGAACTGCTGGATATGAGTCAGCCGCCGCTATCGCGGCAAATCAAGAGCCTCGAGGAGCGATTACGCATCAAGCTGGTCGAACGCGATACGTCGCGCGTCAGCCTCACCTCTGCCGGCCAGGCATTTGAAAAGGAAGCCCATCGTATTCTCGTCGCCCTCGAGGCCGCTGTCGCCGGCTTGTCGCATATGCCGAGCGAAACGACGAGCGACGTCCGGCTCGGCGTCACCAGCATCGTAGACTTCAGCCAATTGCCGGCGCTGGCTGAGTTTTTCGATGATTCCGCACATGCCGAAAATGTGCTCCAAGAGCGATCCTATTCGAAATTCCTCGTGGAGCGGGTACGTTCCGGTCAGCTCGACATCGCCATCGTGGGCGATATCGCTTACACGGGCCGCGACTTGATGATCCGCCAATTGACGCGCGACTCTCTGATGGTCGCTCTGCCGGCCCGCCATCCAGCCGCCGATAATCTCGCAGTGAGGTTTTCAGATTTGGGCGATACGTCCCTTTTCTGGTTTTCCCGAAGCGACAATCCGGCTTTCTACGACCGGTGCGAGCTGGTCTTCCGGGATTTCGGCTACTCTCCGCTGCGGCGACCGGAGCCAGACGACCATGCCCAATTATTGGCGCGCGTTGCCGCCGGCGACGGCTTGGCGTTCCTGCCGTCTTCCTTGCGAGTGGCCAGTCGGATCGGGGTTGTCTATCGTCGCTTTCAAAAAGATATCGAGCAGCGCCTCGGTATAGAAATACAGCTGATTTGGCGCGCCAGCGAATTGCGGGAAGAGGTCCTCGACGTCGTTCGCGCCATACAGGCGACCGTTTGCGGCGATGACGCGATCGAATGTGACGAATCCGATTCATACCCCGATGATTGATCGGCGTGCTCAGGCGTCGAGGCCTTTCATGCCTTCGGCGGTGTAACGAGCGCCGCGCACCTGCCCGGGCGTCATGGAGCCGTCCAATTCTTGTAGATCCTCGGGCGTCAGCTCTATTTCGACGGCTGCAACATTTTCGCGCAAAAAAGCGGAGCGGCGCGTGCCCGGGATCGGAACAATATGTTCGTCCTGCGCGAGAAGCCACGCCAGCGCGATCTGAGCCAGCGTCGCGCCATGGCGAGCGGCGACCGTCTCCACCGTCTTGAGAAGAGAGAGATTATGAGCGAGGTTGTCGGATTGAAAGCGGGGGTTGCTGCGGCGAAAATCTTCCTCGGCAAGAGCATCGGTCGAGGTGATTTGACCTGTGAGAAAGCCTCGGCCGAGAGGCGAATAGGCGACGAACCCGACCTCGAGCTCTCGCGCCTTCGGCAGGATTTCTCGCTCGACATCGCGAGTCCAGAGCGAATATTCGGTTTGAATCGCCGTGACCTTGTGTGCATTATTGGCTTTTTCCAACGTGCTCGCGGAGACCTCGCACAGCCCGATATGTGCGATCTTGCCCTCGGACACCAGCTCGCTCAGGATTCCCATCGTCTCGACGATATCTGCCATTTGATCGACGCGATGAATATAATAGAGATCGATACATTCAACTCCGAGCCTTGCCAGAGACGCTTCGCAACATGAGCGAATATAGGCTCGGCTATTATTGATGGTCCGCCTGTAAGGCTCGTCGGCCGGCCGCTCAATTCCACATTTCGTTGCGATCTTTATCCGTCCGTCCGACAAGGCCCTCTTATGAGCCGAAAGAAATCGACCGATCAATTTTTCGTTATGGCCGCGGCCGTAGAGGTCGGCCGTGTCGATCATGGTCACGCCGAGGTCGAGCGCCTCGTCCAGAACAGCGAGTGAGGCGATGTCATCCGATGGGCCATAAAATTCGCTCATGCCCATGGCTCCAAATCCGATCGCGGAAATGGCGAGCTCATTGCCGAGTGTGCGGAGAGGCATGGCCCGTCTCGATGGCGTTGTCGATTTCATATGCTTCCTTCTCGATGATGATAGTCGCGAGACCTCGCCGATTCCGGTCGAGAAAATGAGAAATAGGCCTCGGTGCGACAAAATTAGAAGCGTCAAAAAAGCAATACTTTTTAGGTATCGCGCGGGCGGCGGAGCAGAAGGTATAGACGGCGATGTCAGGTTAACGTCGGCGTAGGCAATTCCGGATGATACGGATCGGATGATGTAATCCAACATGCTGTCTTCGCACACCCTGAAGGGGCGGGGCATTGCATCGTTCCACGCCTTTTTTTGCGCGACCGCTAGCGCGTGTCGTCAGTTGAGCAGGATTGCGATAGCAACGCATTGGACGGCGGCGAGGAACGAACTGGCAAGTTTGTCATAGCGCGTGGCGATTGCGCGGTAGTGTTTTATTTTGTTGAAGAATCGTTCGACGAGATTGCGTTCCCGGTAGAGCGCGAAGTCGGTCGTTCGCGGATCGACCCTATTCTTCCTCGGAGGAATCACGGGGACGATGTCTCGGCCATCGAGAGCCTCGATCAGTGCGTCCGCATCATAGGCCTTATCGGCGAGGAAAGCTTTCGGGGCGATATTTTCGAGCAATGGTTCGGCTTGGCAAAGATCGCTGGCTTGCCCAGGCGTGAGAGAAAATACGACCGGATTGCCGAGCGCATCCACGATGGCGTGATGGAGTGGATGCCCCCTCCTGACGGCATAGCGATGTGCCAAAGTGGCGATGTTTGCGCATCCCACGAATGAAGAGGGCATCCATGGAAAACGTTAGCATCATCGGCATCGACCTTGCAAAGCGATCCTTTCAGGCCCCAGGGCTCCGAATCCGGGTTAACGGGCTGAAGCGCCCAAGGCTGTGGCGAGATAATCGTCTCTCCATCCGGCGATTTTTCTGCGGAGCTTGATGCTCGTGCGCCTGGGCT
>NZ_WOVC01000100.1:0-1374 GCF_011378635.1 Methylosinus sp. RM1
AAAACGTATGGCCCGCCCCGTCTGCAAGGAGTTTTATCGAGAGCGCCTTCTGATGGGTCTGCGTCAACGTATCCGGCCTCGGGGCGAGCCCCCGGCCAAGATGGAGATACGCGCGTTCCGGTCCTCATAAAAGTCTCGGCGTCGAACGCCGTTTTTTGAACCAGGTTTCCAGAACGCCGTTCGACTATCAGTCAGGCCATCTTTCGATCCACCACCCGCAAACATCGTCGGACGATCAGCAGCACATGCGCCGAACGACCAGTCTCACGCCGCCAGGATCGCCTCCTTGTCGGCAAATGTTTCTCCACGCCGCAGCACCGCCCAGGAGATCCGCGCCAGCTTGTTGGCAAAGGCGACGACCGCGACATTCTGATGCACGCGGGCGAGCAGCGCCGTCAGCCACCGCCCGAGCGGCGTGTCGCGTTTGGCGGCATGGGGGAGCGCCGCCCGCGCGCCATGGATGAGTTGCCTGCGCAAATATCGGTTGCCCCGCTTGCTGATCCCGAGCAATTTCGGCTTACCGCCCGTCGTCGCCTGACGGGGGACCAGGCCGAGCCAGGCTGCAAGATCGCGACCATGCTCGAACGTCTCGGCCTTTCCGATCGCCGCCAACAAGGCCGAAGCGATCAGCGCGCCGACGCCCGGTATTGTCGCCAGTCGCCGGGCGTCCTCGTTCTCTTTGGCGAAAGCCGTGAACTCCGCGTCGAAGGCGGCGATGCGCTTGTCCAGCTCGCGCCATTGCGTGCGAGCGTCGTCGACGAGCCTGTACATCCGGTCGCTCAGAGTATGTCGGTTCCCTTCGTCCAGCAGGACGGCGAGATAATCCGCGAGATGACGTTTCCCCTTGGGAACGACGATTCCGCGCTCCAGAAGGATCGCCCGCAGTTGGTTGATCAGCGCCGTCCGTTCGCCGACCAGTCGGTCGCGAGACCGATGCAACGTCTGGATGTCGAGCTGATCCTGCGTTTTCAGTTCCACAAAGCGCATGGTCGGCCGCGTCGCCGCCTCGGCGATCCCTTCGGCGTCGCGATCGTCGTTCTTCTGCGCTTTCACATAGGGGCGAACATATTCGGGCGACATCAGCCGAACCTCGTGGCCATGAGCCGCGAAGACCCGCCCCAGATGATGAGCGCCGCAGCACGCCTCCATCGCGACGACACAGGCCGGCAGCTTCGGCGCCAAGCCGATCAGCGTCTCCCGCGTCGCCCGCCGCCGCATGATCACCGTCCCGGCCGCGTCGAGGCCAACGAGACTGCAAATATTCTTGCCGATGTCGATCCCGAGCACGGAAACCTTCGTCTTCATGACCAATCCCTCCGTTCTATCTCCGGCGAGCCTACTACGCCGGAAGGAGGGGCGGGCCATTCCATAAAA
>NZ_WOVC01000101.1:0-1343 GCF_011378635.1 Methylosinus sp. RM1
ATTGCCCTGCGCGTCGCGCTCGGTCAGCTCCCATACGGCGCGCCAATTGCCGACGTCCGACCAGCCGATGTCGGCCTCGATCACCGCGGCCTTGCGCGTCTTCTCCATCACCGCGTAATCGATGGAGGTCTTCGGCGCGCGCGCGAAAGCTTCGGCGTCCAGCACCAGAAAATCGAGATCGCGGCGGCCGGCGTCGATCGCTTTTTCGGCGGCCTCGGAAATCGCCGGCTCGAAATGCGCGATCTCTTCCTGCATCACATCGGCGCGGAAGATGAAATTGCCGCTGTTCCACAAATAGCCGGCGTCCATATAGCGCTGCGCGGTCTCGCGATCGGGCTTTTCGACGAAAGCTTCGAGCTCGGCGACGTCGCCGGCGATGCGCTCGCCGGGGCGAATATAGCCATAGCCGGTGGCCGGATTGTCGGGCTTGACGCCGAGCGTGACGATGAGGCCGTCGGCGGCGGCCGCCGCGGCCTTTTTGCACAGAGCGACGAGGCCCTGCGGATCGCGCACGACATGATCGGCGGCGAGCACGACGACGATCTGCTGCGGCGAGCGGCGCGCGGCGATTCCGGCGGCGACGGCGACGGCGGCGGCCGAATCGCGGCGCATGGGCTCGAGCACGATATCGGCGGCGGCGCCGATCGCGGCGAGCTGATCGGTGACGAGAAAGCGATAATCGGCGTTGGAAATGACGACCGGCCTGTCGAAAGCCTCGTCCGCCAGCGTGGCTATGGTGGTCTGGAAGGTCGAGCGCTCGCCGACGAGCGGAATGAATTGTTTCGGGAGAGTTTCCCGCGATTCGGGCCATACGCGCGTGCCCGCCCCGCCACACATGATGACCGGCAGTATCTTCGTCATGTCTCGCCTTTCGGTCGAGGGATGGATCGGCGGGGGCAGTTCACGCGGCGGAAGCAGCTTTTGCAAATATGTTCAAACAGATCGAGCGCTTCTGCCACGCAGGTCTCGTCCCTGCGGCCGTCCGCCGACGATTTCGTGAGCTATAGGCCGAACGCGTCGCCTTTGGCAAGTGGACGCGGGCTCTCGTGGATGCGGGTCCCTGCGGCCCCAGCGGACGAAACCCGCGCTGGGGCGGCCGTGCGCGTTCCTTCGGGATCATTTGGGTTGCGGCGAGGCGGGAGCCTCTTTCGGTAGGCGCGCGCGGCGCTCCGGCAGGGCGGCGAGAATGCGCTTTCGCTCCGCCGGCGTTGCGTCGCGCCAGCCGGCGATCTGATCGTGCCCCAGAGCGTGGTGTAGCTGGATCGAGGCGGACACCGGGATTTCCGGCTTTGGCCGGAATGTTCAGGCGGTCACGGCGGACAGCTTGACGATGGGATCATCGC
>NZ_WOVC01000074.1:0-6570 GCF_011378635.1 Methylosinus sp. RM1
CGTATCTCCATCTTGGCCGGGGGCTCGCCCCGAGGCCGGATACGTTGACGCAGACCCATCAGAAGGCGCTCTCGATAAAACTCCTTGCAGACGGGGCGGGCCATACGTTTTCTGGAGGGCGTTGCCGAAACGGCGAATCAGGCCTTCGAAGCAGCCGTGCGGATCGCTGGTCTTTTCACGAGTGACCGGGAGCGGATAGCGGCCGAAAGTGATCGGACGGGGTCCTCACTTCGCATTCACGACTTGCTTCAGCTGCATCCATTCGTCACCGCGAACGGAGTGTGCCGGGTTGAGTGCGCCGACCGTGAATGCTGCGCTGGGCGATCTCGAGCGCCTGGGCCTCGTCGCGGAGATTACGGGCCGTCGGCGTGGCGCGTTTTCAGCTACCGTGTTTATCTCGATATTCTCGGCGAAGGAACGGGACCGCTGCGAGGGTGATCTCCGTTTCTCGCGGCATGAACGTGCCGCGTTAAGCGGCTGCTTGCCCGACTCTCTCCCCCGCGCGCTTAGTTGGCGAGGTCACGTGGGGCGCTCCAGTAGGGTTGTCAACGCCCGGCTCGGAGGTGGGTCGGCTTGGCTACATCTGGGCTAGGGTGTCGTTCGTGGGCCGGCTGGCCCGAGTTAGCCGCGGCTAACTCGGGATCGCTGAAGAAAGAAGTTAGCCGCGGCTAACGATCCCAGCCGTCAGGCCGGCACCCCAATGTGATGTTTGGGATTTGCGCCAACGAATTATTGCGTCACCGAGCTCACATGATTCGTTCAGCTGTTAACGTTTCGTTAGCAGAAAAAACGTTGCGCCTCCGCTCAGAATCGGCGCTAATGCCTCAAGACGCGCTCGAAGCGCGAAACTTTGAAAAACTCCGCAGCTTTGATTTTGTGAGATCCCTCAAGACATGGCACGCAAACCCGCCATTTCCGCTTCGAAGGCGACAGAGCTTCGGACGCTGATTCAGCGGCACGCGAATAATCTGTCGCAGCAGTTGCAGGCACATCAACGCAACAATTTTCCTCCGTCCGCAGAAAAGTCCATCCGCCTATTTTCGCCTGCGGAAGCGGCGAAGCTTATTGGCATCCACGAAGGATATCTCCGGCAGGTCGCGGCTGAAGGACGCGGAGTGGCTTCGACGGTCACGAACGGTCGACGGTCCTACTCGGTTGAGGACATTCAGAATATTCGTCGTATTCTCGACCAGAGCGCCCGAGGTGATCGTCGCTATCTGCCCCATCGCGTCGATGGCGAGCATTTGCAGATTATCACTGTCATGAATTTCAAAGGTGGGTCGGGGAAGACGACGACATCGGCGCATTTGGCGCAATATCTCGCTCTGCACGGGTATCGCGTTCTTGCCATTGATCTCGATCCTCAGGCAAGCCTGTCTGCGCTTTTCGGCTCGCAGCCCGAACTCGATGTAGGATCCAATGAAACTTTGTACGGCGCGATTCGGTACGACGAGCATCGTCGTTCCATCAGCGAGATCGTCAGAGGAACCTATATTCCCAATCTGCATTTGATCCCCGCCCATCTAGAGCTGATGGAGTTCGAGCACGAAACGCCGAGGGCGCTGATGCAGCGCGCACCCGGAGATTTGATGTTTTTTGGACGTATCGCTCAGGCGATTGCCGAGGCGCAGAACCTCTATGACATCGTCGTCATCGATTGCCCTCCGCAACTCGGCTATTTGACCCTCTCTGCGTTGAGCGCCGCCACCGCAGTTCTGATCACGGTGCATCCGCAAATGCTCGACGTGTTGTCGATGGCGCAGTTCTTGACGATGACGGGAGACCTCTTGGAGGTCGTAGCCGATGCGGGGGGGGCCACGAATTACGACTGGATGAATTACCTCGTCACGAGATTCGAGCCGAGCGACGGCCCTCAAAATCAGATGGTCGCTTTCCTGCGGTCGATCTTCGGGGAACACGTGCTCATACATCCCATGCTGAAAAGCACGGCGATCTCGGACGCATCGATCACAAACCAGACGCTGTATGAAGTGGAGCGCCAGCAGTTCACCCGATCGACATACGATCGCGCGGTCGAATCCATGAACCAAGTCAACGGAGAGATCGAGAGTTTAATCCGAAGAGCCTGGGGGAGGACAGCATGAGCCGAAAAGCGCTCTTCGCGAATTTGCAACTCGGCTCGGCGCCCGCCTCCGACGGTAAAGTCACGGCCGCGACCGATGATCTCCGAGTCAATGAAAAGTCAGACGCGGATCCCGTGGTAAGGGCGGCAACGCACAAGACACGACCCATTCTCGGCTCCTCGGCACTTATAAAGTCTGCTGCGGCTCCTGTCGGCGCGCTCGGGCAGTCTCTCAGCGAGTTCAAAGCACAATCCGAGCGCGCGCTCGCTATCGAGCGGCAGCTTGCCGAGGGGCAGGTCGTTGTCGACCTCGATCCGACGCTGATCGATCCTTCCTTTGTCGAGGATCGCATGGCGACGAGCCGGGAGGCGCATGCACGACTGGTCGAAGCTATTCGAGATCATGGGCAGCAAGTGCCGATTCTCGTGCGCCCTCATCCGAGCGTGAGCGGGCGATTTCAGGTCGCCTATGGCCATCGGAGGCTTCGCGCTGCGCTCGATCTGCAGCGCACAGTGCGCGCCGTCGTCAAGTCTCTCTCCGATGACGAACTCGTCATTGCGCAAGGTCAGGAAAATAACGAGCGGCAAGATTTGTCGTTCATAGAGAAGGCGCGTTTCGCGCGCAGCTTGGAACAGAGAGGCTTCAAGCGCGACACGATCATGACCGCGCTGTCCGTCTACAAGAGCGATTTGTCCAACATGCTCTCGGTTATTTCGAAAGTTCCCGAGAATGTCATCCATGCGATTGGTCCGTCGCTCGGAATCGGGCGGCGCGGGTGGATCGATCTCGCCGAGCGTTTTTCGGATCCCGCAGTCGCGAAATCGGTCAAAGCGTTGATTGCGTCGCCGGACTTCCTCGCTCTCGAAAGCGATCAGCGGTTTCGACGGGTTCATGCCTTGGTGAGACCGAGCGTCGCGGAGCGGCCTCGTCTCCAAAATTGGACGACCGCGGAAGGCGCAAAACTCGCCAAGATTGTGCAGGACGCCGAAAAAATTTCGGTGACGATCGATCGTCGCGTCGCCCCTGAATTTGGTGACTTCGTCCTCGAGCGATTGCAGGCGCTCTATGAGGAGTTCAAATCCCGTCGATGACGGGGAGAGTTATGTGTGACGTCGAGCGTATGACGCAGGAGACATCGACAAAAGAAAAAGGCCCCCGAAACGTCGCCCCGGAAGCCCTTCTCGTAGTTCGCACCTAGAGAATCACACTTCCGCGAATCGCTGTCAAGAGTCGGCGCCGTTTCGGCGAGCGGATTTCTTTTGCCTGAATGAGGCAAAGGATCATGCAGACACGTCCAACGACGCCCTTCGGGCGGCGGTCGTTGTCGCTCGCCATGGTGGCGAGCCAGACCGCGACCGAGAATTTCGCCACGAAGCCGGGCGCATCCGAGACCGTCGTCCACAAATGGCGGCTGTTTCGCGCGCTCACCGAAGCCAAGGAGCCGCTCGGCGTCACCGAGCGCGCGCTATCGGTGCTGCACGCGCTGCTGAGCTTTCACCAGGAAACAGCGCTCAGTCTACCGGAGGTCGGGTCGATGTCGGCCGAGGCGGGCTCGGCCGGCGCCGGCATCGTCGTGTTTCCCTCGAACAAGGAACTCTCGATCCGCGCCCATGGCATGGCGCCGGCGACGCTGCGGAGGCATCTCGCCTGCCTCGTCGAGGCCGGGCTGATCATTCGCCGCGATTCGCCGAATGGCAAACGCTTCGCCCGGAAAGGGCAGGGGGGAGCCATAGAGGACGCCTTCGGCTTCGACCTCGCGCCGCTCGTGGCGCGCTCGAGCGAAATCGGGAACCTCGCCGAGGAGGTGCGGGCCGAGAATCGCGCGATCGCGCTGCTGCGCGAGAAGATCACGCTGACCCGCCGCGACATCGCAAAAATGATCGAGACCGCGTTGGAGGAGGGGGTCTCGGGTGACTGGGACGAGGCGCATCAGCGCTATGCGACGCTCTCGGGGCGCTATGGACGGGGGCTTTCCCACGCCGATCTGGAGGCTTTGGCCTGCGATCTGGCCACTCTAGCGGCGGAAATCCACAAGTCGCTGGAAACGCATATAAAAGCTCAAAATATGAGCGGCAATGAGTCTCAATCTGAGCGTCACATACAGAATCAAACCACAAACTCTTCTGATCTTGAACCTAGCCTTCAAGAAGGCAGGGCTCGGCCATCCCAGCCAAATCTCGATCAGGGCAGGGGAGCGATCGACCGCGCCCCAGAAACAGCCCCAGATCGTCCTCGAACCGTCGATCCCAAGCCGAGCCTTCGCACCTATCCGCTCGGAATGGTGCTGGAGGCCTGTCCAGACATCGCCGATTATGGCCCGAGTGGCGAAATCTCGTCATGGCGAGACCTCGCTGCTGCGGCGGCGACAGTGCGCTCGGCGCTCGGCGTTTCGCCGGACGCCTGGTCACAGGCCCTGGATGTCCTGGGCGAGCATGACGCCTCCATCGTCATCGCCGCGATCCTGCAACGCGGCGATGAGATCAAGAGTGCCGGCGGCTATCTGCGCGTCCTGACCGAAAAGGCGAGGGCAGGGGAATTCTCGCTCGGACCCGTGCTGATGGCCCTGTTGCGCGGCAAGGCCGCGAAGGCGGCGCGCGAACGCAAGAAAACAGGGTGACGCGGGGATGGATGATCGGACCGAGCCCCGGCGATCCGCTCGCTCACAACGTTTCGGCGTCGAGCAATCGGAGCTTTTCGGCGCGATCGAGCAGGCTTTTGACGGAGGAGGGCGCCCAGCGGGTTCCGCCGCGTGGCGTGCGCTCATACATGGCCTCGAGCTGCGCGCCGATCTGCGCGAGCGTCAGATCGGGATTGGCCCGCTTGATCCCGGCGACGAGCGTGACCAGGCGTTCGCTGCTGACTTTTCGGCTGGCGGCTTGATGGAGGAGGCGGGGCTCGATCAAGCCCTCGTGGACGAAGCATTTGACCGCGCGCTTCAGGCGCTCGACAGTCCATTGGGGCAGGGGAGCGCCGTTGGCGCCATCGCGCTTGGCGTTGAGCACGCGCACGACGTCCTGCCAGCGGTGATCCGGGCGCATTTGCCGTACGACCGGCAGCCAATGTTCGGCCGTTCGATTGACGCGCTCGAAATAATTCGCCGCCTTGGCGTCGACGATGCGCTGGATGGCGTCGCGGTCGCCGGCGCGGAGCTTTGGGTTGCCGCCGATGCGGCCGCGCTTCTTGGCGGCGCGCAGGCCGTCCTTGGTGCGCTCCCGGATCAGGGCGCGCTCCAGCTCCGCTACGGCGCCGAGAACCTGCAGAGCGAACCGGCCTTGCGGGGTCGTGGTGTCGATGGGATCGGCGAGCGATTTGAAATGCGCGCCCTTGGCGTCGAGCTCGGCGATCACGGCCAGGAGATGCGACAGCGAGCGGGCCAAACGATCGAGCCGCGCGACGACCAGCACATCGCCGCGGCGCACGCGCGAAAGGGCCTTGGCGAGTTCCGGCCGCGAGGCTTTCGCCCCCGACATATGCTCGCGAAAAATCTCGACGCAGCCGGCGGCCTTCAGCACATCGGTCTGGGCGTCCGTGACCTGCTCCTCGGTCGAGACGCGAGCGTAGCCGATCAGGGGCATTCGCCCTGGTCTCCTTCCGACGAAATCCGCAACGGACTATTTGCGAGCCGCTCGATAAGCCTCAGGAATCTCGTCGTCCGCAACCGGCGGCGCGCCACCCTCGCGGCGCATGATCTGGTCGAAGGCGCTCCAATCGGTCCGACCTTTCTTTTCCGCGAAATAACGAGCCGTGCGCAGCGCCGAAACCTTTTCGGCCACCGCCGAAGCGACGAACTGGTTGAGGCTCGTGCCATCCTCGGCGGCGATCTTTTCGGCTTCCGCCTTCATCGAAGCGGGGAGCCGAAGAGCATAAGCGGCAGTTTTGGTTTTCATCGCACCATCCTCATCAGCGTATCTCTCGGCGTGAGAACGTCGACGCCAAAGCGCTCTCGCACAAGTCGGAAGTCACGCAAATTGAACGTAACGATCGTCGCGGGCCGCCCGTTCACAGCCGCCTCGAGGACCAGCTCTTCGCCCGGATCGCGCAATTGCGGCCGCCAAAGGAACCAGATTTCGACCGGTTCGATCAGGTCGATGATCGCATCGAGAAACTGACCGACGTCTTTCGTCGACAGGCCGGCCGCTTTTCGGTGTTCGTCGCGCAGACATACGGCCTCATATTCGATTGCGAGGGCGGCGCTGGCCAAAAGCTGGGCCTGCCCTCGACGCACAAGCTTGAGAAGCTCGGCGGAGGCTCCGCCTGGGCTTCGGAGCGCTGCGATCAGGGCGTTCGTATCCAGAACCAATCTCATTGCTGGGATACTATCATATCGCCTATGATGTGATCAACGGGCAGAATTTCAATTACGATGAATTTTAACAATCGGTCGTTTGAAAACGTAGACGAAGGCCAAAATCCGCGGCCGCCACGTAGGCGCGAGCAGGAGAAAGGCCTGAAAAACAGCCTTTTTCGTCGATTTGCGGGCCGAAAG